>NZ_JBJIAI010000034.1:0-33833 GCF_045311035.1 Mycobacterium sp. SMC-13
AATTACGTGACAGCCAGGGTGGGGAATTACGTGACGGACAACCCCTCAAACCTGGGGAAATACGTGACCGCTGACAGGCGGCCTGGCCCGGTCCAAAAAGTGACACGAATTTGAGAATTACCACGTGTGACAGCCCGCGAGAACGCTGCAATCGTTGCAGGCCAGTCGCATCGAATGTGACACCGGTTTTGAGAACGGACAGCGGTACTTGCCACCCCACTACTGAGATCAGCGCTCGGGCGCGATGCCACTCCAGGTCTCCAACGCGCCACCTGGCATGCACACGACGAACAGGCCACCTGGACCACTCAGGTTCCAGGCCTCGTAATTGGCATCTGGCGGCACACACAGACGCGAACCATCGTCGAAAGTCATTGACAAACTGCCATTCGCACCGATCTCCGTTGCAAAGATGCGCTGTCCGAGCAGGTTGTTCATTGGCGCCAGCCCTTCGGGCGGGTCGAGGTCAGGCGTGAAATCGTGGGCCGCTCCTGGGGTGTTCAACATGAAGGGGCTGGCGACGAGAACGACGTACCCTCCAGTGAAGGAGAGCACCACAGAGTAGTCGAATCGCAGGTCTGTCAGGACCTGCCCACTCATGTCGACCGTCGTCATTCGCGCCCCTTGGGTACATGTTGCCATCTGCGAGAGCTACCCAGTGCCCGCCGGCCAAATGAACCTCGCTACACCAACTTGGCGCCATCAGCTGGTCCGGCGATACCAATGTTGTGAGGTCTGCACCGCATGCGAAAAGTGGCAAGAATCTGAGAAAAACCACTCGTGACATCGAGTGAGAACGCCGTCGTCTACCCATCTCAGCGAGCAGGAGTGTGACGCGCCGATTGAGAACTGACAGGTACCGCCGCTCCTGCACCGCCGCCAGACGGCCAGATGGCTGGATGCGGGCCTACTCTAAAACAGCTATAAACCGGATTTGGCCTCTGTCCGTCGGGAGAAAGACCGCTCTAGCTGCACTGATGGCTCACTGTCCAGGTGTACTAGAAAGCTACTAGAAACCAACTTGAAGCCACAGTCGCGCCGGCGCGATCGCGCCGCACTGCACCATGAGGCATGCCGGCTCAGCCGACTCACACCGATGGTTCGGCCATTCAAGGGGCGCCACCGGCCGGCCCGGGCTCTGAGCCGATCCTCAGCGCGTGGTCCTTGCGCATCGCGTTGAACACCACCCGCGCCAGCCGCCGTTTGAGTCGGCGTAGCGCACTCTTGGTGCTGTCGCCGGCTGCGATGTGTTTGTCGTAGTAGGGCCGCCCGATGCCGCCGCTGCGGAGCTGACTCAGGGCGATGACATGGATCGCCGCGTTCAGCTGCCGGTTGCCGTATCGCCCACCGTGGACGTGGGGACTGTTGGATGACCAATAGGGAAGTGGTGCCACACCCACATGCATGGCGAACTGGGCTTCGGTGCGAAAGCGGGTCACATTCGCTGTCTCTGCGACAATCCGGGCGGCGCCGAAGCTCCCGCAGCCTTGCACCGCAAGCAGATTCGGTGCGACCTCCGCTATGCGCATCTCGATGTCACGTTCGAGTGGCCGGATCAACTGAGTCAGTCTGGAGAGCTCGTCGACATCGGTGGCGGCGATCTCTGCCAGCACACCCGACTGGGTCTGGCTCAGCCAGTCGCGGAGTCGCTCTCGGTGGATATCGGCTTTGAGGTTGGGCCCACAGTCGTACTCAGGGTCGAGTTGGTGGACACGCCACCGCAGGCGGTTGATCGCGGCAGTGCGTTGTTTGATCAAAGTGGCGCGGTGATCGATCAGCAGTTTCATCTCGTAGGAGACCGGTTCATGACAGGCTCGCGGCAGCTCGGGATATCGGAGCGCGGCATGCGCTACAGCCTCGGCGTCAATCGGATCCGACTTGCCGGGGCTGCGGGCGGAGGCACGGATTTTCGCCATCGTCTGCGTCGGCACCCGCACCACGGTCAGGCCCGCATCCATCAGGAAACGCTCGAGGCGCCCCGACACCATGCGTACGTCCTCGATCGACCAGAGCGCCGGATCGGGGCCGAACGTGGTCTGCGCCCAGCGCAACGCTTTTGCATGCCCCGAGTCAGTTGCCTCAACAGTCAACTCGCCCAGTTTCTGGCCCAGATGATTGACAGCCACCAATGTATGAGTGCGTTTGTGGGCATCAACGCCGATGACCACCGACGGAGCGGCCTGGATAGTCCCGAGGCCAGTCATATCGCCCCCATCGGTGTCGTTCCAATCAACCGGCGCTGGCTCCCTGCTGTCGACACCACGGGGATTGAATCAGACCGGAGCCCGACAGGGAGCAAGCTAATCAGACAGCAGGAGCCAGCATTGGTGCCCGCTCAGTGGCGAGCTACCGGACTCGGCACCGCGTCCCGGGGGACGCAGCCTGGCCGCACCGTGGGCAGTACACGATAAGCCAGTCGCCTCGAATGCCCGAAGACGACGGCAAACGCATGTCGAGCCACACGTCGCGCGCCGAGCCGCCGAGAGCATACCCCGGTGACCTGTCTACCGCGCGGCCGAATTCTGCGACGTCGGGGCGGCGTGGACGGCAGCGGGCTTCCCTGCCCATTCGGCTAGTCCGGACTCGTGCCGTGTCGCACGCTGCCCGGCTGACGTCCGCCGTCCGCACCGGGCTAAGCCGAGCCGCTTTGCGTCAGAAGCGATTCACCGCCCACGCACATATTCGATGAGCAGCGCTTCGCTCTCGGTGTCGCACCGCCGCGGCGGGAACGGGCTAGCCGAACTCTGCTGCTCTCACAGGCCTTGAGAATTGGTGTCGGGCAGTGTCCTGAACTCGCGGGACAATCGATGAGGAGGCCACGCAGAAGGTCAGTATTGGGGGAGAAATGCCATGGTGGACAACCACATCCGAGTGCGGTCATGAGCGCGCTACCGAAGCCTGACGGCTGGAAGAACCGCAGTGTGCTGTTCTCGATCGGCACTGCCGTGATCGGTTCGCTGTTCGCGTACTTCGGGTAT
Source organism: Mycobacterium sp. SMC-13 (assembly GCF_045311035.1). NCBI lineage: Bacteria > Bacillati > Actinomycetota > Actinomycetes > Mycobacteriales > Mycobacteriaceae > Mycobacterium > Mycobacterium sp. SMC-13. Next base: position 2,979 of record NZ_JBJIAI010000034.1, read on the forward strand.
ATCGCCATCACTGCAGCAGGTGAGTCGCATTGGTTGGCAACACTCATCGCACTGTGTGCGGCGGTGGCGTTCGGCATCATGACCGTCGGGTTGATTGTCCTGTTCACGGCGTCAAACAAGCTGCGTGCCAGTTACGACGAGTCGGGCACCACGTTCGATGCTGTTCCGGCCCAGCCGTGGGCCGTCGTGATGTGCGTGGCGCTGGCCCTCAGTGGAGCGCTGTATCTGTTGTTCGGGTCGCAGGTGCACAACGATCTGCCAACCGCGAGCAGCCGAGACGCCGGCCGCCTGATCGTCCTGGTCATCATCAGCACCATCGGCGCGGCATTCATGCTGCGGAACATCATCAAGGGCAGGCCCACCCTGATCCTCGCGCCGGAAGGGATCGCCTACTCGCTCCCCGGCGATCGGACCTTCACCATCGTCTGGGATGACATCGTCGCCATCACCAGCACTCCGCTGACCAAACGCGGAAAAGGCACGCGCCCCATCATTTTTGAATGCAGCGACGGCACACGGCAGATCATCGCGAGCGCCAACACCTGGGTGCCCGGCGGCACCGGTCTGTACTGGCTGTGCCGCTTCTACTCGCAGCATCCGACCTCTCGCGGCGAGCTCGTTAACGGTGTGGCCTTGGAGCGACTGACGTTCGAGCGGATCCCTGCGGCGTGAGCCCATTGGGCGGGCCGGCAGCTTCACGGCGCCGAATTGGCCGAGCGGGCGGTGTACCCGGATGGAGCTACCGCCGGTGACTGAGTTGCCTTAGACGGCAACATGTTCGAGCTGTCCCAGGTCCGATTCTCGCGACCAACTTGGCCACGGGGGCCCAAACCACCCACCACAGTGAAAGGCAGAAGAAGATGAAGCGATTTGTTGTCACGGCCGCGGCGTGTGCTGCCGTGTCCGGTGCTGTTCTCGCAGGAGGAGCCCCGGCGTCGGCTGATCCCCCGAAGAAGCCCTATCCCGACATCAGCCGCTACACCAAGCTCGACTTCGAGGGCTTCCAGATCGATGGCAAGCCAGGGGTATGGTTCTCCAGTCCAAACGGACTGAACTGCGGTATCTGGGAGGACGGCAGCTTCGGCTGCACCGGATCTATCCCGGGTGCACCGGCGGGGACCAACCAGATCGGCTGGTTCACCGGGGATACCGAACCTCATTATGATTCGACGGCCCAACTTCGCTTTGTCGCCGGCGGTCCGCAGCGGGTGTTGCCGCCGAACAGCTTCATCAAGTACGGGAGCACGACGTGCGCCACCACCCCCGCTAACGGTGTCTACTGCGTCGGGTCCTACTACGCCCAGTTCCTGGTCAACCCGGACGCGAGTTGGCTGGGCAATCCCGGCTACTGAGCGCACCGGCGCGCGGAACGTAGATCGCCTGCCGCCCAAGGTGTCTGGCAAAAGGGGGAACAGACTGCATGGCGTGGAACGACCTCGTGCGAAGCCGGCCAAGTCGTGGCGTGGCCGCTGTCGGGGCCACGATCTGGCTCGTCACTGTCCCCGCGGCGGCAGCGTCCCCGGCGCGAGTCCCACACAGCCGCGACATGCTCTTGCCGCTGGCGCAGGTGCAGTCCATCGTCGGCGATGGCGGCGGACCCACGTTGCACGCAAACCCCCTCGAGGACCGCACCAGCCCGTGGGTCGACCACAGCAGGGACACTGAGCTATCGGCACCGTGCCGACACTTTGCCAACGAGGACGAGGCGTTCGGCAGCACTTGGGTGAACTTCGCCTCCACCCGCTACAGCGGATCAAGCAATGTCGGTGTGTCGCAACACATCGCCGTGTATCCCGACGCCGATACCGCCCGCCGGGTCTTCGGGGCGCTCACTGCTGCTGCACGGCAATGTCACCCTCACCCGTCGCCCGGTGTGCTTGACGCCGGCGACACCCTGACCGAACCAGACGCGGTGACGCTGATGGCGCGGTACGCCGAGACCGTTAACGGACCGGGTAGCGTAAGCGTGTATGCGCTGCGCGCACAGGTGCTGGTCGAAGTCGGTGCACCGCACTTGTCGACAGACCCGCGGATTGCTCAGACGGTGCTCGCACTGATTACTCAGAAGATTCCGGCGTGATAGCGAGGACGATGTCCACGACCCGAGCGGCCGCGATGGTCGCGGCCGTGCTCGCTGCGGCGTTGGTCGCCGCCGGCATCACACTGGCTGATACCGGTACCAGCTACGGCGCGACATATGACGTATCGACCAAGGTGATCGATCTCGGTGCCCGATGGCACGTCAACGTCGGGCAGCTCTCGGGCGGAAATGACACTGTGGCAACAGCATTCAACAATGCCAGCGTGGCGTCCGGCCGAACTATGGGAAGCCTGCTCGACGGCGACGACGTCGATCGTGACCACGCGACGTTTGATTCCACCCCGACCGTGAGCTTTCGGCCCACTGCGGTCGCGCAGGTGCTCCATGGCGCCTACTACCACCAGGGCGCAGCTCATCCGCTGAACTACGTCACCACCATCGTGATCGACGCCCGCACCGCCACACCGATTACCCTCGACGACCTGTTCGTCGATACCCAGGCCGGGCTCCGCCGCCTCTCCGAGCAGACCAAGAAAATCTGGCCCACCGTGTATGGGCGGCCGATGAGCGATGAGCCAGGCAACGCGCCCGCCGAGGCCCGACTTACAGATACCTATTCCGCACGTTGTGATAGCGCGGATTACCAGTACTATCAATTCGGGCACGGCCAGCCGGTGATCACCGTGCCCTGGTCGCAGGTGAGCGACCTGCTGGCGCCTGATATGCGGGTGCTCGCAGTATGACCGAGCGCGACGGTACGCCACATTCCTCGGGGGTCCAGCGCGAGCCGGTGCGGAACGATGTGATCACCGCATTGCGACAGGCCGTCGCCGCGGTCGAGGCCACCAGCACCGACCTACCGCGCGACCGCGTCGCGGCCGCCCGGGCGGTACGCCGAACGCCACCGAAGCGGCGTCCGTCGACACCAAAGAAGATGCCCGACGGCACCTGGCCGCCCGTGACCTACCAGGGCATGCCCGAAGGCGATGACTGGATGAACAACCTCCCGGCTTGGTATCACCACGGCGAGAGAGGGTTTGACCGCCGGATTATGGAGGAGCTCGCCGCCGCGGGTGTGCCGTGCTACACGGTCAACCAGCCCGCCGACCATGTCCGGTTCGTCCCGCAAGGGATCCCCATCTTCCTTGACTGGCTCACCCATCTGGAAGAACGCATTCCCGGTCCGGAAACCGATCACCGCGACGCCGTTCGTATCGGCCTGATCCGCGGCCTCGACGACATCGCCAACCGCGGCAACAGGGAATCCATCGAACTGCTGGCCGCTCAGCTCCGGCGCCGACCGCCGATATCCAGGCGGGCAGCGGACTGCGCGCAGTTCGCGCTCGCCCGCATCGCGACCGTCAAAGACTTCCCGACCATCGCGGCGCTGCTCGTGGAGATGCCGCCGGAGGTGCCGCGCGGCGATTTCATCGAATACATGGGCCGGGTGAAAACCCCTGAGGCGCAAGAGATCGTCTTGACTTGGCTGGACACCGAATGGACATGGTTCGCGCTGCGGGCATTGATTGCGATGAAGGCCCGCGGCGTGCGTGAGCGGATCGCGCCTTACGTCGACGATGCGGACTCCAATGTGCGCAAGTACGCCAAACGTGCTTTGGAACGCTTGGCTGACTAGCCGTCGTGTCCGCGCAGGACGCGATGGGGTCGGTTCTTTGTCGCGCTGGTGATCGTGATGTCGACGGACTGGCCGACCGGCGTCACGATCGTGGGCGCGGTCGGTCGCGGCCACCCACGATGTCCGCGTGCACACGGCGGGCCTGCCCGTGTTGGGGGCGCCACCGAGGTCCACTACGTATCCGGTGATGTGGGGCGCAAATCCGAGCGTGTGGCTAGCTGACCTTGCCGACCTGGTAGGTGCCGTGATCATCGACGACACTCACCTCTACGGAGTGCTGCGCACCGTTGACGGAGAGGGAACAGCGGAATTTGGTTCCCTGATCCCCCGAAGGATTGTGCCCGTCGTTGCACGACACCCCACTGACGCCGCTGATGCCGTATCCGGTGTTCGGGTCGGTCAGGATGTGCTGCACGCCCTCTTGGACCTTGGACACGTTCAGCTGTCGCGTCACGAAAAAGCCGGGCTTCCAGAAGCCGGTGATGCCGACCGCGGCAACGGCGATCACCGCGACGCCGGCGCCGATGAGCCAGACGGGGCGGCGCCGGCCAGAACGTGTCGCGATGACCGGAGTGAACTCGAAGCTACCCGGAGCAGGTTCGGCCGCTGCCGATTGCTGCGGTTGCGGGTAGCCCGGGTTGGGCGAGTAACCGGCGGGGGCGCCACCGGGTCCTGGGGGATACCCGGGTGCCGGCTGGTATCCCGCGCCCTGCGGGTAACCGCCGTACTGCTGGTGATAGCCGCCGGCGGACTCGTGGGGCGGCGGGTACCCCGGAAACCCAGGGGCGGGTGCCGGTGACGTCGGCGCTGATGGTGTGGTGGCTGCCCACGGCTGGGTGTAGTCACCGGTGGGCCGGTGCACCACCGAGGTCGCCTCCGGGTCCACATGTGGTGCAGGGTCGGCAGCTGGTGGCGCTGGAGCGGCCGGCGGTGGGGTGATGACCGATGCCGGCGCGGAAGGTTCGCCGGGGGCCGATGACTCGGGCGCCGGCCAGGTGGCCGGTGGGCGCTGGATGTGGGTGGTCTGCTCGGGGTCGTCGATCGGCCACAGGCCTGTCGATTCGAATCCCGCGGCCGGACCATTCTCCGGATTCGCGCCGCTGCTTCCCTGTTCTGGTGCGCTCATCGCACAGTCCCCTTACCTCATGCTCGGACCAGGCCCGAGTTCCCCCTGCGTGGTTGCCGTGTGAGCGGCCGCCGGTGTCGCCCCTAACTGTGGCATATGCCGGCGGCCGCTCGCGTACGCGTTGCTGGCTAGCGTGGCCCGGCGATTTTCTGGCTGATGTCGCGGGCGATGGACGATCCGGTGGTGCCGACATTCACGGCGCAGGCCCGCACATCGATCACCACGTTGCTGCTCGAGGTCATGGCGCGTTCACACTGGCGCGATCCCGCCGCGGGCGGGGTGAGCACGATGGTGTTCACCCCGTCGGTGGTGGTCACGGCGCCCAAGGTGGCGTGGTCATTCTTGCCGGCGGCGGTGATGGTGAGAGCGGTGTTGGCGCAGTCTTGCCACTGGCGCAGTTGGCGGTCGACGAAGGCCTTGGCGTCCTCTGGAGTGCGGAATGTGCCCAGCGTCTGCACGAATTTGTGTGCGCCGGCACTGTCGTTGACGACCTGTAGCACGAAGCCGGTGAACCCGCTGCCACTCCATGCCTGGGCGATGCCGGGGACGGCGGCGCCCGAGCACTTGAACGGGCTGACATCGATATCACTCTCGGGCTGTTTGCCCAAGCCCACAGGCTGCATGTCGGCGCCCCCGAATCGCTGCGAGAGTACGTCCGCTGTAGCCAGATAGGACTGCAGGTCGGCCGGGTCCACGGGCTCAGCGGCTTTCGGCGGCGCGCTGGGTGCGGGGGTGGCCGCAGCGCCGGGTCCCGGGCTGGGAGCGGGTGCGCTGGTGGTGGCCGTGGTGGTGCTCGGCGGTGGCGAGCTCGTGGTTGTGGCGCTCGTGGTGGCCGAGCTGGTGGTGGCCGAGCTGGTGGTGGAGGACTGCCCAAGCAGTTTGTCGGAGATGGGCGTCCAGAAGTAGAACCCCGCGCCCCCGACAGCCAGGACGACAACGACGGCCACTGCAGCAAGAATGCCCTTCTTGGAGCCGCCGGAATTGGTTGGGGGCGTGGGCGTCTGGGGCGTTTGTGGCTGACCGTAGCCGGTGAACGGTGCGCCCGGCGCCAGCCCCGGCGGGGTGGGGGGAACCCATCCACTGGAGCTCTGTTGGGGGGCGGGCTGCTGCCAGGGCTGTGCCTCTGCACCGGTCTGCGGGACAGCAGGTGGTACCGGGGCAGAAAACGGTGGCTGAGTGCCGGGCCAGGCGGACGTTTCTTCTGCGTCGCTGTTGCGGTCGTAGCTCATGGCGTTAGCTTGCCTTACGTCGGTGGGGTTCAGGTGCAGGAATGTGTGCGTCCCCCCGCCGGGGTGATCACCGACGGGGGGAGCGGGGCTGGGCCTTAGGCCTTCTGGCTGGAAACTTTGTCGGAGAGCGCCTGGGCCACGGCGACGCCCTGCCCGTGGGTCGATCCGGAGCCGCAGACCAAGACGTCGATGATCGCGTTGCGGTAGCCGGCCACCGCACGCTCGCAGGTCTGGGGGCCCTTGGTGTCCTGCTGCAGGAGCGACAGCACCGTCTTGTCGTCGTTGATCTCGGGGTCGCCGTTGGTCATCTTGAGCGGGCTGGACCCGTCTTCACGGAAGGAGATGGTGGTACCGGCACATGCCTTGAACTGCTTGACGGTGGCTTTCATTTGGGCAGCGACATCGGACTTACTGGCCAAGGCCACGACTGCCTGGGTGATGCGGACGTCATCGTTGCCGGTGTCCACAAGGATGTTCTGGACGACGGCCTCCGGGGTGGCCCCGTACGCCTCGGCCATGGCCGGCGCGTAGGTGGCCACGCAGGACGACGGCGAGACGTTGAAATCGTTGTCGCGCAGTTTGGTCGACGACCAGTCCTCTTTGAAGGTGCCGGCTCCGAGTGTCGCGGCGACCTGCTTAGGCGACAGCAGCGGTGAATCGGTGGTGCCGCCGCCGTTGGTGTTGCGGTCGCCGGTGGTGGTGTCGCTGGTCCCATTGCCGTAGCCGGTGAAGGTCGGCAGCGGCGCGGACGGTGCGGCAGCAGCGGTACCGCCGGCCGCGGTGGCGGCCATGCTGGCCAGGACGGCGGCGGTGGCGAGGCGGACCACGGTGCCACGGCCGGTCGCCGGGGTGCGGGTGCTGGTGGTCCGGATGGTCTTGGCGGTGGTGGTCATGGCTGGCCTCTCTCGAAGTTCGGTAACCGTAGCGTTGCCATACTCTAACCGTAGCAACGCTACGGATGCAAGCGTGGCGGCCACCTTCCTGCCGCATACCCCTCAAATAGCGCCATAACCTGCAATAACACGGACCACCAAGAGGCACCATGCGGAGACCGCCGGTCATCAAGACGCTCCAAACAGGGTCATCGCCCCGAAACCGCTGCGGTTACTGGCCTAAATTCTGCGATAACGCTATGGTTCAACTAAGGCGGCGAGCAGATGCACGCGACGCAGCACGCGTCCGCGACCGACCGACGAACCGCAGCACGGAAAGGGGCCGACGATGGGGGACAGCGCGGCCGCGGACGGACCCGACCTGATGGTGACCTACGACGGCCACACCTCGATCCGGCATGCCGCCGATGGCGCGTTCATCATTGGCCGCGACCAGCGACCCTCAGCCCTGTCCGTCGAGCACTTCGCGGTATCCCGGGTGCACGCCCGGCTGATCCCCGGCGAGAAACAGTGGTGCATGGTCGATTACGAGAGCCGCAACGGCATCTACGTTGACGGCGTCCGGGTCCGTCACTCGACGCCTGTCGTCGATGGAATGACCGTGCACCTGGCCAACCCCAACGGCATCCCCATCACGTTCCACTATGTCCACGCAGAAGACATCACCGCGCCAGCGACCACCGCGCCCCCCACGACCGACGCCCCAGCCGAAACGGAAACGCACCCCTCCGAACCGGAGCCGACCCGCTACGAGCAGGCCACCGCGCAACTGCAGGAAGTGATCAAAGACGTCATGGTGGTGCCGGCACCGGACCATCCCCGCGCCGCCCACACGATGCTGCGGCTACTGCAGCAACTGGGGAAGCTGCGACTCGAGTTCGCCGGCCTGGCCATCGACGAGGACATGGGTGAGGCGCGTGCCCTGCTCACGTGCGTCGAGGCCATGTACCACGGCTTGGTCATCCGAATGTCAGTGTGCGCCTAGGGAAGTACACGGCACGACCAGGGCGTCACAGGCCCCAGCGTCACCACCATCGGCGCGCGTGAACAAGCGCATCAGCGACCATCGCGACACCAGCGACCAGAAACAACAAGCGAACCCCGAGCGGCCCGTACCGCGTGAGGCCACGCACGAGCCAGCGCTGAAGTCGATCGGCCTGCCTGCTCGCACGGGTCGACAGCCCGAGCAACACCACGCACGGCAGCACCGTGAGCGCCGAATACACCACCACGATGACCGGCCACTCCGGCGGCAGCGGGTGCATCGCCGAGATCATCGCCAGCCCCGCCAAATAGGGAACCGCGGTGGGCGCCTGCCCGAAACCGATTGCGGCGCCCAGGAACCCGAGCAACCACGGACGCTCGCGCATCGCCGCCAGAGCCCACCCCGGAGCCGCTGTCTGCGCCGTCAACGGGACGAAGGCCACCACGATCAGCACCAGCCCAAGCGCGAGCTCGCCCCACAACCGGACCGTGGGCGTCAGATGAAACGTGGTCAGATCAGCAAGTAGCCCCAGGCCGAGCACGACGCCCAGACCAAAGAGGGTCGTCGCGGCCAGGAGCCCGACGATGAAGCTCACCCCACCCGGCAGCGCCGACTGCCGACTCAACCGGCTGCCGTAGATCACCGCCGAGACGACGCCAATGTTCAACACGTTGACCGAATCCAGGAGCGCCAGGCCCGCCAACGACAGCAGCAGCGCAGTCATCGACGACGCGTCCCCCTGAGCCCCACCCGCCCAACCCTACGACGCACCACGCTCGGCCACGAACGTGCAGTTCCCACGGTCTGCCGGGCGACTATTCAGTCTTGCCCAAGGGTGGGCAGCGAGGAGGCCAGGTAGCCCGCGACCACCGACGGGAACTTCGCCTGACCGCCTTTCGCGGCGCCGAGCGACAGTGCGGCGAGCGGGTTGGGATAGCGGGCGGCTGCCGCGCGCTCACTGATACCGGCGGCGTCGGCCAGCTGGCGGACGGTGATCGGGGGATCGATCAGGCGCGCGTATCGGGCGGCGGCGAGCTCGATTTCGCGGGCCTTGGCGGCTGCATGGCGGGCGCCGGCGACGAGAGCGAGGGCCGCGGCGCGGACATCGAGATTCTGGATGGCCGCGCGGTGTTCCGGTGTGGCGCCGGGAGGTGCGGTCGGGTGATTGATGTAGTCCCGAACGGCGTCGTCGAGGTCGTCGTCCAGGGCGCTGAGGTTGGGGCCCCACGCATGGCCGAGGAAGCCGAGTTCGCGCGCGAAGCTGGTGTTGGGGTCGGGTGTGGTCATTGTGACGCACCTCCTTCGTGCATGGTGCTGTTGTACATGAAGCGAGCTTCACTGAACGACTGTACATGAAGGTAGCTTCAGGTCAAGTGGTCCGACAAATCGATCGGCACGAAAGTGAGCATGACCGCGCGCGCAGGTGGTGGAACTCCACAGCTAACGATCCGCCCGTCGTTGACCTTCGATCGACGCGCCGTGCCAGGGCGATCGCAAGCACCCCCGACTAGGGTCGATGCGAAACATTTTGGTGTGCACGGGGGTGCACACGTTGAGAGGTATTTCATGAATAACCAATTTGAGCAGCAGTTTTACGGCGAAAAGCCTGCCGCCATTGACCCTATTGCCACCCATGGACGGGTGCCGGCCACCGTTGGTGGGCCCGCCGAGGAGCTGGAGCAGACCCAGGTTTTCCCTCAGCTCCCGCCGGCGCCGACGCACCCGTCGGCGCCTGCCGGCGCCGGCTATCCGGAGCCCGCCAGCAACACCCTCTATGGGCACGATCAGATGCTGGCTGGACTGCAGATGGCGCCCGAGGCGGCCGCCGAGCTCGGCCTGCCCACCGCGGTTGAATCCGTGTCGACAGTGGCTGCCCGGGGCCTGCCCAAGCCGATACCCCGGCGCGGCTGGCGTCGCGCCGTCTACGCCACGACCCGCATCAACCTCGGCCCCTCCCGCGACGAGCTGTACGAGCGTGACCTGTTCACCCGCATCCGCAGCAACGTCGTGGGCTCCTACCAGATCGGGATCATCGGACTCAAAGGCGGCGCCGGCAAAACCTCGGTCACCGTCGCCCTCGGATCGCTTCTCGCGGATGTTCGTGGCGACAGAATTCTCGCCGTGGACGCTGATCCGGACTGCGGCAACCTAGCCGACCGGGCCGGGCTGCCGTCCGAGGTGAGCGTGACAGACCTGTTGGCGGACAACAACATCAACAGTTCCAACGCGCTGCGCGCGTACACGCGCACGACCGATGCCAACCTCGAAGTCATCGCATCGGACCCATACAGTGTCGCCAAGCGCGATTTCAACGCCGACGACTGGACGGGCATCGTCGAGCGCGTCAGCCCCTTCTACAATCTGGTGCTCGCCGATTGCGGCTTAGGGCTATTTCACTCGGCGTCCCTCGGCGTGCTGTCCACCGTCTCGGACGTCGTCGTTGTTGCCACTGCATCGGTCGACGGTGCCCGGCAAGCGGCGACCACGCTGGATTGGTTGCGCCTCAACGGTTACCAAGACCTCGCTCACCGGGCCTGCGTGGTGATCAACCACGTGACGCCAGGCCGCCCGGGGGTCGATATGAAGGATCTGATCGCCCAGTTTGAGCGGCATATCATGCCGGGGCGTGTCATCGATCTGCCATTCGATCGACACATCGCCGCCGGCGCCGGTATCGCCTTCGACCAGCTCAGCGCGACGTACCGGCGCCGGATCGCGGAGCTGGCGGCGGCGCTGTCGGTTGACTTCGGCGCGGGCCACCACCGCTGAATCCGCCCGGGAGGTCTTTGGCCAGCTAATCCGTTGGCGCGAGGGCGAATTGATCGGGGTGCAGTATCACGTTGTCGCGGCGCGATCCCGACAATGATCGGTCGTCGGTGATGTTCACGATGACGGCGTATCGCTCTGTTGGTTGGTCATAGGCCTCGATGACCGCACCACGCGTGCCCTTCGGGATGATCCTGTCCCCGGAACTGCCGGGAACATCGGCGGTGAGCACCACGTAGTCGTAGACACGTGCCTTCATCGACGCCCCTCTTTCAACGGAGCAGGCCTGGGAGTCGGGCCAGCGGGTGGTTAGGCGAAGCGGTCGTAGCAGTCGTCGTGGTTCCCGATGAGGCCGGCCCGGAACGCCGCGATGCGGGTGAAGCCGGCGATGACGCCGTCACCATTGACGTCGGTCGCGACCATACCGTTGGTGAGCAGGCCGGCGACGGCTTTGTCCAGGTCGCCGGCGGCCAGCGTGAGGTTCTGTCCGCTGGGCGTCTTCACCGGTTTGACCATGTTGCGTTCGGCCACGGCAGTAAGGCACGCGGTGCGCAATGCCGCTGGGCCGCCGGTGAGCGGCACACCTTTTTCGTGTTGCAGCGCAAGCATGTACCGCGACGCCACGATGGACAGGGCGGTGTTGTCGCCCTGCAGCAGTAGCTTCTGTTTGATTTCGTCGGCTGGCTTGCCGAGCTTTTGCAGCTCCGGCAGGTCTAGGACAATGGTGTTGGTGGCCGGGCAATAGGACGCCGGCGAACCGCCTTTGGCGTCGGCGCAGCTGGCGGAGTCGAAGCTGACTTTCGGTGGATTCTTGGGCTCGAACACAGCGTTGAGGGTGTCCACCAGGACGGTGAACACGCCCTGATCGAGCGGGACGTCCGTGCCGCGGCGCTGGTTGTCGCGGTTGGGTTCTTCGTCGAGCTCCATCGGCAGACCCTCGCGGCGGCGCTCGACATCACGCATGTCGATCTTCGCGCAGGCTGCCGGGCCCTGGGTGAATCCGATCTGAAAGGCGCTGACCCGGTCCAGCGCGGTGCCGTGACCTTCTTCCAGGAGTTCTTCGTCATCGGGGCCGTAGCTGGGGTCCCGAAGCGTAATCAGGCCTGCCAGAACATGATTGAGTCCGTCTCCGGTGCTGACCTGGAAGCGTTTCGAGTTGCCGGCGGCCACGTTGTAGATGTACGCGCCGCCGAAGCAGTCGGCCTGCTGTTCGCGCACGACCACGGGGCTTTTCTTGTTGACGATCTTGGCCATGCGTTGGATGGCGTGGCCGTACTCGTGTGCGATCAGCCCGGCAACGGAGATGTCGCCGAAGTACTTGCGGCCGGCGGGGACGAGTACACCGCGGTCCCAGGCCATGAGGTTATCTGGCGGGCAGTAGAAGGCGTTGACCAACTCGTAGGTCTTCTCGCCGCACATCTCGGGGCTGTTGGGGTCGCGGGCATCATAGGATGCCAGGTTGGGGACCGGAGTGAACTTGCCCTTGAAATCCGTTGTGGGATAGGTCGCCTGCCAGTATTCGGCCAGGTCGTTGATCGCGAGCAGCACCAGTTTGTCGATCGGGCCGTGGTCAGTGTTCTTCACATCTCCCGTAGCGGCCGGAGCGCCGTCTTTGACGCCGCTGGGCCCATCGGCGGCGGTCAGGTCCGCGACATGGGTGGGGTCGTTGATCGGGGACACGCCGCGTCCGGTGACGACGGTGGCGGTGTTGCAGGCGGACAGCATGAGAACTGCACTGGCCGCGATGGCGATGGCGCGCAGTCCCCGCCGCGCTGGTGTGGATGCGTCCACGACGACCCCCGAAATGTCGAACTGTCTAGTGAGTTTGGTGGTGGGTGCCGCAGTGACCATGTCGTCGCGGCACCCACCGGCCAGGAAATGCAGCTGCTGCTACTGCTGCTTAGTGGCGGTGTGCTGCAAAGGATTTAATTGCAGGCCCACTGGTCGATATAGCCGTCGGATGCGCCGAGCTGCCGCAGAGCGCTGGCCTCGGCTCTGGCCAGGGTGGTGCCGTGTCCGCCGTGCACCAACGACTGTGAATTGCTGCGGGCTACCGCACCGCAACCGGTGAAGGTGGTCAGTGCTTCGCAGTCGGTGTAGCCGCACTGGTTGACGGCGGCCCGAGCGGCGTCCCTCGCGCTTGGGTAGTCGACCGCCCAGCCAGAAGCGCCCGTGGAGGAGTACGCGATCGCGCCATAGCCGGTGACGGCCCCAGCGGGTGCGGACTCGATAACACTGAACGTGGACGCGGCGATCACAGCCACGGCGGCTGCAGCGGTGCGGCGGGTGGAAATGGTGAATTTCATTGGAGGAAAAGTCCTTTCAGTCGGCGCGCGCGGACATGCCGAGGCGCCGGAGGGTCGGTGGGGTCAGTTGCCGTCGTCGGTGGGGTTGGTCACCTGAGGCTTCTCGACGGTGACTGTCTTGCCGAACTCCGAGAGCGTCATGGTCAGCTTGGCGTCCTGCGCCAGCGGTGACTCCACCTGCGCCTGCACCAGGTTGTGCGGATCCTTCTTGTCGATCCAGACGGTGATCGGCACGTCCTGTGCCTTCTCCGGGGCCTTGCGCGAACCGGCAAGCTGCGCAACGTCATTGGACGAAATGGTGCCGGTCACCTTGGTGGTATCGGTTCCGTTGATCGTGTCAGACCCGGCTTCCTTGGCGTCCTTGACCTTTGAGAGGGCGTTGGCCAGGCCCTGGCTCGGATCGAAAATCACCCCGAGGTTGTAGATCGAGTCGCCGCGACCGTAGTCAACCCACTTGCCCGGCTCACCGATGTCCGAATACAGATGCCCGTCCAGGTAGATCAGCTTGGCGCTCTGGGTCTGCCCGTTGCCCACCGCCATGGTGGCTTCACCGGTCGCGGCCACCGCCGGCTTGTCGGCGACGTCGGCCTCGAGCTTGGTGATCTTGACGTTGGGCACCTTGCCGTCAGCGGTGATGACGATGTGCGCGCCGGTCACGGCCTTCATCGCGGCGGCCGACTGCGACACCAATTGCGAAGCATCGGCACCCTTGCCCGGTCCGCCGTTCGGCTCGCTGGAGCATCCGCTGAGCGCGATGCCCGCCACCGCGGCACCGACCACGAGAGTCGTACGGAACTTCATTCAGTTTCCTACTTTCTGTGTCAACCGAAGCGCTCCGCACACACTTTGCGGCGCCCCCCAGGGAACCTCCCCGGCATTTACTCTAAATCTGAATCGGCACCCATTCCGACGCCAATTTCGAAATCGGCATCACCGCACGCGGATCAGTGGATTTTGTCGGTGATCTTGGCGACCAAATCGTCGGCATGCGCTCCGGCGTTGGGTCCGCAAACCAGCACATCGATGAGCACGTTGGAGTCCGCGACCAGCACGTGTCGGCAGGTCTTCGAACCCATGGTCAGGTCCGCGGCGGCATGGCCCTCGGGCAAGCTGACCTCGCCGATAGCCACCGGCGCCGGCGGTTGACCGTCGGCGGCCAGATTGGCAGTGGTGCGTGCGCAGGGGTGCCAAGCGTTGATCTGGTCGCTCTGGACGGCCGCAGCGCGGTCGGCGTCGGAGTAGGCCAGCAGGTATTCGGTGACCGCCACGTTGGGGTCGCTGCCGGTGAAGCTCACCCCGGCGATCCCAGTCGGATTGGTGGGGCCATACACCTGCGCGGTGCCGGCTGCGGGTACACCCGCGCACTTGGCCGGATCGACCGTGCTGGCGCTCAGCGTGGTCGCCGGGTTCGGTCCGGTAACCGTCAGGGTCGAACCCATGACAGCGCCGACCGTCGATGCGTCGGGGAGTAGCCCGGCGAGATCGGCTGCGGCCACAGGCTTTTGGCTCGGCGGCGGACCCTGTTTGGGCATGTTGGGCAGGTCCGCTGTCGCGGCGTGGTCGCGGATGTGGCTGCCGCGGGTCAGATACGACGCACCGGCCACGAACCCGCCCAGGAGCGCAATGACCACCACGATGGACATGGTCGTGCGTCCGCCGGTGCCAGTGGCGTCGGTGGATGGTAGCCGCAGCAGCCGGGCCACCATGATCGTGGCGGCGATGCCGAGGGCGAGCAGGATGCCCATATCGGTGAGCCACCACGTGAGTTGGTGGCGCCACAGCGGGTCGTCGACGGTATTGAGCGCGTTGGCGGTCATCAGGTCGACCGTGGAGGCCGAGGCCGCGAAGCCCCAGCGGGCCGGTAGCAGGAAGGACAGTTGGTTGAGGCCGGCGCGGCCGCTAACCGGGATGAGGCCGCCGGAGAACACGATCGCGCTCATGATCATCACCACGAGCATCGGCATGATCCAGTCGCCGGATTTGGCCAGGGCAGACAGCAGCAGGCCGACGATCGCCGACACCACAGCCGTCAGTGCCAAAGCCGCGTACAGATCGGCCACCGGGCTCCCGAAGGCCAACGCTCCCCGTGCCGGGCCGCCCTTGAGCGCCACCACCAGCGCGACGACGATCGCGGTCTGGGCCGCGGCAGCGACGCTGTAGACCACGACTTTCGCCGTGAGGTAGGCCCCCGCAGACAGGCCGACGGACTGTTCGCGTCGGAAGATGCTGCGTTCGCCCACCAGGTCGCGGATGGTCAGAGCGGTGCCCATGAACACCGCAGCGATGATGAGCACACTGAGCAGCTGGGCAGGCTCACTCGGCGAGGGTCCGTTGGCCTTGGTCACCCCGAGCCCGTTTTTGCCAGGGACCACCAAGCACAGCGCACCCATCACCAGCGGCAGCAGCGCCAAGAACACCGCGTAGCCGCGGTCGGCCAGGACCAGCCGGACTTGGCGTCCCATCAGCGTCAGCACCTGGCGGCTGGTACTGGTACGGGCCGGTTCGCCCAGCGGCCCAGCGGGTGCCGCGGGGGCCGCCGGTTGCGCGGCCGCAGGGTTGTTGTGCAGGAACACCGCATGCGCGTCATCGGGTTTGGCCGACACCCAGGCGAAGATGTCAGCCCAGTCATTGGTGCCCATCGCCGCCTCGATGCGGTCGGGCCGGCCGGCGTAGGCGGTCTTGCCGCCAGGTGCGAGCAGCAGCACCTGGTCGCACATGCTCAGGTAGGTCAGCGAGTGCGTGACCACGATGACGGTGCGTCCGGCGTCAGCGAGCTTGCGCAGCATCGACATCACCTGACGGTCCAGCGCCGGGTCCAGGCCTGAGGTCGGCTCGTCCAGGATCAGCAGCGACGGCCCGGTCAGCAGCTCCATCGCCACTGAGGCGCGTTTGCGCTGGCCACCGGAGAGTTTTTCCACCCGCTTGGCGCGGTGCTGGGTCAGCTCGAGCTCGGCCAACACCGACTCGACAACCGCGCGCCGGTCAGCCTTGCTGGTGTCGACCGGCAGCCGCAGCTTGGCCGCGTAGTCCAGCGCCTGGTCCACCGTGAGCTGGCGGTGCACGACGTCGTCCTGGGGCACCACGCCGATCCGGGAACGCAGCGAGGCGTAGTGGGCGTGCACGTCGTGACCGTCGAACGTCACCTGACCGGAGGTCGGTTGGGTGGCCCCGGCCAGCAGCTTGATCAGCGTCGACTTGCCCGCACCGGACGGCCCGATCACCGCGGTCAGGGTGCCGGGACGGGCAGCGAAGGACACGCTGGTCAGCAGCTGGTAGCCGTCGATGGTCAGACCAACCTGGTGGGCTTGCAGGCCGCCGGTGGCCGCTGCGGCGGTGCGCGGCTCCAGCGTGGCGCCGGTGAACACCAGGTCGGTGTTGCCGATGGTGACGACGTCGCCGGGCTGCAGCGTCGCCGCCGGCACTTTCACGCCGTTGACGAAGATGCCGTTGTTGCTGTGATTGTCGTGGATCTGCATGCCGGTCGGCGCCGGTAGCAGGTAGGCGTGGGTGCGCGACGCGAGCGTGTCATCGACCCGGATCGCCGACGTGGAGTGCCGGCCGATGGTGATGGCCCCAGGCGGCAGGGCGGGTGTTCCACGTTGGGGCATAACGCGTTTGACCATTCCGGTCACCTTGGCCAGCGCGTCCGCCTCGTCGGCCGGTGAGGGCTCCGGAGCGCGCTGAGCTGGGGGAGCCGCTGGTGCTGCCGCGGGGTTCGGCCATACCGGCGCGGGCTGGCGGCCTGCGGCCGGCGGCGGCCCGGCGGGGCGCGGCGGCGGGCCAGCAGGACGAGGAATCGACCCCGATGGTGGCCCGGATGGCGGACCCTGCGGGGCCCGCGGCGCAGGGGGCTGCTGGCGCGGTTGTGGCGGCGAAAACTGCTGGGGCGCAGGCGGTACTGGTCCGCGCTGCGTCCCGGTGGGCCGCGGCTGCGGCACGGAGCCGGTCGGCCGAGCCGGCGGCGCAGCGGTTGGTGGCTGGTGTGGGGGCTGCGGCCCACGCGCTGGCGGGGGCACAGGACGCCGAGATGGCGCCGCCGGCGAGGGTGCTGCGGCCAGACGTGCTGCGGGCACGACCTGGGTGGCGGTCTTGAAGATCAGTTTCGGGCCGGTGGCCGAGCCGAGAGCGATCGGGATGTTGTCGTCGACCGGGATGGTCTGCACCCGGATGTCATCGGCGTAGATGCCGTTGCGGCTCTTGTCGATGGCCACCCACTGGTCGCCCTCGACCCGTAACACCATGTGGGTGCGGGAAATCGCTTGTTTGGCGTCGACGTCGATGCGTACGTCGGCGCCTTCGCCGCGGCCCACGATGACCTCTTTGCCGGGCGGAAACGTAAACATCGCGTCGCCCAGGCGCACCACCAGCGGTGGCGCGACCATTCCCGAACTCATGACATCCCCCCTCGTTGGTCAGTCCAGGGCTAACCGTAGCTCACAGTGTTTGAGCTGGGTTGCACCAATTTCTGCGGGGTCGGTCGACGCTCTTTGTCAGTTATCAAACAGGACGTCATGTTCGCAATTGAGCTCTCGCGCGAGGTCAAAAGTGACATGATTTTGGGTGGAAACAGTGCGTTCGTCCCTGTCGGGTCGAAAGGATCTGATCTGTCATGCCTAACGAAGATGGTCGAGGGCAACATGTTCGGTCGGAGTACGCCGCGATGATTCAGGCAGCCGGACGCATCAATCGCACCGGGCACCCTGGGGACTCGGCCAACCTTGTATCCCAATGCGATAAATACCGATGGATCGTGTGGCAGCTGTGGCTCGGCGATCCGGACCGATTGGCTGGCGACAATGTCGCCCAGCGCACGAAGACGCTGGCCACGGAAGTGGCCGACCGGTACGGGTGTGTCTACGTCGGATGCAACGACGAGGTCGGTGGCCTCGAATTCAACTCCTACGCGTGGCGCATCGAAGTCAACCAGTCCGAGCATCGAACGCGTGTGTGCTCGCTCGCTGGTGCGTCGATGACTGATGTCCCGCAGGTGGTCGGGGAGCTGTATGCGGCGCTCGGCGCCTCGCTCCCTGAAGCGCTGCGCGACGCTGATTTTTGGGAAGTCGGCCCGAACGTGTGGTTCACGCTCGCGCGCAATGAAATCGTCGGCTGATAACACGGATCGATCTGGCGGCGGCGGGACCAATTCGACTGGGTAGCCACGGGAAGTGACTACCCCTCCCTCGGCGTGTGGTCTAGATCACCGAACTGGCGCGTTCGGTTGGACGTCGGTTCGTCGACTACACCTTGCATAACAGGTCACTGTGATCTCTTCCGATGCCGGAGAAGCGCTGTACGGGAGGGGGATTCACAGTGGTGGGCCTCGCCGTCGCCGTTCCGGTCATGCTGGATCGGCGGGGTCGCCGCCGCTGTGCTCACACGTGCGAGGTGTTCGGCTGACTCGGATCGACGCCCCTCGCAACTGGCTTGAGCCGACCGGTACAACGAGGGGTTGCCGGTCGGCTCATTCAGTCCCCGATGAGCCTTGCTACCAACGCATTCCGCGACACGGACGTGGCGTCCAGGGATCGCGTCGTGAACGAGTCCTCGTGTCCTGATGTTCCCGCAAGGCTCGAAAACTCGTGTCGGGGTCCCTCCTTCGCCTGAGGCAGAATTGATGGTCAAGCACCGTCTGCGGGGGGATTTGATGATGTGGAAGCTCTGCTGGTGACCGGCGCGAACTGGTTTCCCGATCCGGGCGGCAGCGGCGGGCTGCGATGGTGGAACGGAACGAGCTGGACCTCTGACATGTATCAGCCGTCCCAGAGCACCAGCCTGCGCCAACCACCTGCGTCGGTGCCGGCCGATTCCCCAGGATTCGTCGCACGCCACCCTGTGTGGGCGGTGACGGCACTGCTGGCCTTCTGCGCCATCGGGGTCGCGGTGACGGTGATCAACCTGCCCACAGCATGGGAGAACGCGGTCGGGCCGTCCAGGCAGGCGGGCCGCGAGTATGCCCTGCGGTGGATCAAGGCGCATGAGGGTGCCGGCCGTACCGACGAGCTGTCGAAGTCCGACGTCCAACGGGTTTGCATCGCCGAGGCATTTCGAGTCGGGTCGAAAGGAACCGACCTGGCCAACGGAACGCATCTGGCGCCCGGCAGGCTCATGCGCGGAGAGTTCATCAACGCCTGCACTGACGAGGCCATGCACCATGTGGGCCGAGCGGTATGAGCCGCAACCAGGAGCAGGGCCACTATCAGGGAGGACGTTTCCATGGTCGACCACCCGCCGCGTGAGCGTGGTCCCCGGCAATTCACTGCGCCGACGCCGGCCGACGGTCCGACAATCCAGTTCCCTCGATACCGCCATGCCGAGACCGAGGCCGCCGGTTTTGCTGGCGATGACGGCCCGACGGCGCCACACTCGACCTATCCGCCCCGCGTGCCCACGCCCACCCATCCCGTGGCACCACCACTGCCACCAGCGCCGGCGTACGCGGCCCCGCCCGCGGCACCCCGTACCCGGTCGCGACGCCGCAAGGCCGTCATTGCTGTGGGTGGGACCATCCTCGTCGCCGCGGCTGGCCTGATCGGTGCGGAGGTGTTGGTGCGCAATCACGCGGAATCGGTCGTTGCCGACACCGTCAAGTGCGCGACGGGTGACACCTCAACGGTTTCGTTCGCCACGATGCCCCCGATCCTGTGGCAAGCCGCCAGCGGCACGTACAAATCGATCCGGATTCAGACCTCGGGCAACAGGATTCGCGGCATGCGGGGTATGCCCGTCGTCATCGACTTGCATGATGTACGTCCCGCAGTGAACGGTTCCGCGGGTTCTGTCGGATCGGCGGAAGCCACCCTCACGTGGAGCCTCGACGGCATCAAAGAGACGCTGCGGGCTGCGGTACCGGTCGCCGGAAAGCTCCTCACCGACGTCACGGCCAGCCCGACGGACGGCACGATCACACTGGGCAACTTTCTGGCCAGTGTGACCGTGAAACCGAAGACGCTCAACGGGACCATCGCCTTGGACGTCGTGCGCACTGAAGGGCCAGGACGGGCAGCAGTCGAGACGCTGCAACCGGCGTTGGACGCCTACATGGCGAAACAGACGCTGCCCCTGGGACTGCACGTCGATCAACTATCAGTGACCGATCAAGGAGTGAACGCGCACTTGACGAGCGCGAACGCCAGCCTGCCCTCCGACTCTGAGAAAGCCTGCTACCCAACAAGTTAGGGCGCATCGATCCCTGCGAACCGGAACCATTCGGACACACGCAACCCCACCGCCCAATCAGGACAGCAGAACTCGCCTAGCACGTACGGTGCACGGTTATGCAGGCTGCATTACCTTCGGCACGTGCATACACCCAGCCCACGTATCGCACTGCGCGTCAGCACTTTTCAAATATGGCGGACAGTTCAAGCTCCAGAGGAAGACGGTGGTGTTTCTCGTCGTGCCGGTAGCAGCCGCCGACGATGAACTCGGCAGGCCCGTCGACTGTCCGGATGGTCACCGCGACGGGCCTGCCGAGTTGTTGCAGGAGCGTGGGGACACCGAACGCAATCTGCCGTGCGCGCGGCTGGCTGCCGGGGTCGGTGGCGATCGCGAACTTGACCTCGGTCTCGGCTTGCTGTCCCGGAGCGGCCGGCACGTTGGCCTCTGCGGTCGCCTCGTAGTAGGACCCGATGAGTGCGCTGACCTCTCGCCAGGTCCGAAGGTCGTGATCGCTGGGAGGTCGCGGGCTCGCGAAGTAGTCGTGCGGCCGCGACGTCGGGTCGTCCTGGATCGAGATACCCCAATTGGCGTCCGACAGCATCGGTTCGCCGGCCTGGAGGGCCAGCGCTTCGGCCTGAGTCGCGGTCGGTTTCAGCGTGATCGTGACCCGGCGGCTGTCACCCGCGCCGCCCCAGGTCGGCGCGGTCAGGCTGGCGTTCGCCACGATCGGTGAACGCGCCACGCGCAGCCAGGCTGCGGCGGCGTCGGCGATCTCGTCGCCGGTGGGACTGTGGGCGGTGTTGAAGTAGCCCCGGGAGAAGGACGCTGATTGGTAGTCCGGCGCGTAGAGGTTCTCCGGTGCTGGCGGCGGCACGATCGGCAGGCGCAGCCACAGCTGCGCGGAGCGGTCGGCCAACCCGGTCTCGTCGGTGCGGCCGGCGAAGAACTTTCCGATGTCTCGAATCTGCGACTCCGTGATGTCCTGGCGCAGCGTTACATCCAGGTCGAAGCGCTCACCCGAGGTGAAGGAATTGACATAGGTCATGTCGGTGTCGGCCACCCCGGGCATCGCGCGGACGTGACGGTCGAGGTCCTCGGCGTCGCCGCGGCGGCCAAAGATGCAGCTAGCCGCCGTAGCTCCGATCGCCAACACCATCGCCGCGGCGATCACCAGGCGAATCGGTGACCGGCGACGGCGTTCACCGTTCCATGCAGACATGCCTCGAGTATTGGTGCCCATCAGGGCGCTCGGCATCGGTAGAACTACGCGGGCCCGCCGCCCAGCCCCAAAAATGGGGCCGGTGTCCGGTGCTGCTGATGCTCACTCGTTCAGCGGCGGCACGGTCAACTCTTGGGTCCAGACATAATGCTTGTTGTTCCACAGCGCGGCCTCGTCAGGCTCATCGACGGTGACCTTGCCCGGGCCGAACGTGTCGTACGCCTCCAGTGCGACACGAAGACTGGCCACCATAGAGGGAAATGCCTCGGCGGTCCGCTGACGTAGCGCATCGAGATGGGTCCGGAGCGCGGCGCCTTCGGGGGTCTGCCTCATCTGCGGAGACAGGGCTGTGTACGCGCGGGCGGCGTCGGCGAGGAAGCGTTGTTTGGTCACGATGAGCCTGGCCATCGCGATCAGAGCCTCCACCGGTTCCATGGTGAATATCGCCTCGGAATCGTGTCCCTTGTCCTCGATCATCCCCGCACCCTATGTGGTCAACGACAATGCAGAAGTGAACACACAGTTGCCTCAGCCGCACGGCTGGAACAACCGCTACCGGCTTTTCGGGTCGATGCTGGCGATCGCGGCCGTTGGTGGCATGTACTTCGCGGTGAAGGCCGTTCTAGCTGTGGCACACGGACACTGGGCTGCAGCTGCCATCGCCGCAGTGTCAACAACAATTTTCGCCATCCCGACGGTGTGGATCGTGATGATGTTCACTCGTCGCGGACGTCTGCGGGCCAGCGTCGACGGCACCGGCACTAGCCTCGCCCTGGCGGCCGGCATCAGATGGGTCACCGTGTGGTTCGGCGCCGTCCTGGTCGCCGTCGCCGGCTATTTGCTGTTTGGTTCGCAGATGGGCGGCGAATTCCCGGACGTGAGGGCCCGCAGCGCGGGGTTCTTCGCGGTGATGGTGGTGGGCGCTGTCCTCGGTTTAGGCGCGATGGCCCGGGCCGCCCGCCGCCCCCGACCCGGGTTACGGCTCTCGTCGGCAGGAATTGAATTTCACGATGCGGTCACGGCGTTCACCTTGCCGTGGCCGGATATCGTCAACATCACCGGCACCGGTGTGCAAGGAAAGAACCTGCGCCCCATCATCTTTTGGCCGCGCGGGGGCGAGCCCGCGGTCATCGCCAACGCCAGCTTGTACGCCCCCAACGGGGCCGCGCTGTTCTGGATGATCCGCTATTACTGGCTGACGCCCGCCGCGCGCGGTGAACTGGGCAACGGGGTGGCGGTCCAGCGACTTCGCGCCGGCCATTTTCCTGCCGTCTGACCGTCTACCTGGTACAGCCACGCGACACTGAAAAAGACGCTCATTGGTGCAGCGCGATAGTCTCGATCGAACCTCAAAGAAAGTGAGCCAATGCCCGCATATGTCACGACCGACTACGTGGACGACCTCGACAACACCGACATCGACCCGAAGAACGTTGACACCGTTGACTTTTCGTACCGAGGAAATACATACACTTTGGTACTGACCAAACAGCACGGTTCCCAGTTCGACAAGGACATCGCGCCGTGGATCAAGGCAGCCAAGAAAGCACAGGCGCAGGTGGCCCGCGCGGGAAAGGCCAAGCCCGCAGCTCGCACTCAAAAGTCCACGGGGACAGACAAACCCGCCACACCGGCAAAGAACACCGCAGGACGCAAGTCGGCGCCGGCCCGCACGACCGCAGCCGCGAGCAAGACGGCACCGGCCCGCAAGGCCGCGCCAGCCAGCAAGGCCACGCCAGCCCGCAAGGCCACGCCAGCCAGCAAGGCCGCGACGAGCAAGACCACCGCGAACACCAATGAACGCAGCCGCGCCAAGGCCATCCGCGCATGGGCTGCCAACAACGGCCACAAGGTCTCCGAGCGGGGCCGCATTTCTGCATCAGTGGTCGAGGCCTTCGACGCCGCTCAGTGAAACAAGCGACCGGCATACCGAAACTGGTGACCGGAAGCCCCCGCCAGCTCCAATAAACTGGCGTCACGCAGCGTCGAGCTGCGTACAAACAGGGGGAGCACGCGCGATGACGAACATGCCTGGGTTCGGCCACGGGGGCTACGGGGGCGGCTGGACACCACCGACAGTAGGTCAGCAGCCGGGTACAGGGCAGTGGGGCGGCGCCAGCCAGCCGGCCGCCCCGCCCACCGTGCCACCCATCGTGCCGCAGCGGCCCGCGGCGGGCGTCAACGCTTACGGCCACGCCGCCGGACCGCTGCCGCCGGCAGCCGGGTACGGGCAACCCGCCCCGACCAATCCGTACGGGCAGCCACCCACTCCGCGCAGAAAGAGCCGCAAGCCACTGGTGATCGCCGCGGTCATCGTCCTCGTTCTGGCCGTTGCCGGCGGTGTCGGTTGGAAATTCTTCGGCAGCAGCGGCTCAGGCCCAGGGAACGCCGGTTCGGCGGCCGACGCCGTCAAGGGATACCTCGAAGCGTTGGCGCGCGGCGACGCGAACGGCGCCCTGGCGTACAGCAACGATCAGCCGGCCTCGAAAGACTTTGTCACCGACGACATTTTGAAAAAGCAGATCGCCAAATGGCCGATCACCAACATTCGCGTCCTGAACGACGAGTCAACGCCTCTCAATTCAGTCACCGGGTTCAGTCGAGTGCACGTCGCGGTGAACTTCGGCGACAAGACCTCCGATACGACACTGACGGCGAAAAAGCAGGACGGCCGCTGGGGACTGTCCCACGCAACGGTGAAACTCGACACGACAGCTGGCGTCGGCAGCCAGGAACTTCCTAACACGCTGACGATGTTCGGGAAGCCGTTGAACGGCAAGACTATCTACGTGTTCCCCGGCTTCTTGGACGTGGCTTCGTCGAACACCAACATCGCGGTGACCACGAAACCGATCCTGCTTGATGGCCTGGCCACCGGGGGAACGTCCGCGTACCTGGCGGCCACCTACGAAGTCTCCGACGCCGCGAAAGCCGCGATCCTCAATGGCGTCAAAGCCGTGACGGACACCTGCACGAACTCCCGTCTACATAGGCCCCCGTCGCCATGCAACGTCGTGGCTGTCGGAATGCAAGACGGAACCGTCAACTGGCCGTCGGCCGATTTCAGCCGCCTCAAGATCGTCACCACCCTTGACCCGTACCAGGGATTGAAGACCAGTGTGATGGGGCAGGCGGACTTCAACAACGTCACAGGTCTGGGACGCGACGGCCAGCCGCGCCCGCCCGAAAACCACACGATGTACATCTACGGCACCGTTGACCTGAAAACGTCACCACCGACCGTCACCGTCCGGTAGAGGCGCTCAGCAGCGTCGACTGTGGCACGCGATTGGTGCAGGGACGCCGGCCCGTCGACCCCTAGACTTACGGTGCGTGACGGCAGCACCAATCTGCCCGTCGAACACAGGGGGAGCAGGGAAGAAATGACGAACATGCCCGGGTCCGGTAACGGCGGCTACGGGGGCGGGTGGACACCACCTGTACCCGGCCAACAGCAGGGCGCTGGCGGGCCGGTCAACGCGTACGGCCAGCCGCTGGCGCAGCCGCCGCAGGCCCCAGCCGGCAACTATCCGCCACCCCAGCCCGGCACGAACGCCTACGGCCAGCCGATCGCCCCGCAGCAGCCACCAGTGCCGCCCACTGTTCCGCCGCAGCCAGGGACTAACGCCTACGGCCAGCCACTGGCCCCGCAACAGCCCGTCGCGCCGCCGCCGGGCTACGGGCCCCCGCCGGCAACCAACGGGTACGGACAGCCACCAGCACCGGCCAAGAACCGCAAACCGCTGCTCATCGCCGCCGCGATCGCGGTCGTCGTCGCCATCGTTGGCGCTGCCGGCTGGACGTTCCTGAACACGGGCAGCAGCTCCGGCCCGGACAGCGCCGCCTCCGCCGGCGACGCCGTCAAGGGCTACCTCGAGGCACTGTCCCGCGGCGACGCGAACGGCGCTCTGGCATTCAGCAGCGACCAGCCGGCCTCGAAAGACTTCCTGACCGACGACATACTCAAGCAGCAGATCGCCAAATGGCCGATCACGAACATCCGCATCCTCAGCGACAGCTCGGCATCCGGCGGCAACTCGGCGATCAGCTTCGGCCAGGTCCACGTGGCGGTGAACTTCGGAGACAAATCGTCCGATACAACCCTGACGGCCAAAAAAGACGGGGACCATTGGAAACTGGAGCGGGCCGCCATCAAAGTGGAAGCCACCAGCTCGGGCCTGGGCAACCAGGCCGCGGCGAACACCGTGACGATCTTCGGAAAACCGTTGAACGGCAACCCCGCCTACGTCTTCCCCGGCTTCCTGGACGTCGCCTCCAGCAACCAGTGGATCACCGTGACCACCAAACCGGTTCTCCTGGACCAGCTTTTGACCGGAGGATCGAGCGCATCGCTACAACCGACCTACACGGTCACCGACGCAGCCAAGACAGCCATCATGGCCCAGGTCAAGACCATCACCGACGCGTGCACCAACTCCCACGCAGCGGCACCGCCGAAGCCATGCGACACAGTGGCTTTCGGAGTGGTGGACGGCACGGTCAACTGGGGCCCAGCCGACCTGAGCCGCATCAAAATCGACAACATCGACAACTACTCATCCGCAGGCTTGACGGTGAGGGTGTCAGGGCAAGCATTCTTCAACAACGTCTCCGGGGCCGACCAGTGGCACGCTGGGGCCACCAAAACCCTTGATCAACAATCGATGTACATCAACGGCACCGTAGACCTGACACGTTCCCCACTGACCCTGTCCCAGAAATAAGCCAACCCGCTGCGCGCGAACGGGTCTCGCGCGCAGCGGCGTCGGGCCATGCACTGCGCACCCGGCGCAGGTCACCAACCAACCTGGACCGGAACTGTTGGTACGGCCCGAAATTGGTGTCGGGAGGGGGTACTCGTGCCGCTTACGCTGGCTATGGAGGCCACTTCGACGCATCCCAGTCAGGCGATGGCGGTGGTCCAGGGGAGAGGAAGACTTCATGTCACGTCGTTATGCCATCCGAATCACCACTGCCGCCCTGGCCGCGGCGGCCACACTCGGAGCCACAGCCGGCACAGCTTCGGCTTGGCCCATCCCCATCACCCCAGAGCAGCAGAACTTTATCAATCAGGCTCGCAGCGCAGGATATCCCGGCTCAGATGACCAGGTTCTGCAGGCCGGGCTCTACGGGTGCCAACTGCTCATGACCGGACGTGGCACTCAGGGCGCGACCGACACGATCGCGGCTCAGAATGGCGTAGATCCGGCACAGGCCGGCGCCCTGGTGCGTATCGCGCACGGAATCCTTTGCACATCGGCGCGCGGCTAGCCGCCTGTATTGGCCCTATCCGCAGGAGAATTCGATGTCATACCCGCAACAGTGGCAGGCCGGTCCGGAACAGATCGGGGACGCTAGAACGCACACGCAGCCTCCCCAGGCTCCGCCGACCGTTCCCGTCTTTCAGGTCACTACGATGACACACACCGGTGCGCTCGTTATGTTCGTCAATCAGCGGCAGGTCGTCACGGGAACGCACGAGCAGTGTAGGGCGGCTCTGCGTAGAGCCCAGACCCACAATCTCACCCTCGGATGGTGGAGTTTCCTTTCCATCCTGATCATGAATTGGGTTGCCATAGCGCACAATTGGAGTGCGCGAAGCAAACTTGAGGATCAAGCTAAACAGGCGCAGGCATACGCCCAGTGGTGGTGGCAGTACTACGGCCCACGATGACGACGCGGTGTCACCACGGGTGTTCGTGCCCGCCCGCGACCACGTAACCGCCACCGGGCGGTCAAATACGCTGCGATACAGCAGGTTTAGCTGGCGGCGCGAGCACGCCGCTGGGCGAGCTCGTCAGGCACCGTACCAGGAATGACGACACCGGTTGCGGCCTCGGAAGGAAACTGCAGCACATTTTCGCGGAGGTCAGGAAGGGCCGCGCCCACCGCGATACCGAACACGCCCTGGCCGCCGGCAAGCAGATCAACGACATCCTCAGCCGATGTGCACTCGTAGATGGACACACCGTCGCAGACCAGAGTCAACCCCGCCAGGTCGGTGACGCCGCGACCACGCAGCGCCGCCACCGCGGTGCGGATGTTCGCCAGCGAGATGCCCGCATCAAGCAGACCCTTGACCACCCGCAGCACCACCAGGTCACCGAAGCTGTAGAGGCGGACGCTGCCCGAACCCGTGGCGCTGGCGATCGACGGCTGCACCAAGTTGGTGCGAGCCCAGTAGTCGAGCTGCCGATAGGTGATACCGACGATGTCGCACGCCGCCGGGCCACGCCACCCCCGGGTGCTCTCGGCCTCCTCGTGCACGCCGGCGAAGGCGTCAGTGTCGAACGCGTCGAGCGTGAGTTGTTCAGACATCGGCTGTTGCCCTCCTGCGGCGCATCCCCATCGCCATCTCCATGGTAGGTCGCGACCACGCCCCGCCGCCGATGACGCGCTCACCCGCAAAGGGCCGAGTGTCGACGGCCGCCGCGGCCCCGCGACCGCCTGACCCGCCAGGCCCAGGCGAATGGGCGTCAAGCATCGAGAGCGGGTCGAGCGAAAGCTAGCTTGTAAACGACCTGCGTCGTTGTGGAAGAACCGCAGGCCACACGCCCGAAGAATGAGATGTCACCGCCCGGTAGGACCGTGACTGACGCACCATCGCTGACCGAACGCCGGCCACCGTCTCGGCGCCAAGACAACAAGGTCGCCGAGTACGCGTTCCTGGTCCGGGTCCCCGGCAAGCCCTGGGGCAACCGGGTCTTCCTGCTCGACGATGCCGACAAAGCCGCCCAATACGCCGTCGACGCCGGCACCACCGTCGAAGACCTCCCTATGTGGAGCTGACCGTCAGCTGGTCTTCCCACCGGGTCGTCCACCGCGGGGATAGTCCCGACTGCGCTCAAACCGAACATCGGAAGATTGGGTAGTCCAGTACTTCAGCGCAAGGACGACGGCAGTGTTAATTTCGTGGGTATCACTCGTTCAAACGGATGCCGGCTCACGCCTTCCTCGTATTGACGTATTGACTCGGGCGCCCGCAGGTTCCTTTGAGGGGACAGGGGGTGCGGTATGTCTGGAAACTGGGCGGTCCAGAGCCGAGATTCTGGCTCGATTCAAATTGATGGCGACGGTAAGCGGCTTTACCAACTCTGCCAGGGCGGACGCATCTACCAGATCAACCTCGCAGATTCACCCTCGCACTGCGAACTGATCGGCAACAACCCAGCAACAGTCGGGATCGTGTGCGGTGACCGCCGTCTTTATGCGGTGCACGGCAGCGGGCGAGTGTACCGGTATGGGGGATTCCCACTGTCATCTTGGACGCTGGTCCTATCCCTGCCCGGCCTAGTAGGTATCGCCGCCGCCTCCGATAAGGTCTTCGCGCTGAACGGCAGAGGTGAAATCTCTGCACTCGACAGCGACCAATGGAGCCAAATCTCAAGCACCGACAAAATTGGCAAGGTAGTCGAAATCGCGGCCGCCGAATATCAGTCCGGCTTGCCTGTCGATCCTTTTACGTTTAGGTCACCTTCTGTCAATGTGTACGCACGTAGCGAGGACGGCCGAATCTGGCAGTACAAGAAAAATCGGTGGACCCTTATCGGCTCGAATTCAAACGCGGTTGCTATAGCTGCGGCGCAAATCGAGGAGGTCACTCAAGGTCTAATACAGCTGACGTTCCGAAATCCGACGGTGTATCTGCGCGAAAAGGACGGAACAATTCGTCGGTACAGCGGCACTGGCGAAGATTGGGTGCAGATCAGCAAGGCCGACTCCGGCGTCGTCGAAGTGGTGGCAAACGGCCTCAAAGTCTTCAGGCGCAACGCCAGCGGCTCCATCTACAACTACCTCGGGCCGACGACGGCAGACTGGACCCGCATCGCGCCACTCGATATTCGACTTCGAACGATCGGCGCTGCCAATGAGACGGTCCACAAGATTCTCTACTCGGGCGAAGTGTCGTCCTATGTGTTCGACGAATAGCGAGCAGCTTGTGCGGAGCATCGGACGGAAAGGGTAGAGATGTATTCCTATGACGTGAAAATCCGCGACCGTGTTTGGTTATGGGGATCGGCCGGCATCGCGGTCAATCTCGACTGGCCCATTCTTTTGACTATCCGCAACAACTTATTTGGCGAAGAAATTCAAATCGTCACCCAACGCGGCGGTGTCGACGCCGACCAGATCGGCTCCTTGCAACCCGGTGAGTGCTACACGATTCCACTCGCCGGCCTCAGCGGCGTCTACGCGACATGCCAGGCCGACACTAGCGTCACGTGCACAATCGCCACGCCGTCGCCTGCTCCATAATTCTCCGTCCGCGAATCGAGTGATAGCCATGGCCACCGCAAAGCCGATCAACCTCCGCGTCCGACCCTTGCAATCAGTCGACCTATCTTTCGCGATCGATGGCATCATCGGCGCACAGACGGATCCGCACATCCTCGGTCGCACGGTTCAACGATTTGACCTCACGGCATTCTGTGCCGACCTGAGCGCCGTTTCGACCGAACGCAGCGACCCCCAGATGGGGGCCGGTGCCGCCTTGAACACGATTGCGTTGCCTGCCGACGAGCAGCCCCTCGGATGGGGGCGACTGCGCTACGACTCAACCGCCATCCGGAGTCAACTCGCACCACACATCCTTTGCGAACTGCGGGCAGAAGCTGTCAAAGCCACGGTGGACAAAGCTATCGCACAACGGGAGAACGCCTGGGTCCAAAAGTTTGAGCGCAACGCGCTCGCAGCGACCCAAGAGGCCTTCAACAAATTCGACCCGAACTCCAAGCTGCGCCGCATCGACCGCCTCGCGTCAATCTCGCAAATCCAGCATGACCGGATGCAATCCGCCTACGGATACGACCTCGCGAAAGAGGACCTCACCAGCTATTACGGACTAATCCGTGACACTTTCACAAACACCAACACCGCCACGGATAACCGCGTCTCGACCACACACACGACCAGCACCACCACTCCTCAGGCCAACAACGTATCCAAGGTGGATTCCAGCACCACCCAGGACTGGTCGCCCCAGGCCCCAGACGCCGCGAAGCGGACTTCGAGCGTCTCTCAAAGCCGCACCACGGAATACCCCTACCGCATGCCCGGTCTCGACAACGAAGCGAACTACGAGCGCGCACAAAGCAGCCTCCAGGAAGAGCGGATCGCTGCGGTCGCAGCAACGAACTACGCTTCCGGCGACAACTACGAACGTCCTGAAGTCGGCGGCCTCCGGTACTTCATGAATGATCTCAAAAGCATTGATCTCGACGTGAAACTGCTCCAGATCGCCTACCTCAATACGCTGTTGATCTCCCCCATCGATGGAGTCGTCACGGGGATTTACCGCAACGTTGGCGACAACGTCTCTGCGGGCCAGCCCGTAATGCGCGTCGAAAATGACTCCGAGGTCTACATCGTCGGAGTACTCAAGTACCGCGGCCTCATCCGGCTCGGTCAACAGGCTCAAATGAACCGCCCCGAGTTTGATGCACACCTTCTTTCGAGGGAAGGTTGTTCGCATCATGCCGAAGAAGTACGACGAGGA
>NZ_JBJIAI010000035.1:0-32083 GCF_045311035.1 Mycobacterium sp. SMC-13
TCATTTTCGAGAGACCTCGACCTCTATCCCGGCAACGACGCGCCAACCACCTCTACACCCTCATCTGTGAAGAGCCGGTTTACGGGTGACGGCACCCAGCACATGGAGTATCTGTGCGATCGAGGAGCATACGACGATCTACCCCTAGCGGACATCCTGCAAGCACTGAAATCGCATTACGGCAGTTTCATCGACCAGCCGAACAGCAGTCCCGACCTCTTCGCCTGAAAGGGCACTACACGATGCAAAGCACTATGCAAGATGTTCCCCTCACGGTCTCGGCAATCGTTCAGCATGCGGCAGCCATACACGGTGATAGCGAGGTCATCACTCAAACCGGAGCTGGTTATCGTAGGACTTCCTATCGCGAGATGCTGCCGCGAGTAGCTCAACTCGCCAACGCACTGCGCAGCCTTGGCGTCACTGCAGATCAACGCGTGGCCACCTTCCAATGGAGCAACCAGGAACATTTGGAGGCCTACTGTGCGGTTCCCTCCATGGGTGCGGTCCTGCATACCTTGAACCTTCGTTTGGCCCCAGATCAACTCGCGTACATCGCCAATCATGCGAACGACCAGATTGTGATAGTCGACGCGTCGGTCGCGCCGTTGCTGGCTGCCGTGCTCCCTGCGATGACGTCGGTGCACACCGTCATCGTCACAGGACAGGGCGACCTTGCCCCGTTGCAGGGAAGCGGAAAAACAGTTCTGTGTTACGAGGAAGTGCTTGCCGGCCAGGAAGAGTCATTTGAGTGGCCGGTTCTCGACGAGTTGTCTGCCGCGGCCATGTGTTACACCAGCGGCACCACGGGAGATCCCAAAGGCGTCGTCTATAGTCATCGTTCCACCTACCTGCACTCCCTGACCGCGTGCACAGCTAATGCGTTGTCGATCAGCGAGGCCGACCGTCTGTTGGCCATCGTTCCAATGTTTCACGCCAATGCGTGGGGGCTTGTCTATGCAGCGTTGATGTCCGGTGCGGATCTGGTGCTGCCTGACCGGTATCTCCAAGCCGAACCATTGGTATCGCTCATCGAAAACACCGGGCCGACCGTCGCTGGTGCGGTTCCGACGATCTGGAATGATGTCGACCGATATCTGGATTCGCATCCTGGGCGGGATATTTCTTCGCTACGTTTGGTCGCTTGCGGCGGATCGGCTGTTCCGATTTCGCTGATTCGTGGGTTTGAAGAAAAGTACAACGTGCCCATCGTGCAGGCATGGGGTATGACCGAAACGTCTCCGCTGGCTACCGTTGCACGTCCGAGTCGCGACGCTGACGAGACGAGACGATGGGAGATGCGGGCCAGTCAAGGTCGGCCGATCTGCGGTGTCGAAATCCGTCTGCGGGACGACGACGGTAAAGACGTGCCGTGGGACGGACAATCCGTTGGGGAGATTCAGGCGCGTGGGCCTTGGATAACCGGCTCATATTTCGGTGATTTCGACTCGGACAAATTTGACGAAGGATGGTTGCGTACCGGTGACGTCGGCCGCATCGATCCGGACGGATGCCTGACCCTGACGGACCGCTCAAAGGACGTGATCAAATCTGGCGGGGAATGGATCTCGTCGGTAGAACTGGAAAACGCGCTTATCGGTCATCCCTCAATCTACGAAGCAGCGGTCATCGGAGTTCCTGACGAAAAATGGCAGGAGAGGCCCTTGGCTCTTGTGGTAGTTCACCCAGGCTCTGAGGTGAACATTGACCAACTTCAGGTCTTTATCTCGCAGAAGGTTGCAAAGTGGTGGATTCCGGAGCGATGGTGTTTCGTTGCTGACATTCCACGTACAAGTGTTGGAAAGTATGACAAAAAAGCAATCCGTGCGAAACATGCGTCTGGACATTACAAAGTTAAGTACGTTTGATTCCCCTGAATATTTGCAGACTCGAGTTGTTGAAAGGAAATTGTGTCCACCTCAATGTCCCCATGGATGAATGCCGAATTGGTAGAGCTTCGCGACCTCGCAGCGAAGTTCTTGTCGGCCGAATTAGCGCCGCATGCGCAGCGCTTTGCCGACCAGCACCACGTCGACCGAGAACTGTGGAACCGGGCGGGTGAGCTGGGCTTGCTCTGCATGTCTATACCTGAGGAATACGGCGGAGGCGGTGGCACGTTCGCACACGAAGCGGTCGTGCTCGAAGAGCAGGCCCGCATCGGTGACAGTTCGTGGGGCGCTGGGCTGCACAGCGGAATCGTCGCGCACTACATCCTGCAGTACGCGACTGAAGAGCTGCGACGAGAATGGTTGCCTAAGATGGCATCCGGCGAACTCGTTGGAGCTATAGCAATGACTGAACCAGGTACCGGCTCGGATTTGCAAAGTGTCAAAACCAAAGCTGTACTGGCCGGAGACGAGTACGTCATCTCGGGCTCAAAGACCTTTATCACCAACGGCCAGCAAGCCGATCTGATAATTGTCGTTGCCAAAACCGACTCCAGTAAGGGCGCGGCCGGAATATCTCTCTTCGTAGTCGAAGCTGACCGGGCGGGGTTCCGGCGTGGCAAGGTTCTCGACAAGATCGGCCAACGCGGTCAGGACACCTCTGAGTTGTTCTTCGACGAAGTGAGGGTTCCGCGCTCGCATCTATTGGGCCAGACCGAGGGGCAGGGCTTCATTCAGCTCATGAACCAGTTGCCCCAAGAACGACTTATCGTGGCGGTGGGTGCAGTCGCGGCGATGGAGCTTGCCCTGGAGCAGACGCTTAACTACACGCGTGAGCGCGAGGCGTTTGGTCGGCCGGTCTTTGGCTTCCAGAACACCAAGTTCATTCTGGCTGAAGCCGCGACCGAAACGCGCATCGCAAGAGTGTTCCTCGACTACTGCATCGACCTGCACCTTGCGGGTCAACTCGACGTGCAGACCGTCGCTATGGCGAAGTGGTGGACCACGGAACGGGCTATGAAGGTCCTTGATGACTGTATGCAGCTGCACGGCGGATATGGCTACATGACTGAGTACCCCATCTCGAGATTGTGGGTGGATCAGCGCGTGCAAAAAATCTATGCCGGCACGAACGAGGTTATGAAGGAAATCATCTCTCGATCGCTGTGATCGACCGATCATTGACTTTTCTAAACAAATCTAGGAGTTCGAATGGCAACGGTGATTCTGCCCTATCGACATGAAGTTGCGGGCCATTGTGGTTCGGGTGCGCTACGTGACTTGACTGAGTGGGCGGGTATTCGTTTCGCCGGACACGTACCGGATGAAGGATTGGTTTTTGTGCTTGGCGGCGCATTGGACTTCTCCTACATCCGATCAGCGAAACTTCAACCGCCGGTCTATCTCGTTGGGCGTAGCGCCGATCTTGAAGACGAATACTTGAACCGATTGGGTGCGCAGTTTGAGACTCGCGCGACCGATGACGCTGACCTTGGATGGAAATGGGTTACCGAGCAGCTCGACGCGGGCACGCCAGTCATGGTTTGGACGGACATCGCCGAATTGCCTTATCTGCGCGCGCGGCTGAACATGAGTCGGCACGACGTCGTGGTCGTCGGATATGATGATGCCCAGGAAGTCGCTTATGTCGTAGATAATGATCGCGATACTGTCCAGGCTGTTCCGTATGCAAATTTACGGCGCGCCCGTGCTTCGACTGGATTTCCAGTCCCGACCCGCAATACGACTTACATAGTCGAGTGGCCGGAGTCGGCACCCGACCTCAGGGTAGCTGCGTGCTCGGCGTTTCTTCGTAGCGCTGAAGCCATGGAAGGCGCCTACATTGGCGCACCCATTGCGTCGCTTTCCAGTTCCGAAATGCAGGTGAGCGGACTGGCTGGAATTTCGTCTTTCGTTGAGGATTTGAACCGGTGGCCGGACCTTTTCGATGATGATTGCCTCGAAGCGGCGTTGTTTGCGCTAAGCGCCCTTATTCAAAAGGCTGGAACGGGAGGCGGCCTGTTCCGGAGCCTCCAGGCGCAGGGTTGTCAAAAAGTAGCCGAACTACTCGATTTCGAACCTGCACAAGAAGCTGCCGACGCTGCTGCGGCCGCATCCCGACTTTGGACGGGCTTGGCGTCGATCGCTTATGACCCGGAGGCCGACCCCCGCCGTAGGGCCGCAGATGCTGCTTCTCTGGCGGCGCAGCTGCCGAGTGCCGAATGGGAGTTGGCGACCGCGCTGAGGGCTGCGGGAAATTCGCTTCGTGGACGACGAATCACGAGCGGATAAGGCTGCGGCAAATATGGTCGCGCGAAGATTCCCGGAACAACCATGTGGTCAATATGTCAATAGATGGAGGAAAGCAATGTCCGTTTTTGGTGATGAGGATGAGGTCTACCGCTACTTGGGTGGAATTTTCCGGCGAGGTTTAGAAAACGCAGAGCTTGCGACAAAGCTTGCTAGGTCCGGCGTGGTATTGCGCATTCACTACACCGATCCTGATGCGATAGTAACCGTGGACATGCCAAACAAATTGATCGAGACTGGCGCCGCCAGCGCCGCTACGCCGAACGTCGAACTATTTATGACTGCCGACACTGGCAATAGGTTTTGGCTGGGCAAGGTAAATCTGACGGTGGCCATGGCTAAAGGGAATGTCAGGGCCAAAGGCCCTGTAGCCAAGTTGGTGAGACTAATACCGCAGGCCAAGAATCTCTTTCCGGAGTACCGTGCAATGCTGGAAGCGGAGAAACGCCAAGATCTTTTAAGTGCTTGATGTGGCAAGTCAATCGGCGCTGTCGTAGCTTCAACCGTATTCTTCGTTGAGATTCCCCGTGGTCGCGGTCGCATAGTAACCTCGCTTTGGGGTAGTGCTCAACGCTAAATTATGTATTTACTAAACATTGTTGCCACCGAAAGGACATATTCAACGTGAAGACACGTGCTGCGGTATTGTGGGGTCTGGGTCAGAAATGGGAAGTCGAAGAGATTGACCTCGACCCTCCGGGTGCTGGCGAGGTACTTGTACGCCTTGCGGCCACGGGACTGTGCCATTCTGATGAGCATCTCGTAACCGGTGATCTGCCAATCCCGCTGCCGGTTGTCGGTGGCCACGAAGGTGCCGGCACAGTTATTGAGTGTGGCGTGGGCGTTGATGAGTTCGCCGAAGGCGATTCCGTTATCTTGACTTTCCTG
Organism: Mycobacterium sp. SMC-13; assembly: GCF_045311035.1. NCBI lineage: Bacteria > Bacillati > Actinomycetota > Actinomycetes > Mycobacteriales > Mycobacteriaceae > Mycobacterium > Mycobacterium sp. SMC-13. Next base: position 5,085 of record NZ_JBJIAI010000035.1, read on the forward strand.
CCCTCGTGCGGTCGGTGTTCCTACTGTGCCCGCGGTATGGGGAATCTCTGCGAACTCGGAGCCGCGCTGATGATGGGGCCGCAACTCGATGGCACCTACCGGTTCCATGCTCGAGGCGAAGATGTCGGACAAATGTGCTTGCTGGGGACGTTTTCCGAGTATACCGTGGTGCCGAAATCGTCACTGGTAAAAATAGACGGTGGAATTCCCCTCGACAAGGCAGCATTGATCGGTTGCGGCGTTACGACCGGCTATGGTTCGGCTGTACGGACCGGAGAGGTGCGCGCCGGCGACACTGTTGTGGTCGTTGGTGCAGGCGGTATCGGAATGAATGCGATTCAGGGTGCGCGCATCGCTGGAGCGCTCACGATCGTGGCCGTCGATCCCGTGGAATTTAAGCGGCAGCAGGCCCGGGATTTCGGCGCGACACACACCGCAGCTTCAATGGACGAAGCGTGGTCAGTCGTTAGTGACGTCACGTTCGGCAAATTGGCCGATGTATGTATTCTCACCACGGACATCGCCGAAGTGTCCTACACGGGCGAGGCGCTCGCTTTGGTTGGAAAGCGCGGGCGCGTTGTGGTTACGGCCATCGGGCACCCTGACGACACGTCGATAACTGGATCCCTGCTTGAGATCACGCTCTACGAGAAGCAAATTCGTGGTGCGCTCTATGGTTCGTCAAACGCGCCCCACGATATTCCGCAGTTGGTCGAACTTTATGCCGCCGGGCAGCTGAAGCTTGATGAGTTGATTACCCAGGAATACTCATTGGATCAAATTAACGATGGGTACGATGACATGCGATCCGGAAGAAATATTCGTGGACTCATCCGATTTTGACATTTGACCGCACGGGATTGGGTCACGTCGTTGCCGCTACGGATTTTCATGCAGGGGCTTGGTCTCGGGCTCGGTGAAGATCGCCACGACTGGCCTGGTGAAGCCGCAGCGGGTAAATACTCACGCGCCGCGTAGCTTCGCCAGGTGCAGACGCGCATCAAACTCCGCGATCAAGAAGCCGAGTTGACTCACTGCGCAGTCAGTTACCTGTCCCGCGACGTCAACCCACAATGATGAACCCGCTACTCCTCGAGCTTTCCGATGACAGCGTTCCCGACACGGTGGCCTGCCGGGTTTTTGGATCTCCACTCAAGCGTTCTATACGAGGCGCAGAGAAACTTGTTTCGCAGCGCGATTGGGATGATGTAAATCTGATCAACGCAGGCCGTGAGATCCACGCCCACGGCCCCACCTTCGGACAATGATTTATCGCTGACGAGTTGCCCAGGTGCGGGATCAGCGCCGGCGAGAGCCGTGTCGCTCTACTGTGCTCGAAGGAGCGTATCTTGTTGTCCTCGTCAAGATTCGTGGGTTGAATCGTCGATCAGGTCCGTAAGTTCATGGCGGCCTCGTGCAGCGTCAGTTCGATGCGCAGTCCCCAAATCCATTGTGGTTGGCCAACCTCACAGAGCGCCGCACCACGAACGCCAGCTCTATCTGTGTATTCCATAAAAGAGGTTCTTTCCAAACGGATCGTGGGCTATCGATCGAAGCGCGCAAGAAGTCCACGCTCGGGTTGGCCGCACTCGATTGTTCATCGGGGCAGAGGCAGCGATTCCGCCGATCCGTTAAAGCATTGTTATGCAAACAATTACGCCGATCGCGGTGCTCAGTGCGCGGGTCGCCTGCGGAGCAACGCGCCTCGCATTGACCCAGCCTCCCGGCGATTCGACGCCACCGTGTCACGTGTTGAACAGCAAACCCGACCCCGGTTGGCGCGCCACTACGTTAAGTTCCATTTCGCCCCGGGGATTCGTACAAATCCGTCCTGAGAATTGTTGTTGGCAAGCGTCTTTCGTCGTGAGGCCGGATGTCCGTGCCACGCGCCGATAGACCCCGAGAACGCCGGGTCATAGCCGTCCGCCCCCATGCAATCACGCCGCTTTTAACCCTGTCCGTTGTGGTCGGCAGCGCGCATGCTCGTATACATGTCCCGACCAAGACACATGCACCTCGCCGGCTTCTTCTCCGCGGGAAACGTCACCCACGCTCACGGCGCCTGGCGGCACGTCGGCGCAACGAACGAGTTTCTTAGCGGGCGGTACTACAAGGAGATCGCCAGGACGCTCGAACGCGGGAAGTTCGATCTGCTGTTCCTGCCCGACGCTCTCGCGATCGAAGACAGCTACGGGCACAATCTTGAAACCGGCGTCGGACTGGGCGGCCAGGGCGCTATTGCGTTGGAGCCGACCAGCGTTGTAGCGACGATGGCCGCCGCGACCGACAAGCTCGGACTCGGGGCGACCGTATCGACCACCTACTACGCGCCGTATCACGTTGCACGAGTGTTCGCGACGCTGGACAACCTCTCCGACGGACGAGTCTCGTGGAACGTGGTCACCTCCCTCAACGACTCCGAAGCCCGCAACTTCGGTGTTGACGAACACCTCGAACACGACCAGCGGTACGACCGCGCCGACGAGTTCCTGGAGGCGGTGAAGAAGCTGTGGGCGTCCTGGTCAGACGACGCGCTGTTATTGAACAAGGCGGGCGGCCAGTTCGCGGACCCGAAGCGGGTGCGTTACGCCGACCACCGGGGCACGTGGCTGTCGGTGCGCGGTCCGCTGCAAGTGCCCAGATCCCGGCAAGGTGAGCCCGTGATTCTGCAAGCCGGTTTGTCACCGCGTGGACGTCGCTTCGCCGGCCGCTGGGCGGAGGCGGTGTTCAGCATTTCGCCCAACGTCGACGTCATGCGCGCGACGTATGCGGACATCAAGTCCAACGTCGCCGCAGCCGGACGTGACCCTGACCAGACAAAGGTCTTCACCGCGGTGATGCCCATTCTGGGCGAGACCGAGGCCATCGCCAACGATCGACTCGAATACGTGAACTCGCTGGTACACCCTGAAGTGGGGTTGTCGACGCTGTCGAGCCACAGCGGCGTCGACCTGTCCGCGTACCCGTTGGATACCAAATACTCCGATATTGTCGGCGATCTGGGCGACCGTCACGTCCCCACCATGTTGCAGATGTTCTCCGCTGTCGCCGGCGGTGCGGATCTGACGCTCGCCGAGCTCGGCCGCCGCTACGGTACGAACGTCGGGTTCGTTCCCCAGTGGGCGGGAACGGCCGAGCAGATCGCCGACCTGCTGGTCGACCACTTCGAGGCGGGCGCGGCCGACGGTTTCATCATCTCCGCCGCTCATCTTCCCGGCAGTTACGACGAGTTCGTGGACCAGGTGGTGCCACTCCTTCAGGAACGCGGGGTGTTCCGCGCCGATTACGAGGGAACGACGCTTCGGGAGCACTTGGGCCTCGATGTACCCCACGCGGAGGCGGTCGCATGACGACGGGCGTCGAGCGCGATGTTCTCGCGTACAGCAATTGCCCCGTGCCGAACGCGCTCCTGACCGCTCTGGAATCCGGTCGCCTGACACGGGAAGGCATCTCACTCGAAGTGCTCACCGGCAGCCAGGGTGATCTGCACTTCACCTACGACCACCCGCAGTACACCCGCTTCGGTGGCGAAATCCCACCGCTGGTCAGCGAGGGACTGCGGGCACCGGGCCGAACACGCCTTCTCGGTATCACCAGATTCGTTGGACGACAGGGCTTCTACGTGGCCGCGGGTAGCCAGGTAACCGATGCTGCCGGGCTTGCCGGCCGACGCGTCGGCGTCTCGTCAGCGGCGGTCCGCATCCTGCGACGGGAACTGGGTGATTACCGGCGACTCGATCCATGGAACCAGACCCTGACCGCTCTCGGCACATGGGAAGCTCGCGGCCTCCTTGCAACGCTGAGTCGCGGTGGCCTCGAACTCGGCGACGTCGAACTCGTCGCCATCGAAACACCGGGGGTCGACCTGCCGCCGGATCAACTTCACTCATCGTCGAGTATCAAGGGTGCGGACCTGTTCCCCGCCGTCGCTTCGCATCAGTCCTCCATCTTGGCGTCCGGCACGGTAGACGCACTCTTCAGCTGGTTGCCGTGGGCAGCGGAACTGGAGGATCTCAGCGGCGCACGGATCGTCTCGGACCTCAGCGACGACGACCGCAACATCTACGCCAGCGTGTGGACGGTGAGCGCGCGATTGATCGACGATCGACCGGATCTGGTGCAGCGACTGGTCGACGCGGCCGTCGACGCGGGACGGTGGGCCCGTGATCATCACGACGAGGTAGTGGCCATTCACGCCGAGAATCTCGGCGTTGCACAGTCGGCCATCGGACGGGGCTTCGGTGCGGACTTCAACAAGCATCTCGGCCCCGCACTCGACGACGAGTCGTTCACGATTCTCGAGCAAACCCAGCGGTTTCTGCTGGACCGTCAGCTCATCGATCGCGCCACCGACCTAGAACAGTGGTCCGCCCCCGACTTCCTCGCCGACAGCATCAAACGATTGACCACGATAGGAGCATGACGATGACATTAACCACCGACGCACACCACAAGGGTGCACAGGCGCTCGCCGATCCCGTCGCGGTCGCCAAGGACCTCGCCTCCACCTGGACCGACGGTCTGCTTGAACGCGACCGCGCCGGCGGCTCAGCCACCGCGGAGCGAAATGCTCTGCGGGACAGCGGACTCCTGTCCCTCGCCGTTCCGCAGGAGTTCGGTGGCTGGGGAGCGTCATGGTCGACGGTCTTCGACGTCATCCGCGAGATCGCCAAAGTGGACGGCTCCCTCGGTCACCTGTTCGGCTATCACATCGTGGACATCGCCTTCGTCGAACTACTGGGTTCGACCGAGCAGAAGGAGTCGACCTACCGCGAGGTGGCACAACACAATCGGTGGGCGGGCAACGCGTCGAGTGAGAACAACAGCCACGTCCTCGATTGGAAGGTCCGCGCGAAGCCGGTGGCGGACGGTGGGTATCGGTTCGACGGCGTCAAACACTTCAGCAGTGGTGCAAAGGGTTCCGATCTGCTCCTCGTGTTCGGTGTCGTTCAGGACGACTCGCAGCAGCAGGGGGCGATCATCACGGCGGTGATCCCCACCGATCGAGCGGGTGTCGTCGTCAACGACGACTGGGACGCGCTCGGCATGCGCCGAACCGACAGCGGCACTACCGAATTCCATGACGTCGAGGTGCGCGCCGATGAGGTGCTCGGCGGTCCGAACGCCGTGCTGAGCGCTTTCTTCCAGTTCCAGCGAGGCAGTCTCTTCGGCCCCCTGGTGCAGCTGGCCTTCGTCAACGTGTACCTCGGCATTGCGCGGGGAGCCCTCGACGCAGCCGCCGAGTACACCCGCACTCAGGCAAGGCCGTGGACACCGGCTGGCGTGACCCAAGCAGTTGAGGATCCATACGTTATCCGCACCTACGGCGAGTTCGGCATCGCATTGCAAGGCGCCGACGCCGCCGCGCGCGAGGCCGCGCGAGTTTTTGAGACGGTGTGGAACAAGGGCGATCAACTGTCGGCGGAGGATCGAGGAGAACTGATGGTTCTGGTGGCGGGCGCCAAAGCGCTGGCATCGCAAGCCGCACTTGACATCACCAGCCGGATCTTCGAGGTCATCGGAGCCAGGGGGACGCATCCGCGTTACGGCTTCGATCGCTTCTGGCGCAACATCAGGACCCACACCCTGCACGATCCGGTGGCGTACAAGATCGCCGAGGTGGGGAATCATGTGTTGAACGGCGCCCATCCGTTACCGGGATTTACATCATAGGTGCGGCCACCGCGTCGCGATGTTTGATGTTTGCCGGGCAGACAAACGTGATTCCACGCGGTTGTAGCTTGGAGACAGATGACCTCAAGGGAATCGCGTGACTCCCAAGCTAATGGGTATGACCATCCGAGTTGAGCACTGCTGCTCCGAACAACTCGCACATTTCTAAGGCGATCTCGACATCGAGCCGGTCGTCGGTTAGGGGGCGGCCCCGTCGCTGGGCTGCACGCCCTACTCGGTACTTGACCGTATTGCTGTGCAGGTGCAGCTCTTCTCCCGCTGACTTAAGGCTAGCTCCCGAACGGAGAAAGACTTTCGCTGTTTCACGGAGTTTTAGGTCGGCTACAGAGTTGCAAGCGAGGGGCCCGAGGGTATCGCGGACGAACATGCTCATCGCATCAATGTCATTGACGAGCAGAGAGCCAAGCGCAACCCCCGGATCGGCCGCGCTAATGAAGCGGTGCTCCGCACCTTCGGCCGCAATAGCGACTAGACGAGCCCGTTCCGCCTGGCGATGTGATCGCCGAAATCCGTCGATACCGGCGAGCGGTGTTCCTACGGCGACGTTGGGCACGTCCTGCTCTGACTCTATGAACCTGCGGAGGTGGGCCACCGCAGTCTCGTCGTTCACCGCAATCCAGGCCCACCCCACCAAACGGTCCACGGACAGATGCAGGGCGGACACGGCCCCCACCGCACGTGATGCACGTTTCAGGAGTCTCTTGGTCGTCTCCGGTTGTGCATCGTGTTCCTCTCGCGGGCGATCCCACCACAGGACGATCGCGGTATGCAGGGCGTCCAGTGGATACTGGATCATCTCGGACGTCGTGGCGATGTTGACGTCCATGCCTGCGAGAACGTCGCGTACTACCTGTGTGCGAGCTCCGCGACGATGCTCTTCCCACACCGTGTGCTCTTCTTGATACGTGCTCAGTAGCTGTTCGGAAACGCAGTCAATGTAGCCGAACGACACTCGCGTGATGTGTTCGTAGAGATCGAGCTTCAGTTCTGGTGACAGATTCGACCGTCTGATCTCGTCGATCACGAATCGCAGTCCTTGCTGATGACCCAGTCGATAAGCCCGCAGCAGGGAATTGGCCGGTACTCCACGCTGTGCCATCCTGCGGGCATGTTCAAGCGCCGCTGCGGGTGGTTCCACAATTGCGATCGGGATGTCGTAACGGAGGGTCGAAAACCAGGTTTCGACGTTCGCCGCGACAGTCTCGATGAGAAGATCTTCGAGTTGACCGTCCCCACTTAGCTCTGCGACCTCGGCCGCCAGAAGCCGCTGGATCAGATCCGGTAGATCGCGCAATTGCTGCCCCAGGCCACCGAGTACCTCGGCGACGTGAACGGGCATCGCCCTGTCAGAAGCGGGGTGAACCACCATGGGTCCATGATAGGCGCTACCTTTGTCTACTGGCGACAAACATTTCCTCGGCATTCATCGATAACCTACGTAGCTCTAGTTGAGCCACCGCGTTAATGTGGAAATCGCTGTTCCCGGCGGTGACCGGCGGATTTCAGTAATCGATATCGTGCGGCTCGCCTCATCGTAGGAGGACCTTTATGTCATTCATCGCAGCTTTCACTGTGTTGGCATGCGTTGCCGGCATAAGTCGGCCTGTTGTTGCCTATGTTGGCTCGCGTCCGGATGTCGGGCGAGCACTCGCTTCGATCGGTGACGACTGGTTGGCAGTCGACCATGCTCGGGACAACCCACCGTTGTAGACGGAGACTGCCCACTGATCAACGGCCGGCAATAGGCTTGTAGTCAGCTCTTGCGCAGCGTCAAGCGAGTGCGCCTTCGCCACCATCTGAGCCGTGCGCCGGGCTACTTGCAGTGCCAGGTGGTCTCTGACGTGCGTTGAATCTGAAGTCGAATTAGTGCCAGTGATGACCCGACGTGCGGTCACGGCCGAGTATGCGGCAGCTGGTGCACGGCGTTCCCGCGCCGACTCGTGTCGCTATAATTTACGGCCGCACGGTTCAGCCAATGATTTCACGCAAAGCAACGCTCTGGCTCGCCCACCTGGTGCAGCTGGCACTGACCGGTCTGGCCATGCTCATCAACTATGTCGCGCGACATCGCTTTTCGCACCCGCAGCCTACCAGCGGGTGATCGATCAACTGACATAGTCTCATTTGGTGACGTAGACCCTCGTTGCTTCGCCGACGATCGCCGCTGTTGCAAGAACTTCCGGCGGGTCGGGAAAATTGAGCATCACGGTTCGGGCACGCAGTAATGGTCTTCATCATCTAAACTCGAGCGACACCAAGAACGGCATGCCCCAAATCGGCAAGTAGAACCGAAATGCGTTCGGCGGCCATACCGGTTTCGCGGTATTGCAACGTCGACTGAATCGCTCCAATTGCGCCGTGGACTACAGCTCGTAATCCTGTCTCGTCAAGTTCGGGGCGGAGCTCACTGAGGACGTGCACCCACTCCTCGAGATATAGACGCTGTTTGCGACGTAACTGACTGCGCTGCTGCGCGGCCAGATTGTGAAATTCGCGGTAGTAGACGATGGCGAGTTCGCGTTGGTCCAAAACGAGCGCTACATGGTCCGCGACGAGGGTGGTCAGTGCCTCGGCGTCGTCACGGCTCTGTTCGACGATCGAGGAAGCACGCTGCAGTAGCGTGTCGATCACTTGCTCGAATAGCGCCGCCAGCAAGCCTGCCTTGCTTTCGAAGTGTCGGTAAATCGCCGGACCGACGACGCCGGCGGAATCGCCGATATCGGCCATCGATGCGGAATGATATCCGCGGTCCGCGATAATCTGCGCGGCTGCCGTCAGAATCCGCGCTCGACGTTCATCGCCCCTTCTGCGACCGTAGGCGACCGTCAGACTCATAGCCGACCTTCCTTTCGCGGAAAAGGGTGGTTGTCTGGACCGTGCACGACGCCTGCGGAGTCGAAGCACCGCCCGTGATGTTAGCATTGATTCACTTACTCGAGCTGAACCTCCCGACATCAGCACCGAACGTAAATTGTGCTCCGAACGACTTGGCCTGCGAGGCTTTCTCGTCTGTAAGAAGCGCGCTACGTGCAATTCGCGGACGGGCCAGCGCGAATCATCAATGTGCGTTTCAGACGTCGCTGGACCGCATGACATCGCCGTACATCTAGGCATGTCGCGCTCGAAGGTCGAGGCGTTGCTTGGCCGCTACTGGATGGCTCCAGACCAGAACACCAGGTTTGGTGGTGCGCCGAACCACACCATATCGCTGTGAGCACTCCGAGCCCGGGACCTGGTGCGTCTCGATGATCAAAAAGCCGGGCCGCCATGTCAGCGCAACCACAGCGGCGTGGAATACGCCAACGTCAATCACGCGGTCGATGAGCACTCGCGGGTGACGTATAAGGAGACCGGGACTGCCCCCGGATTGGACGACTCCTCACCAGTGAGGAGTCGTCCTTGCTGAGCTGATCAACCCCCGTTCCGAGACGTTTGGCGGTTCAAGCTGAACCGGCGAGCAGTTCGGCGCGGTCGGTGGGAAGACGTTTGGTGATGGCCTGTTTAGCAAGCATGAAATCGCGTGGTCGATTGACGCAGTCGGCGGCGATGAGTTCGCCATCGCGGAAGTAAAAGCAACTGAATTCTCTATGGTGCGATGGTTCGCCGCTGAGTACGACTTCGTCGTATCCGGTGTTCAGACCGGCGATCTGGAGTTTGAGGTCGTACTGGTCGGACCAGAACCACGGTAGCGCAGCGATGGCGCTGCGCTTCCCGCAGATGGTCGCCGCGGCGATCTTGGCCTGCTCGCCGGCGCTCGGCACCGATTCCAGCCGAATGCGTGAACCGTATCGGGCCATCACGTGGCTGGTGCAGTCGCCGGCGGCCACGATGTCCGGATCGCTGGTGCGGGCCTGGTCATCGATCGCGATGCCGTTGTCGACGGATAATCCTGCGGCTGAAGCGAGTTCGGTGTTGGGTACCACGCCGATACCGACGATCACCACATCGGCAGGAAGTAATGCGCCGTCCGCCAGCACTACCTCTCGCACGTTGCCGTTGCCGGTGAAGGCTTCGACGAGGGCCTGAGTTCTGATGTCCACGCCCGCGTCGCGGTGGATCCGCGTGAAGAACGCGGACACTTCCGGCGCGGTGACCCGTTCAAGTACACGATCCGTCGCCTCCAGGACAGTGACCTGCATGCCCAGCGAACACAACGAGGCCGCTGTCTCCAACCCGATGTAGCCGCCCCCCACGATTACGACCCGATGGCCGGGTACAGCAGCTGCTCGGATCGATTCGACGTCAGCCGCGGTGCGCAGGTAGTGAATCCCGCGAAGGTCCGCCCCCGGAATCGGCAGTTGCCTAGCCCTCGCGCCGACACACAACGCGAGCTTGGTATAGCTCACCGTGTCACCGGTATCCAATAACACGCGCCCCGCGGCCCGGTCGATCGAATCCACGGTCGAGTGCACAAGCTTAATGTCCTGCTTGGGGTAGAAATCGGCACTGCGGATCAGGAGTTCGTCGAGGTTGCTCTTACCGGCCAGGTAGGTCTTCGACAACGGCGGACGGTGATATGGCAGTTTCCCCTCATCCCCGATCAGGACGATCTCGCCTGCCCAACCGTCACGCCGGAGATTGCCCGCCAGCTGCGCGCCGGCGTGGCTGGCTCCGACGATCACCGCCCGTTCGGGCGTCATGCACTCTCTTTGGGGGTGAGGCGGACCATCAACTTGCTGATGCCCCGAATGAAATTCGATTGCACGTACTCAGGCTTGCCGATGACCTCGATGTTCTCGAAGCGTGGGAGCAGTTCCTCCCACAGGATCCGCAGCTGAAGCTCGGCGAGCCGGTTGCCCATGCACCGGTGCACGCCGAACCCGAAGGCGATGTGATTGCGGGCGTTGCTTCGATCGATGATCAACTCGTCGGGCCGCTCGAAGACACGCTCATCCCGATTGCCCGAGGCGTACCACATCACCAGCTTGTCGCCCTTGCGGATGAACTGCCCGTTCAGCATGGTGTCCTTCTTCGCGACGCGCCGCATGTACGCCAAGGGGGTCTGCCACCGGATGATCTCGGGAACCATTCCGGGGATCAGGTCGGGATTCGCCTTCAGTTTCTCGAACTGGTCGGGGAACTCGTTGAGGGCCAGCACCCCGCCACTCATCGAGTTACGCGTGGTGTCATTGCCCCCGATGATCAGCAGCAGCAGGTTGCCCAGAAACTCCATCGGGCGGTCGATGAGATCTTTCGTTTCGTCGTTGCTCTGCAGCATCGTGATCAGATCGAATCCGGGCTCTTCCCCGCGGGCCGTTCGAGCTGCCTTGTCGCGCCAGAGCGCACCGAGCCCCTGCGCCATATCAACCATGCCGCGGAAAATCTCGTCGTTGTCGGACGGACCACCGTTGGCCTGCTCCATGGAGCCGGCCAGATCCGACCACTCCACCAGCTTGCGGCGCCGCTCGTACGGGAAGTCCAACAGCGTCGCCAGCATGCGTGCGGTCAGCTCGACAGAGACGTTCTGTACCCACTCGAACGGCTCGTTCACCGGCAGGTCGTCCAACACCTCCCGAACGCGTGAGCGGATCAACCCCTCCATCTCACGCAGGTTCTTCGGCGCCACAACTCCCTGAACGGTGGCGCGCTGGCGGTCGTGGCGCGGCGGGTCCATCGCGATGAACATCGCGACGTCCATGAAGCGGGGCGGAGTGCCAATGATGATGAACGGTTCCGCCGAGAACACCTCGTGGTTCTTGTCCACGGCGATGATGTCCTCATGCCGGGTCACCGACCAAAACGGACCGAACGGACTCTTCGCCTGGTAATGCACCGGAGCCTCGTTGCGCACCCGCTCGAAGTAGGACTGCCAGCGACCCTGACGGTAGAGGAACGGGTTGCTGAGATCGATATCAGCCAAGTCGACGTCCTCGACCGGCGGGATGGGGGTCTCGGTGAACAACTTCTGGCCGTTCGTCCCGGTGATCAACCGGCGCATCTTGTCGTAGCCGTGAGCGCCCCTCAGTTGCATCTTCACGGGCAGCGTGGACTGTACTTTCGCGGTGACTGCTGAGGAAATACTCATCTTTTACTCCCCTCTCGTGGTTTACAGTTGGAATTCGGGCAGTTCGACGGTCAAACCGTCCCAAGCCTCAGACGCGGCCATCTGGCACGACAGTCTCGAAGTTGGTTGACGCTCGGGATGCATGCTGAGCATGTCTTCTTCGATCGCTCCCGAGCTACCCACCTTGTCCGACCACTCGTGGTCCACGATCACGTGGCACGTGCCGCAGGCGGCTTCCCCGCCGCAATCGCCGTCGATTCCGGGTACCGCGTTGTTCAGCGCGATCTGCATTAACGATTGACCCTCGACAAGGGTCGCTTCGTACGACTCACCATCGTGAGAGACAAAGGTTACGACTGCCATAACTGCCCGTCCTTTACTCGCGTATCCACCTTCCAATTGTTGCCGTGAGCAATCGGTATCGCTATGTTCGAAGCAGTCAGAGAAGTGTGGATTTAGCTCACAAGGGGGTGGGCTGTGGAGCTCGAAGACGCGGGCATGCCAGCGCTGGCTTTCCTTCAGATGCTCGACAGCGACGCGCTCGGGCGTGAGGCGGTGGACGCTCTCCGTGACATCATGGTTCGAGAGCACGTCAACGAGTCGATGTTGGTCGGACCCGACGCGCAGGTCCCCTTAAGATGGTTTAAAGAGATATATCCCGATTTCAACGTTGATCACGGCACCCGTCTGGGTTTCGCATTCGCTGAACATGCCAAGCTGACGTCATTCGGGGCACTCAGCGTTCCCCTGGTCAGTGCGGGCTCCGTAGCCGAGGTCGTCGAGTTGCTGGCCTATCTGCCAGTGATAACGACTGCCCTGAGCCCGTCGTTCCACTCGACTGAACGCGGACTAACGATCGGGCTCACGGGCCGCACAGGTGACGTTGGCCTGAATTGTCTGGCCGTTACCTACGGCGGACTCGCATTGCTGCGGATGCTCAACATGCTAGCCGGTGCTGTACCCAGTGTTGAACTGCATCTAAGTCAGTCAGCCCCGGGTGGCTGGGTTTCGGACAAGGAAACGCCGACCGGGCGCCTCTTCTTCGGCGCCCCTACCTCGTTTATTCACGTACCCGTGGACACGCTTGACGAGGTCTGTCGATTCTCGGATCCTGTTGCGTATCGGATTGCCGTCGCCGACCTGCAGCGCGTTCTCGACCGGCAGCGTGATGCGTCGTTCACTGATCAAATAAGACAGCTTCTGGAGAAGGATCTCGCACAGGCGAGCAGCAGCCGTGCCGCAGGCGAGCTCTCGATGTCCACGAGCACCTTGAAACGGCGCCTCTCGGAGGAGGGGACCACCTTCCGCGAGTTGCGTCAGACCTTCATGCAGGAGCGGGCGATCGTGCGACTCCTCGACCGATCAGTGTCGGTAAGCGAGATCGCGGCAGAGCTCGGCTACACCGACCCCGCAAACTTCATACACGCTTTGAAACGCTGGACCGGTCGGTCCCCCAGCTATTTCAGACGCCCTTGAATTGTTTGGCTTCCATATGCTCGCCGATCCCGGCGGGAACGCGGCTCTCATCGACTTCGGTTCGCGCTGCGCCTTGTGAGTCGCGGCTTGAACTCGTTTCAGCCCGAAATGGCCATTGAGTGCTCGTCACCCGAGTAGCGGGCGCCCCTCGGAAACAACAGCGCAGCAAGGTCGAAAGTGGTGACGAGTCCCGGCCCATCCACGCCGGCCGGGACACCCGTGCCCTGTGCGTGAGCATCCGCTCCCGTTTCGATTTTCAGCGTCGAACCGCCCTAGTTTCTATCGGCGTCCCGGCAGATGTCTTCGATGACTGACACGAGGAGGAGTGCACCTGGGCGGCTTCTGCGCCGCCGCCGTACGAGTGCGTGAGGATTTCGAGATTGTGGCCGTGCAGTCGTCGAAGTAGCCGCACTTCAGTTGTCGCAGCGATCGGTCAAATTCGGATCGTCGTGCATCGGCTCGGAACGGTAGGGTTGGTCGCGAGCCCGGACGCGAGATAAGGATCTCGTAGAATTGCTCTTTGGTCACGAGGAACCCATCGTGTTGCCCGTTGAAATCGATACTCGCGTCGACCAAGTCGAGCGTGGTGTCGGCACCTACTTTGACGACCGCGAAATGTCCCAGATTTCATCTGGCTCGGAACTGAGTGCGCGGCAGTAGTAGCGCGCTTGACTCGCTGTCAGTCGCGAAGCGATGTGCTGGTTCAGCATCGGCATGGGTATCGCGTTTCCCCGCACCTGTGCGCAGCTAAACACGGCTCACATTCTGGGGAATCTCTCACTACCCGGCACTTCCGGCAGTTTCGGGCCCCGCACTTGTCCGCGTCGATCTGAAAGTTGGCTGACCACTGACCCGGGCCGCGCACGTTTTCAGACATACTGAACCCGCGCGTGAGCCGAGTCCTCATCGAGCCCTAGGTAAGGGGCGCAACAATTTTCGCAAAAATCCGCTGCTGGGCATGCGAGAGGCGAGAAGGGTTTACCTGGACGACTTGAGAACTCTATGCTAACCACTGTTAACATTGGGACCGTCGCTGAGTGCGGGGGTTGAGAGGAGTGCGGGTGTCTTACGATCAGCCGGCCATCATCGGCGCCGCCGAGCTCACTCCGGGCAGGAAAGTCCCTTACACATCCACCGAAATGCACGTGCGCGCCGCGGTGGCGGCGCTTGCCGATGCGGGGGTTTCGGCGGATGAGGTCGACGGACTCGTATGCGCTGGGCCGATGACGAACGAAGGCTCGATCTTCCTGTCCGAGGACCTTATGGACTACCTTGGTCTGCACAATCTGAAGCTCCAGATGACTTGTCAACTCGGCGGCGGGACCCATCTCGCCATGACCCGTGTGGCGAGTAACGTCATTGCCCGAGGCGAGGCTGAAACGGTACTTGTCGTATCGGCGGGCAAGTTCCCGCCGATACGCGACGGCGGACGCGAACTCATGTCGCTCGTGTGCGACCACGCGTTCGAAATGCCCTACGGGCCATCAGTTCCCGCGCTCTACGGCCTGATCGCGCAGGCGTGGATGCACGAAACCGGCCAGGGCAAGGCCGACATCGCCGAGGTAACCGTGTCGCAAGACCGTTGGGCTGCGTTGAACCCCGCGGCGATCGCTCATGACGCTGAGCGCCTCAGCGTCGACGACGTGATGTCGTCCCGGCCGATCGCAGGACCGTTTCACTTCTACCACTGTTCGATTCCTTGCGAGGGTGGTGGAGCGCTGGTGCTGGGTTCTGCCCGTCGAGCACGCGAGGGCAAGCACCGGCCCGTCCACGTTTTGGGCTTTGGAGAGGGCCACACTCACGGCTTCCTGACGTCGTTGGCCCGGCCGGGTCGCACCGGGGCCGCTAGGTCGGGTCCGATGGCGTTCGAGCGCTCCGGACGGGCGCCGGCCGACGTCGACATCGCTCTGCTCTACGATGCCTTCGCCTCCAACCCAGCGATGATCCTGGAGGAGGCGGGCTTCGTGAAACCCGGCGGGGCGGGCGGTTTCTACCGTGACGGGCGCGCCGATCCGGGCGGTGACCTGCCGGTGAACACCGACGGGGGTCTGATCCGGTTCGGGCACACCGGGACCTCCTCTGGCATTTCGCAGATCCTTGAGGGTTACTGGCAGTTGTCCGGTCGCGCCGAGGGCCGTCAGGTGCTCGGGGCGGATACTGCGTTCGTACACAGCTACGGCTCGATGCTGTGCAGTCACGTCAGCATGGTGATGGAGGGGGCGTCATGACCACGGTTTCGAGTTTCCTCGACGGTCTGCACGATCCGGAGGCATTGCCGCCGCTGACCGACGTCAACCGACGCTATTTCGCCGCGGCGGCCTGCGGGGTACTTGTCTTCCAGCGGTGCGCGAACGGTCACCCGTTCCTGTACCCGCGGCTGGTGTGTCCGGTCTGCTATGAAGCCGAGTTGGCCTGGGAGACTGCTGCGGGCACCGGCGAGGTCATCAGTTTCGCGCCGGTGTACCGCCGTCCGTGGGATTCGTTTCCGCGGAGCGAGCCGTACGTGGTCGTGCTCGTCCGACTCGACGAGGGGCCGCAGTTGTTGGCAAGTCTCGAGGGCGTGGCACCCGACGACGTCGTCATCGGCGCGCGAGTGCGCGCAGTGTTCGAGCGCGTGAGCGAGGACCTAGGGCTGGTGCGATTCCGGTTGGCGGCGTCTTGAGTACGTACGGCATCTCCGTGCTCGGCGCGGAGTTGGCGACCCTCGTCGATACAGCCGTGGCCGCCGACCGCGCCGGATTCGACGCCGCCTGGGCATCCGAGTTCTACTCGCGCTCCGGCTCTATCTCGATGGCCGCGATGGCCGCGCGAACACGGCACTGCCGCCTGGGGTCGTCGATCCTGTACGGCGTTGGGCGTAGTCCACTGGTGCTGGCCACCGAAGCGCGCGACCTCGACGAGCTTTCAGACGGGCGTGTTGTCCTCGGCCTCGGTAACGGCACACGCCGCATGATGAGCGACTGGCATGGTGTCGCGGACACCTCGTCACCCGCCGTGCGCATGGAGGAACTGGTCCCGCTGATCCGACGGATCTGGAACCTGCACGAAGGCCCAGTGAACCACGAGGGGCGCTTCTACCGGCTCAACCTTGTTCCCACGGGAGAAGTCCCGCCGCCGAAGCGAGCGATCCCGATCATCACTGCGGGCGTGCGTCCGCGGATGTGCGAGGTAGCCGGGCGCGTCGCCGACGGGTTGGCCGGTCATCCGCTGTTCACCACGACCTACGTCGAGGAGGTCGCCCGCCCGGCCGTCGTACGCGGCGCGGAACGGGCCGGGCGCGACCCCGCCGACGTGGAGATCGTCTCCATGGTCATCTGCTCGGTGCACGAAGACGCTCAGATCGCACGTCGTGAGGCCGCGCAGCAGATCGCGTTCTACTCGTCCGTGAAAAGCTACCAGCACGTGCTTGATGTGAGCGGCTTCGCTAGGCAGGGGGCGGCGATCCGCGAGGCGTTCGCACAGCGCGACCTGCCCGCCATGTTCGCCGCCGTCACAGACGACATGATCGACGCGATGGCCGTCGCCGGCACCGCAGCCGAGGTGCGCGACGGGTTGCGCCGCTACGAAGGCGTGTTGGACCACATCATTCTCTACTCACCCTCGATCGGGCTCGCACCCGAACGGATCGCTGAGAACCTTGGCAGCCTCATTCGCGATTGTGCGCCGGCCTTCGCCGGCGGGAAAGGTGACCAGAGTGGCTGACGCCTCGCTTATCGGGACGCAACTCGGGAGCACCACATTTCCCGTCGACCGGTCCAAAGTGCGCGAGTTCGCGCTGTCCCTCGACGACCACGACCCGATCTACCAGGACGCCGCAGCGGCCCGGGCCGCCGGCTTCAGCGCGATCCCCGCTCCGCCCACCTTCGTCGTCTCCTCGGCTCACTGGCGCGTCGACGACGACATGTTCGGCGCCTTCGGGCTCGACCTGCGCCGCGTACTGCACGGTGAGTGCGGCTGGGAATATTTCGCGCCGGTGTTCGTCGGCGACGAGCTCACTGAGACGCGCCGGGTGTCGAACGTGACCAGCCGCGAGGGCAAGCGCGGCGGCACCATGACAATCGTGACGATCGAGACCGACTTCACCAACCAGCGCCACGAACTCGTCGTGCGCCAGACCGACGTCTTGATCGAAACCGGAGGCTCCACCCAATGACGACATCCCCCGCGCCGGTGGCGTTGGCCGCCGGCGACGAGATGCCGAGCTCACAGTTCGGCCCGCTGACGCGCTCGCACATCGTCCGCTACGCCGGGTCCGGCGGCGACTTCAACCCGATCCACCATGACGAGGAGTTCGCCCGCGCGGCCGGCATGCCCGGTGTGTTCGGTATGGGACTGCTGCACGGCGGTGTGCTCGCCCAGCGGCTGACCGCCTGGGTGGGGCTGGCCAACATCCGCTCGTTCCGCATCCGGTTCACCGGTCAGGTATGGCCCGGTGACCTGCTCAGCTTCGGCGGCAGGGTCACCGGCGTGCGCGAGGCCGGAGGGCAGCAGGTGGCAGACCTCGAACTCGTGGTCACGCGCCAGTCCGGCGAACCCGCGATAAAGGGGAGCGCCGTCGTGCAGGTGGCCCGGTGAGCGCGCCAACGAGCGACGTCACCGGCCTCGGGATGACATTCGGGACCTTCGACGAAGGCCGGGCGTGGGTCGGTCATCGCTCCGAACCGCGGCGTGCGTGGTTCCCGATCGACCGCTCGATGGTGTTGTACTACTGCTCGCTCGTCGAGGACGCGAACCCCCGTTACTGGGAGGGTGAGGACTGCCCGCCCGGGCTGCTGATGAGCCTCGGCTTCGCGCCGCAGTGGGTGCCCGGGTACCTAGCGCGTGCCGACATGATGTTCGCGCTCAGCGTCCCGTTGCCGGGCCACCACATCATCAACGCCTCGACGACGACGGAGTTCGAACGCCGGCCCCGGGTAGGCGATCACGTGTCGATCGTGGAGGAGATCGCCTCGATCTCCGAGCCGAAGACGACGCGGGTGGGCACCGGCGTGTTCATCACCACGGTGAGTACGTTCTCCGACCAGCACGGTGAGGTCATCGGCCGCAACACCAACGTGCTCTTCCGATACGACACCGCCGATAGTGAAGGCGCATCATGAACGGATCCACCGAGCACAGCATGGTCCGCTTCCCCGTGCGGTTCGAGGACATCGCCGTCGGCGACACCCTGACGCCCGTCTCGATCGAGATCAGCTACAAGCGCATCTGCATGAACGCGGCTTCGACATGGGACTGGTTCCCCGGTCACCACGACCCCGACTACGCGCGCAGCCAGGGCCAGCGCACAATCTACCTGTCAACCCTCTTCTTCCATGGCTTCATCGACCGCGGCCTCAACGAATGGGCCGGACCCGACGCGCTCATCCGGCGCCGCAGAATCTCAATGATCCGGTCGATCTACCCGGGCCAGACCGCGACCCTGAGCGGCAAGGTCGTGGCCAAACGCGACGATGGCGGACGGCGCCTCGTCGACCTCGAGTTGCTCGTCTCGAGCGAAGATGGTCCGTGCGTGCCGAGTGAAGCCACCGTTGAGCTGGCCGACCCGTTTGTCGAGGTGCCGGGGTGAACTGCCACTCACATGCGAGACGACGGTGAGGGACGGAGGCTCGGTGGCCGAGCAACCGATTCGCTACGAGGTCGTCGACAGCGTGGCCTGGCTGACGATCAACCGGCCCGAGGCGCGCAACGCGCTGAACAACGCTGTGCGCACGGGGCTTATCGACGCGGTACTCCGCTTCAATGACGACGACGCGGCGAAGGTGCTCGTCCTCACCGGCGTGGGCGATAAGGCGTTCTGCGCCGGCGGGGACTTGAAGGAGATGGCGCAGAACGCGCTCAAGGTGCCCCCGAAGGACTTCGCTCCGCAGTTCGGCCGCAACATCGATGTCGCGAAGCCGACGATCGCGGCCGTCAACGGTGTCGCGTTCGCCGGGGGCTTCCTGCTCGCGCAGCAGTGCGACCTGGTCGTGGCCGCCGAACACGCGACCTTCGCCGTCAGCGAGGTCAAGGTCGGCCGCGGTTCGCCGTGGGCGACACCCCTGTCGTGGCTGGTGCCCCCGCGCGTTGCCATGCAAATCCTGCTGACCGGCGACCCGATCACCGCCGCGCGCGCCCACCAGGTCGGCTTGGTCAATGAGGTGGTGCCGGCCGATCAGTTACGCGAGCGTACCCAGCAGTTGGCGCTCAGCATCGCCGCGAACGCACCGCTGTCCGTGCTCGCGTCCAAGCGCACCGTGTACCTCTCGGCGCAGCACCACCTCGCCGCCGCGTACGACCTGGCCGACGAGATATGGGAGCCGGTCTATCTGAGCGACGACGCGCAGGAAGGCCCGGCGGCGTTCCGCGAGAAGCGCGCGCCGCAGTGGAAGGGACACTGACATGGCGGTGAGCATGCAGTCGGTTATCACCGACATCGAAGCGGAGACGGCAGCCCTACGCGGATTGGTCGCGCCGCTGACCGAAGGTCCGCGCGGCTGGGACGCGCCGACTCCGGCCGTGGGCTGGACGATCCGCGACCAGATCAGCCATCTGGCGTTCTTCGACGACGTCGCGGTGCGCTCGGCCACCGACCCCGACGGGTTCAGCAGCGACTACCTGCCGATGATGGCCGACGGAGCCATCTCACCCGACGTCATCGCCGAGCGCTACCGTCAAATGCCGGCTGCCGACCTGCTCGCGTGGTTCGACACGTCGCGTGCCGCCCTCGTTGCGGCGTTCGCGGACATTGACCCGGCGACCCGCCTGCCGTGGTTCGGGCCGCCGATGAGCGCGGTCTCGTCGCTGACAGCGCGACTCATGGAGACCTGGGCGCACGGCCAGGACGTCGTCGACGCGCTCGGCGCGACCCGCGAGGCCACGGCACGGCTGCGTCACGTGGCCCACATCGGGGTGGGTGCACGCGCGTTCAGCTACCTGGCCAACGGTCTGGACCTGCCCGCGGACCCGGTACGCGTTGAGCTGACCGCTCCGGACGGCAGCGTCTGGACGTGGGGGCCAGCCGACGCGGCCAACCGCGTGAGCGGGCCGGCGCTCGACTTTTGCCTGTTGGTCACCCAACGCCGCCACCGCGACGACACCGCTTTGGTCGCCGACGGCCCGCTGGCCGACCAGTGGCTCGCGATCGCCCAGGCCTTCGCGGGGCCCCCTGGCGGCGGGCGCGTGGCGGGCCAGTTTGCAGGGCGTCAGCGGTGAGCGTCCCGGTCCGCATCGGCAACTGCTCCGGCTTTTACGGCGACCGCATCGCCGCAGCCCGCGAGATGGTCGAGGGCGGACCGATCGACGTCCTGTGCGGTGACTATCTGGCCGAGCTGACCATGCTCATCCTGGCCAAGGCCCAGGCCAAAGACCCGTCCGGCGGGTACGCTCGCACTTTCCTCACCCAAATGGAACAAGTGCTGGGCACCTGTCTGGATCGTCGCATCAAGGTCGTCGCGAACGCGGGCGGACTGAATCCCGCTGGCCTGGCGGCCGCGTTGCGCGAGCTGTCCGCACGTCTCGGCCTCACAGCACGGATCGCACACGTCGAGGGCGACGACCTGCGCGGTAGCCTCGACGCGATCACGCCGCCCGTCGGCGAGAAGAAACCGGTGTCGGCCAATGCCTACCTCGGTGCCTGGGGCATCACCGAGGCGCTGCGCTCGGGCGCCGACGTCGTCGTGACCGGCCGCGTCACAGACGCCTCGCTGGTGGTCGGTCCCGCCGCCTGGTGGCACAATTGGGCACCCGACCACTGGGATCGACTCGCGGGTGCCGTGGTCGCCGGGCACGTGATCGAGTGCGGCCCGCAGGCGACGGGTGGAAACTACGCGTTCCTGGACGAGGTCACTGACCGCCGCTATCCGGGGTTTCCGATCGCGGAGGTCGCCGAGGACGGCTCATCGGTGATCACGAAGCATCCGAATACCGGTGGGCTGGTCTCGGTGGGGACGGTCACCGCCCAATTGCTCTACGAAATCGCCGAACCCGCCTATCTCGGCCCAGACGTGGTGACCCATTTCGACACCATCCGCCTGAACCAACAGGGTGAGCACCGTGTCGGCATCAGCGGCACCAGAGGCAGTCCACCGCCAGACACGCTCAAGGTCGCGCTGAACGAGGCGGGCGGATTCCGCAACTCTAAGACCATGGTGCTCACAGGCCTCGACGTCGAGGAGAAGGCGGCCTTCGCTGAACAGCAGCTTTTCGACGTTCTCGGCGGGCGCGAAGCCTTCGACGAAGTCGACGTGAGGCTGTTGCGTTTTGACGTCGCCGATGCACCGACGAACGAGCAGGCGTGCGCGCACCTGCGTATGACGGTGAAGGACGCCGACCCGCGCAAGGTGGGCCGGGCGTTCTCCGGCGGCATCATGGAGATCGCACTGGCCGGATTCGCCGGCTTTCACACGACCACGCCGCCGTCCTCGGAGACCGCGTTCGGCATCTACCGACCGGCCCTCGTGCCACGCACGGCCCTGACCCAAACACTCGTCGACGCGGATGGAAACCGGCACGCGATCGCCGACCCGCCCACCGGTGTAGCGCCTTCGGCTGAGCCGGCCGCGCCTGTTGGTACACCCGCACCCACCGGGCCCACGCGGCGTGCGCCGCTCGGGCGAGTTCTCGGCGCACGATCCGGAGACAAAGGCGGCAACGCCAACCTAGGGCTGTGGGCCCGGGACGACCCCGGCTACGCGTGGGCACGGGAGTATCTCAGCGTCGAGCGCCTTCGCACGCTACTCGGGCCGGAAGCGGCGAACCTTCGCATCGAGCGCTTCGAGCTGCCGAATCTACGAGCGCTCAACGTGGTGGTGTACGGCCTGCTCGGCGATGGTGTCGCGTCGTCGACCCGCCCGGATGCGCAAGCCAAGGGGTTCGGGGAGTACGTGCGGTCCCGTGAGGCGGACGTCCCCGAATCGCTGCTCGACGCACGCTGAACGTCCGGCACGGCGCCGGTGGTACCCCTACGGAAAGGTCGAACCCAACATGGGAAAGCTGGACGGCAAGATCGCGCTCGTCTCCGGGTCGGGGCGTGGCATCGGACGCGCCATCGCCGAGAAGCTGGCAGGCGACGGCGCCAGGGTGGTCGTGAACGACCTCGACGCCGGGCCGGCGAACGAGACGGTGGCCGCGATCGAAGCCGCCGGTGGCGCCGCGGTCGTGTGTGCGGGCAGCGTCACCGAGGACGGTTTCGCCGAACGCTTCGTACAAACGGCCGTCGATGAGTACGGCGGAGTGGACATCATCGTCAACAACGCCGGCTACACCTGGGACTCTGTGGTACAGAAAATGAGCGACGAGCAGTGGGATGCGATCCTCGACGTGCACCTGAAAGCACCGTTCCGGATACTTCGCGCCGCCCAGCCGGTGATCAGCGCGGCGGTCAAGAAGGAACGCGAAGCGGGCGACGTGAGTTGCCGCAAGGTCGTCAACATCTCCTCGATCGCGGGCACAGGGGGCAACGCCGGTCAGGCGAACTACTCCTCGGGAAAGGCCGGCGTCCTCGGGCTCACGAAGGCGATGTCGAAGGAGTGGGGCCGCTACAACGTCACCGTCAATGCGGTCGCGTTCGGACTCATCCGCACCCGCCTCACCGAAACTCCCGCCGGAGGTGACGGGACGATCGACATCCAGGGCCGCGAACTAGCGGTCGGCGTCAACCCCGACCTTCTCGCCACCATGGAACGCGCCATCCCACTAGGCAGGGCCGGAACGCCAGACGACGGCGCGGGTGCCGTCTACCTCCTGTGCATTCCCGAGTCGGACTACATCAGCGGACAGGTGGTGATCTGCGGCGGCGGCTTCAACACCTGAGCAATCTCAGCCGGCTGCCGAGCCTAATGGGTGGTGATCGGCGAGCCTAGAACGGATAGTGATTCGTCGGGGAGACGCTGATCTCCGAGCCGCTGGTCGGTGAGCACTCCGTGCGCCTGGAGCGATGGTCGATTTCTAGGGTTAGATCGTGCCCCGACCGGTTTGGTGAGGTCATCTATAGCGCTCATGGGATGTCGTGCCGCTCGAGCACTGATCCATTAGGTCGCCGCCGGTGTCCTTCGGCTCGAACGGTTTCATCCGCAGCGAGCTGAAGGAGGCGATGAGATGCTCTTCGTCGGAGACGACTGGGCAGAAGACCACCACGACCTGTACCTGATGAACGAGGCCGGTAAGAAGCTGGCGGCACAACGGTTTCCCGAAGGGCTAGCCGGTATGCGGCTGCTGCATGACTTGATCGCCACCCACGCTCAGGAGCCGGCTCAGGTGATCATCGGCATCGAGACCGACCGCGGTCTGTGGGTCGATGCGCTGACCGGCGCCGGCTATCAGGTGTATGCGGTCAATCCGTTGGCGGTGGCCCGCTACCGGGAGCGCCACGCGGTCTCAGGTGCCAAATCCGATGCAGCCGACGCCAAACTGTTGGCCGATCTGGTGCGTACAGATCGGCACAACCACCGACTGATTGCCGGTGACACTCCCGATGCCGAGGCGATCAAGGTGCTGGCACGGGCGCATCAGAATCTGATCTGGACCCGCAACCGGCACACCAACGCCCTGCGCTCGGCGCTACGGGAGTACTACCCCGCGGCGTTAGCGGCCTTCGCTGATCTTGCCGATCGCGACGCGCTAGCGCTCCTGGGACGCGCGGCCGATCCACGACAGGCGGCCAGCTTGAGCCTGGCGAAGATCCGGTCGGCACTCAAAGCGGCTGGCCGCCAACGCAATATCGACACCCGAGCAATCGAGATTCAAGCCGCGCTACGGTCTGAACAGCTCGCCGCACCCGCTGCCGTCACGGCTGCGTTTGCCGCGACCACGCGGGCCACAGTGGGCATCATTGTCGAACTGAACCGTCAGATCGACGACCTCGAAACAGAACTGACCGCGCGTTTTGAGACGCACCCGGACGCCGACATCTACCGCTCCCTGCCAGGACTTGGTGTCATCCTCGGCGCCCGGGTGCTCGGTGAGTTCGGGGACGACCCGAACCGCTACACCACCGCCAAGTGTCGCAAAAACTACGCCGGAACCTCGCCATTGACCATCGCATCAGGCCGCAAACGCACAGTCCTGGCCCGCCACATCCGCAACCGACGGCTCTATGACGCAGTCGACCAGTGGGCCTTCTGCGCGCTGACCCGCAGTCCCGGCGCCCGACTGTTCTACGACCAACGCCGCGCAGCCGGTGACCTCCATCACCAAGCCCTACGCGCCCTGGGCAACCGGCTCGTCGGCATCCTGCACGGCTGTCTTAACCACCGCTCCCACTACGACGAACACAGAGCCTGGGCTCACCGCCAACCCGCCGCAGCTTGACAAGCTACGCACCTGGGATGTCTAACCGGTCATTGCTCGCGCTGAACAGCGCGTCAGCTGCAGCGGTGACCAGCATCGCCTCGACTGTCGCGTCGTCCAGCGACGCGGGCATGTACGCGGACGCGTTCAGTAAAGACAGCGCGGCGGCGACCAGGCTCTGTGCGCGTGTGTCGTCCAGATCGCCGCGCGCCAGTACCAGCGCATCGACCCAGATGGCTTCATAGCTGCGCTGTCGGCGCCGAAGGGCACGGGTGGCAAGCGGCGATAGTGAGCGGTGCTCGCGGGCGTAGACGGCCAGCAGGCCACGGTGCCGAGCGCCGAAAGCCGGATGCAGCTCGACCAAGGTGCGCAGGACCTCCGACGAGGTCTTCGCCGTCGTGCCGTGTCGCGCGCCGGCGAACAGCTCAGTCATTGCGGAGTCGCACAGTTCGCGCAGGATTGCATGCTTATTCTGGAAGTGCCGGTATACCGCTAGTGTCCTGAGTCATTAATTACGATCTAGCTGTTAGACTGGGTCGTGCCGACTCCGCGTGCTGCCAAGATTGTGTTGACCGGTGATGAGCGGGCTGAGCTTGAGGGTTGGGCCAGGCGTCGGACTAGTGCTGCAGGCTTGGCGATGCGGTCGCGAATTGTGTTGGCAGCCGCCGATGGTGGGTCCAATACCGAACTGGCGCGGCGGCTGGATCTGTCGATCACCACGGTGCGTCGGTGGCGTAATCGGTTCGTCGTCGACCGCTGCGACGGATTGCTCGACGAGCCGCGCCCGGGCCGGCCGCGTGTCGTGGGTGATGAGCAGATCAAGGATCTGATCACTGCAACGTTGGAAACGACTCCACCGGATGCCACGCATTGGTCGACGCGGTCGATGGCCGATCACCTGGGCTTGAGTCAGTCGATGGTCTCGCGGGTCTGGCGCGCATTCGGATTAGCTCCACACAAACAGGATTCATGGAAACTGTCCAAGGATCCGCTGTTCGTGGAAAAGGTCGGGCGTGTCAGATGGTCTGTGTAAGTCCTGTTAACGGAAGGATCGCAGGACGTGACGACAGGCAAGGACGTGGATGCGGCGCTGGTTGGCGCCGGCTCCACGGTCGAGATGGCAGAGGCGCTTCGCGCTTCGGGTGCAGTCGATGAGCTGCTGGCGCAGATCGACACCGGCGAGGTGGCCCTGACCGGTGAGGGCGGGCTGCTGCCGGGGTTGATCAAGCTCGCCCTCGAACGTGGGCTGGCTGCTGAACTGACCGATCACCTCGGGTATGAGAAGGGCGATCCGATCGGCCCGGTACTGCCCAACGCCCGTAACGGCAGCTCACCCAAGACGGTGCTCACCGAGGCCGGCCCGGTGCCCCTGGAGGTGCCGCGAGACCGTGACGGCTCGTTCACTCCGACGCTGGTACCTAAAGGCCAGCGGCGTATCGGCGGGCTCGACGACATGATCATCTCCCTGTATGCGGGTGGAATGACGTTGCGGGACATCCAATTTCACCTGGCTTCCACGATCGGAACCGAAGTATCACACGAGACGATCTCCAAGATCGTCGATGAGATTTCCGATGAGGTGCTGGCCTGGCAGCGCCGGCCGCTGGAACCGCTGTATCCGGTGATCTACCTCGACGCGATGATCGTGAAGGTCAAAGACGGCGGCCACACCCGTAACAAGGCCGCCCATATCGCTGTGGGCGTCGATATGGCCGGGGTCAAGCACGTCCTGGGGATCTGGGTGCAGCCCAACGAAGGCGCTTCATTCTGGGCGTCGGTATGCGCCGATCTGGCCAACCGTGGCATCAAAGACGTGCTGATCGTGTGTTGCGACGGGCTCACCGGGTTCCCGGAGGCGATCGCGGCCACCTGGTCCCAAGCCGCCGTGCAGACCTGCGTGGTGCATCTGATCCGCAACTCGATGCGGTTCGTGTCCTACGGTGAGCGCAAGGCAGTGGCCGCGGCCCTCAAACCGATTTACACCGCGCCCCATGCCGAGGCCGCCCGGGTCGAGTTGGACGCGTTCACCGCGTCGGAGTTGGGTAAGAAAAACCCCACGGTGGCAATGGCTTTCGAACGCGCGTGGGAGCAGTTCATCCCGTTTCTGGCGTTCCCGCCCGAGCTGCGTCGGGTGATCTACACGACCAATTCGATCGAATCGCTGAACTACCAGATGCGCAAGGTCATCAAGAACCGAGGCCAATTCCCCAACGACAGCGCAGCGGTCAAATTGCTGTGGCTGGCGATCTGCAATATCGAGGACAAACGCGCCGCCGAACGGGCCAAGGAACGCGGCCAGAAACTCTGCCGCACAGCGCCTGGACGACTCGTGGAAGGACAGGTGGTCACCAACTGGATGAAAGCGCTCGAGCAACTCGCCCTGGTCTACCCAGAACGCATCGAACGCTACCTGTAACCACCACACCCACCGACGAACGAACAATCAGACAAGCGACGACTTACGCAGAAAACTTGACAGGCTCAAAAGGTCCGCGACGTGGTCGGTCTGTACCTGGACCCGCCGGAGCGGGCGGTGGTGCTCTGCGTTGACGAAAAGACG
>NZ_JBJIAI010000036.1:0-30930 GCF_045311035.1 Mycobacterium sp. SMC-13
ACCTTCCCAACCAGCGCGCCAACGCCGGTCTTGATCGAATACCTGATTCCGTGATGATCATCCTCGGGAAGGTGCGCTCATTTTCACGCCCCCACGCCGAGGCTCATCCACAGGTTCTGATCATTCCTCTCACTAAGCCTGATTCCACCGACCGACGGTGTGGTGGCCGGTTGAGCTGATGGTCTTGATCCGGGCTGGTGGTGGGCATGACGAGGCCGCTGGTCTGTCCAGCTTTTCCTGTCGGGTTCCTGGTTGTCGGGTCGGGTGGTCGGTGGTTCAGGCGCTGGATCGGTGGCCGATGGTGTTGTGCCACAGGGTCATCCATGCTGGTTCGGCGGGCCAGTGCCGGGGTAGGTGCAGGATCGGTCGTCGTTGGGGTCGGGCCAGACGAGCCGGGATATTGACCAGGTGACGGCGCAGGGTCGCCCCGCGCGCGGTGCGGTGACGGGTCCCGGCCAGGGTCGCGGTGGCGCGCAGCAGATTGTGGGCGATCGCGGCGCAGACGGCCCAGGCACTGTTGGCGCCGAAGCGCCCGGAGGGAATGTGGGCCAAGGGGCCGTCGATGAGGTCGGCGAAGGTGGTTTCGATGATGGCGTGGCGGCGGTGGGTGATGTCGGCGTCGGTGGCCGACTCGGTGGTGTTGGTGAAAAACGGGTGATACCGCCAGATCGGGAACAGCCCGTCTTGGGGTTGGTTGGCGTCTTTGACCCGGCGCACGATCAGCCGGGCGGTGACCGCCTCATAGGTGCCGGTTTTGGCCATGGTGTAGACGGCTTCAGCGACTTCGGCATCAGAGATCCAGGCCCCGGTCTCGCGATCGAGCACCGCACCCGGGTATTTCACCGGGGTCCAGGCGTTCTCGGGAATGCTGTCGATGGCGCGTTGCACCGCGGCGTTGCGGGTCAGCACCAGCGAGAACACCGCCCCGTAGCGGCGGCATACCCGGATCACCGCCCGCGATCCATAGGCGCTGTCACCGCGCACGATGATCTGCCCGGTGACGCCGGGGTCCCGGCAGTAATGGCGCAAAAAACAACGAGGTTCGCGTAGCGCCTGGTCCGGGTAGACGGACGAGTCGTTGTTGGTGGCCGCTATCGGTGGCCGCGGTCGGGACCGAGGAGGCTGGTGATGCCGCGCATGGCCGCCGGTGAGGGTTTGAAGTAGCGGCGCAGGTTGTCGGGTTTGCGGTGGCGGGACTTGGCCATTAGCTCGAGCAGGCTGGCTCCGGCCTCGCCGAGATGCGTCAGGCCAGAATGCCGGAGTTCGTGCAGGTCCCAGCCGGTGCCGGGTCCGTTGGTGGCGGTGGCGGCATCGAGCAGGGCGCGGGCCTGGCCGTAGGACAACCTGGCCAGGCCGGTGTCGGGGCAGATGTCGCGGTCGGCGACGGCTTTGCGGGGTCCGGGTCGGCGGTGGGTGACGAACAGCGGTCCGCGGGTGCGGCCCTTGGTGAGGCGTGGCAGGAGCCGGGCGGTACCCGCGTCCCAGTACACGAGCTCGTGCGCGTACTCGTGATGGGCGGCGCCGCGGCGGCGGGTGCGGGGCTTGGCGCCCTTGGACTTCACCGGGCAGCACCGCCCGGCCAGGTCGAGGTCTTCGATGTTGACCTGGAGCAGTTCCTCGGTGCGGGCGCATGTTTCGTAGAGCATCCGCCACAGCGTCTTATCCCGCAGGTCGATGTCGCGGCGGGTG
This sequence comes from Mycobacterium sp. SMC-13, assembly GCF_045311035.1. Lineage (NCBI taxonomy): Bacteria > Bacillati > Actinomycetota > Actinomycetes > Mycobacteriales > Mycobacteriaceae > Mycobacterium > Mycobacterium sp. SMC-13. Next base: position 1,690 of record NZ_JBJIAI010000036.1, read on the forward strand.
ATGAGCCGGTCGATCGCGGTGCGCGAGCGCACCGGGGTGGCCGAGTCCGGCGGGGTGGAGCGTTTCACCCACGCGGGGACCGCCGGGGCGAGGTGTCCGTGCTCGCGGCACCACGCCAGCCAAGACGCGACCGCGGCGCGGCGGGCGTTCCAGGTGTTGACCGCCGCCTCGCCCCACAAAGTTTCCAGGGTTTCGCCGATCTCGTCGTCGGCGACATTGGCCAGCGGCCGGGCCTCGCCGAGCCTGGCGGTGGTCTTATCGACGGCGATGGCGTAGGAGCGGCGGGTGTTCGGGGAGCGGATCGAGTCGAGGAAGCCGTCGCCGGCGGCGCGGACGGTGATCCCGGACGACAACATTGTGACCTCCCTGGCCTGCTTGCCACAGATAACAGGGCCGCTTCGCGCACCGCCGGAGCGGAGTCGTCGCAGGCCGGGTTTCATGGTGCCACAGATAACAGGGTGTTATCTGTGGGATCAGTCGGCGGCGGGTCGGTGGACGCCGCCGGCGGCGGCGTTGACGGCTTCGGCGAGGGTGGGGTGGATGTGGATGGCGGCGGCGAGTTGGCCGTAGGTGGCGCCGCAGGTCATGGCGATGACGGCTTCGTGGACGAGGTCGCCGCCGTCGGGTCCGGCGATGTGGCAGCCGAGGATCCGGTCGGTGGCGGCGTCGGCGACGAATTTGACCAGGCCGCGGGTGTTGCCGATGGCGCGTGCTTTGGCAACGCCGGTGAAGTTCTGGCGGCCGATGATCACGTCGTAGCCGGCTGCGCGGGCGGCGGGTTCGGTCAGGCCGACGGCTCCGACTTCGGGGTCGGTGAACACCGCGTGCGGCACGACACGTCCGGTGGTGGTGCGGTCCTGGTCGCGGTAGACGGTGCGGTAGACGATGTCGGCGTCGTCGCGGGCGGTGTGGGTGAACATCGGCCCGCCCCGCAGGTCGCCGATCGCCCACACGTTGTCGGCGGAGGTGTTCAGGGTGTCGCCGACGGTGAGGAAGCCGTGCGGGTCGGGTTGCAGGTCGAGGTGTTCCAGGCCCAGGGCGTCGGTGTTGGGGGTGCGCCCGGTGGCGAGCAGCAGGTGGCTGCCGGTGATCTCGGCGGTCTCGGTGCCGGTGCAGCCGATCCGGATGTTGCCGGCCGTCCCGGCGGCGTGAGTACAGGTGGTGGCGGTCGCGACAGTGATGCCGTCGGCAGTCATGCCGTCGGCGACGGCGGCGCTGATGTCGGGGTCTTCCCCGGGCAGCAGCCGGTCGGCGCGCTGGACGATGGTGACCTCGGCGCCGAATCGCCGGAACATCTGCGCGAATTCGCAGCCGACGTAGCCGCCGCCGACGACGAGCAGGTGGGCGGGTAGTTCGGTGAGGTCGAGCAGCGTGCGGGAGGTGTAGTAGGGCACGGCATCCAAGCCGTCGATGGCCGGGAGGGTGGTGCGGGTGCCGGTCGCGAGGATGATCCGGTCCGCGGTCAGGGTGGTGCCGTCGACGGTGAGGCGCCGGTTACCGGTGAATTGTCCTGCGGCGTGGTAGAAGTCGAGGTCGGCGGATTTTTCGACGGCCCGATACGATCCGGCCCGGATGGAATCGACGAGGGTGTTCTTACGCTCCACCACGGCGGCCAGGTCGACGGTGACCGGACCGCCGACGCGGACGCCGAACTCGGCGGCGCGGCGGGCCTGATGGGCGACGGCGGCGGAGGCGATCATCGTCTTGGTGGGGATGCAGCCCCGGTTCAGGCAGGTCCCGCCGAGCAGTTCCTTCTCGACGAAGGCGACCCGGCCGTGGCGGGCGGCGCGCAGCGCCAGTGGCAGCCCGGACATTCCGCCGCCGAGCACGAGGGTGTCGTAGCGTTCGGTCATTGCGGGCGCCCTTCCTCGATGACGGTCGTCGGGGTGCAGCAGTCGACGGGTGCGGCATCGGTAACGCGGCGCCGGATCATGCGGTGAGCGAGGACGGTGACGGCGGCGGTGAGCACGGTCAGTGCCGCGATCGTCGCCATCAGTGGTGTGTGGTTCTGCAGCCAGGTGCTGGCGGTGGTGGACAGGGCCGCGAATCCGTTGGTGCCGGTGGTGTCGCCGGTGACGGCGGGCAGCCAGTACCAGGCCAGGTAGGCGCCGGTGAGGATGAGCACGGTCGCGGTGATGCGGGTGCCGTGCCGGGCGAGGGCGGCGAGATGGTGGGTGAGCGCGGTACCGGCGGCCGCGGCGGCGAGGCTGACCAGCAGCAGGATCGTCGCGGCGCCGAGGGTGTAGGCGACGAACACCGCGAGCAGCGCACCCCAGCCCGCGGTGGCCTGGGCCTGGGCGATGACGGCCAGCAGCACCCCGAACGTGCACGACAGCGACGCCGCGGCGTAGCCGATCCCGGCGAGGACGATCCCGGTTGTGCCGCCCGGCCCGGTGGCCGGGCGCAGCGCTCGGGTGGGCAGTCGCAGACCGAGCACGCGGCCGGTGAACATGACGACACCGAGCAATACCAGGGCGACACCGACGACCAGACCGAGCCACGGCGCGGCGCTGATCAGCGCGCGGGCACCGGCGCTGATGGCCAGCCCCGCCACGGCCAGGGTGCCCGCGAACCCGAGGGTAAAAGCGACGCCGGTTCGCAGCGCCCGCGCCGTGCGTACCCCGAGCGGTTCGGTGGCGGTGTCGCCGAGGGTGTGGGTGATCCAGGCCGGCAGCAGCGCGAAACCGCACGGATTGACCGGGGCGAGCATGCCCGCGGTGAACGCCAAGGCCAGCAGCCCGTTCACCGGTCCCCGGCCTTCGCCAGCGCGGCGGTGATCTGATCGGCGGACGGGTCGGCGGCCCGGTAGGCGACCGCACCGCCGGGGTCGACGACGAGCAGGGTCGACAGGGCGGCCACGGAGTACCGCTTGGTCAGGGTCGCATCGGTGTCGATGACCGCGGGCACGGTGTCGGTCCCGGTTTGCTGCTGGAAGTCGGTGACGACCTGGGCAGGTTCGGCCGGATCCATGTCGACCAGGACGAAAGCGGCGGTGTCACCGAGTTGTCGCGCAGCCTGCGACAGCGACTTCGCGCCGCCCACGCATTCACCGCAGCCGACCGAAAAGAAGAACATCGCCGTCGGCTTGCCGCTGGGCACGGTCACCGGCGCCCCGGACAGCGCGGTGACCGTGACGGGGTCGGTGGCGGCGCGGGGCGAGGCGGTGTCGGTGCCGCAGGCAGCCAGCACCGTGACCGCCAGGGCGGCGAGCGCCGCGCTCACCGTGCGTCGGGTGATCGGCGTGGTCACGGCTGGGAACTCCGATCGGTCGACGCGTTGGGCTGATGCGATCGGCGGGTGCCCAGCAGTCCGCGGACTGTCCCTCGCTGCGGCGGCTTACGACGGCGCGCGGTGTAGCCGACGGCGGCGAGGACCATCACCGCGGCGGCCACGATCGGTCCCCAACTGCGCAGCGCACCGCCGAGGGCGGTGAGCGCACCGGCCGCGATCAAGGCCGGTCCGGCGCAGCACACGATCATGGCCACGGCGGCACCCACCACCGCGAGCGGGCCGCCGATCCCCGTGGAGTTGTTGCGTACGTTCATCAATGTCCTGCTCCGTTCACACGAGCGGTGTCGATGCGGGTGCAGCAGGTCAGCGCGGCGGCGTTGTCGGCGGCGAGGGAGCGGGCCAGCATCACCAGGTCCGCGACGCGTGGGTCGCCGACGGAGTAGCGCAGCTTCTTGCCGTCACGGCGCGCGGTCACATAACCGCAGTCGGCCAGGCAGGACAGGTGCACCGACACCCGCGGCTGGGAGATCCCGGCATGCTCGACACACTCCGCGGAGGTGCGCTCGGCGGCCAAGATGAACTCCAGCAGCTTCAACCGCGTCGGATCCGACAGCGCGCGAAAGAACTTCGCCGTCGCATCCAGGTGCGTGCAGGCCGTCTCGCCACCGGGCGCGGTGACGGCGGCGGTCGTGGACCGGGGCAAGGGGATCGCCTCCACAAGAAGAAAGTTGAACTATTCGGATAAGCGCATAGTATGATGTCCGGAGATATTCGTCAACGCGAATAGCAACCTGTTCCGTGACCGGAGTCCCCCAGCAAGGAGAACCCGCCGTGACCACGACATCCCCGCGCGCCGATCTGGCGATCATCGGTTCCGGTTCGGCGGCGTTCGCCGCCGCCATCGCCGCGGTCAACCTCGGCAAACGGGTGGTGATGGTCGAGCGCGCCGCGATCGGCGGCACCTGCGTGAACGTGGGCTGCGTGCCGTCGAAGGCGCTGCTGGCCGCCGCGGAGGCCCGGCACACCGCGGCGAGCGCCGACCGGTTCCCGGGGCTGGCGGCGACCGGGGCACCGGTGGACTTCGCCGAGCTGATCGCGGGCAAGAACGCGCTGGTCGACCGGCTTCGCGGCGAGAAGTACCTCGACCTGGCCGCCGACTACGGCTGGGAGATCGTCTCGGGAACCGCCGTCTTCACCGGTACCACCGACGCACCGGTGCTGCGGGTCGAGCAGGGGGCCGATGGCCCGCGGGTGATCGACGCCGATCAGTACCTGATCGCGACCGGCGCCGCGCCGTGGGCGCCGCCGACCGACGGGCTCGCCGAGGCGGGGTATCTGACCTCGACCACCGCGATGGAGCTCGACGTCCTGCCGGGGTCGCTGATCGTGGTGGGCGGCAACGCCATCGGTCTCGAACAGGCACAGTTGTTCGCCCGGCTCGGCACCCGGGTCACGGTGATCGAGGCCCTGGATCGGCTGGCGCCGTTCGAGGAACCCGAGATCTCCCGGGCCATCGCGCAGGTGTTCGCCGACGAAGCCATCACCGTGCTCACCGGCGCCACCCTCGACAAGGCACTGGCCGAGGGCGGCGAGAAACTCGTCACCGTCCGCACCGCCGACGGGGCCACCACCGAACTGCGGGCCGCCCAGCTGCTCATCGCCACCGGCCGCCGCCCCGACACCCCCGGATTGAATCTGGCGGCGGTCGGGGTACGCACCGACGACCGCGGCGCCGTCGTCGTCGACGCCCACCAGCGCAGCAGCAACCCGCGGATCTGGGCCGCGGGCGACGTGGCCGGCGGCCCCCAATTCGTGTACGTCGCGGCGGCGCAGGGCACACTCGCCGCCGGCAACGCCCTCGGGCACGCCGGCCGCACCCTGGACTACACGGCGCTGCCGCGGGTGACATTCACCAGCCCGGCCATCGCCGCGGTCGGCCACACCGACAGCCAAGCCGCCGCAGCCGGATTACGGACCGAGTCGCGGCTGCTCACCGGTGCGAACGTGCCGCGTGCCCTGGTCAACCGGGACACCCGTGGTGTGGTCAAACTCGTCGCCGAGGCCGGGACCGGGCGGGTGCTAGGCGTGCACGCCGTCGCCGAGGGTGCCGGGGATCTGATCACCGCCGCCGGGTACGCGATCACCGCGGGCATGACCGTCGACCAGCTCGCCCGCACCTGGGCGCCGTATCTGACCATGGCCGAAGCGCTGAAACTCACCGCCCAAACCTTCACCGCCGATGTCGCCAAGCTGTCCTGCTGCGCGGGCTGAGGACCGGATCGAGCCGTCATGAACACACCGGTGATGACCATCGGAGACCTGGCCCGCCGCACCGGAGTGCCGGCGAAAGTACTACGCCGCCACCACGACCTGGGCCTGATCTACAGCCTCGGCCGCAGCCGGGCCGGATACCGGCTCTTCGACGAACACGCGCTGTGGTGCGTCGAGGTCATCGCCACCCTGCGCGGCCTCGGCCTCACGGAGGCCGAAATCCGTCAGCTCGCCGCCACCTGCGACGACAGCGCCCGGCCGGTCGGACCGCAGCTGGCCGAACTACTGGCCCGCTCCCGGACCCGGATCGAGGACCGCATCCGCGACCTCGACGAGCAGCGCCGCCGCATCGACGAGTTCGAACACCACCACCACGACGCGTTGACCCGGGCGACCAGCCACGACCGAGCCGCCGCCCCGCCGTGGGTGCCGGATCCGAGGACATGCGGCTGCGGCGCTTGACCTTCCCTGCGGTGGCAAGCCCGACACTCGATCCCACACCCGTGACTACACGCTCCGAGGGGACACCAGCGATGACGACCAACCCGTTCGCCACCACCATCGTCGACACACTGTTCGACTCCACCGCCAATACGGGAACGAACCTGATGGGCACCGCGATGCGGCTGCTCGCGGCCGGTGAACCGATCACCATCGAACAGCTCGCTACCGCCGCCGGCGCCAGCGTCGCCGACGTCGAGAACGCGCCCGCCGCCGCGGACATCGAATACGACGACCGGCACCGCATCCTCGGCTGGGGCCTGACCCTCAATCCCACCCCGCACCGGTTCACCGTCGACGGCCACCAGCTCTACACCTGGTGCGCCGCCGACACCCTGCTGTTCCCCGCCATCATCGGTCGCCCCGCCACCGTCGAATCCACCTGCGCCGCAACCGGAACCACCATCCGACTGTCCGTTGACCCGGCCTCCGGGGTCAGCGGCCTCGACCCGGCCACCGCGGTCATCTCTGTACCCGGCCCCGACGAACTCGACCCGACCCGGGTCCGCGCCACCACCTGCAACCCCGGCCGCTACTTCGCCACCGCCGTGGCGGCCGCCGACTGGCAGAGCCGGCACCCCACCGGGCTCGTGCTGCCCGTCGCCGACGCCTACGCCCAGCTGCGCCCGATCAGCGACCGCGTCCTCACCGCCACCGAACCACCACGCTGTCGCTGACCCAACCCAGGCCACCGATGTGCCCAGCTACGCCCCAGCACCCTCTCCCGGAAGGTGGTAGCCGGCGGTCAGAAGAGGGTGTCGCGGACCCGCAGCGGCCGGTACCCGGTGGGGCCGAGCTGGGCCAGTTCGGCGTCGATGTCGACCTCGATGGCGCCGAAGAAGTTGATGTTCTCGCTGTGCGCCGGAGAAATGTGCGCCAGCACCTCGTCATCGATGCGCCGCCCGGCCCGCCGCATCTGTTCGGTCGCCAGACCGTAATACTCCGTGGTCCAGGCGATGACGGCGTTGGTCGCCAACGTGAGGCACCATGCCTGTTCGGTCTGTCCCTCCAGGTGCCTCGCGCGCACGGTTCCTTCATGCGCGTAGAGCAGGTCGCGGCGGAGCGCGTGCAGGGATTCGCCCTTGTTGAGCTGGCGGGAGATCTTGCGTCGATAGCCCGGGTCGGACAGATACCGGGCGGCGTAGATCGTGCGCCGCAGCGCCCCGTACTCCTTGAGCGCCGCCGCGAGGGCGTTCTGCCGGCCCGACGCCGACAGCTTGCCGACCAGCAGCGACGCGGTGGCGTGCCCGAACTTCAGCGACCCGGCCAGCCGGAGCAGGTCGTCGTAGTGCTCGGCGATCAGATCGAGATTGCACCGCCGGGTCAAAAGCGGGCCCGCGTGCGGGAACGCGGACTCGACCTGGGCTCGCGGCGCCGCCCGGTACAGGGTGATCCGGCCCAGGTCCCGGATGCGGGGCGAGAGCTGCAACCCGAGCAGGTCGAACAGCCCGAAGTTCACCAGGGTGACGCCGTGCGTGTCGGTCGCATGCTCGGTGATCGGCAGATCCGTTGCATTGCCGAGGATTTCGTCCAGCACGTAGTGAGCTTCACGTCTCGTCGCGACGATGACCTTCGTGCCGTAGGTGGCGTGCTGATCGGTGACATGGGTATACGTGCTCAGTCCTTCGTTCGCGAAATAGCGGCTCAACGCTCTGGCAGTGACCGATTTGCCACGGGTCGGGAACCGCTGCCCATCACTGGAGGACAGGGTGCCGGCCCCGAAGATCGGGGTCAGCGGCAGGCGTTGGTGGTAGTCGATGATCGTCAGGTTCGCCGCCCGCAGCGTCTCCTCCCGCACATACCACTCCGAAGTCCAGGCCAGGATGTCGTAGGAGATGCCGGAGGCCTCCGCCATACGGGTGAGACCCAGGTTGGTGGAGTAGGCCAGCAGCACCGCGATGAGGTTGCGCTTCAACTCCGGGGTGCGGGACTGCTTACCGCCGGCGTGGGTGAAGCAGTCCAGGTAGCCGGTGCGTTTGTCCAGCTCGATCAACAGCGACACGATCGGCGCGAACGGCAGCATCTCCGTCAACTCCTGCTTCAACGCCACCGCTTCGGCCGGAACGTCTTCTGCCGACAGCGGCGAGACCACCAGGTCACCGGCCTCATCGAGACGGACCGGGCCGTCGCCGTCGGCGAGCACCTTCTCCAACTCGCTCATAGCGTCGTGCAGCTCGTCGGTGGCGGTCGCCAGGGCGCGGGCCGGATCAGCGGACTTGCCGACCAGGCGGCAGAACTCGTCACGCTGCGGCTCCCACGCCTGCGGGGTCAGCAGGTAAGCGGCCGGGTCGGCGTAGCGGCGCGACCCCGGCACGAACACGTCGCCGCTGCGCAACCCGTCCCGCAGCCCCAGCAGCACGCACAGCTCCCAGTAGTGCCGATAGGCGGTGGTGTTGCCGGCTTTGCGGGCCTCGTCGAGGTAGCCGCGCCACTTCGTCGGCACGAACCCCGTCGGCGCGTCGTCGGGCACCTTGCGGGTACCGGTCGCATTCAGCTCCCGCAGCATGTGCACCCCGATCAGCAGCTCGATCGCCGCGGTGCCGCCGGCGAACCGGACTGTCGACAGCACCTGCGGGGTGAACTGCCGCAGATAGGAGTACGAGCTGTCCAGAGCGGCCAGGTGCCCGTGATCGCGCGGCAGCCGAGGTTTGGCCTGCGCGACCGCGGCCCGCAACCGCTCCCATCCGATCCGATCGCCCCGGATCAGGCCGCCGATCTCCTCGTCAGGGATCTGCGTGTCGGTGATGATGGCCAGCAAGTCGTCGAGCAACCCCTGCCGATCCTCTCCGGCCTTACCGCGCTCGGCGAGCTCGTCGCGCATCCGGCGTTCGGCTTTGCTCAACCTGGCCGAGATCGCCTGATCGAACAGCTGCACCACCTCGTCGAGCACATCGGTGGCCGACTGAGCCAACACCGTGAGCAGGATCGGGTAGCGGCGTTGCGGATCCCGGCGTTCCAAGGCTTGGCCCGTCAAGCGTCGGCCCACAGTCGCCAGGAACCGCCGCCGCTCCGCCGGCAGCACCGACATATCCAGCTCATCCGCGCCCAGGTTGCGCAGGAACACCAGCTTCTCGACCTCGGCCTTCACCGCGGTCGCCGACGCCTCCACCGGGCCGGTCGACAACCACCGCAACCGCGACATCCCGATAGACGGGTCGGCGACCAGCAACGCATCCAGTTCCTTACACCGCTGCGGCGTGAACTCGCGCGCCAACCGGTCATAGGTCTCCCGCTGCGCCTGCGTGCGAGCATGCGCGACCCGGCGGACCACCGTGTCCGGGCCCGGCCGGATCACCCGCGCCGAGATCAGGTACTCACACGCCAGCCGGAACAACAGCGTCGGCGAATCGTGCTCCATCGCCCGCGCCAGAAGGAACTCATCCAGCTCCTTCAACTCCATCGACCCGGCAGGCCGCCACCCCAGATACTGGGCCACCAGCCGCACATGCTCGGTCCGCGTCTGCGCCCGCTTGCCATACGAACGAAGCTGCACCGCATCGACATTCAGCTGATCCGCCAACCGGGCCACCGCCACCGGCGGCGCCGACGACACCTTGTCCGGCACGAACCCCAGCCACGGCAAGGTGCACAACGCCACCGCCAGGCCCAGACGGACCGCAGGGCCCCTGCCCTGCGGAGCAACGAACGCCAGATCCGCCGGGGTCAGCGTGAAGTACCGGAACAACTCCTCACGACTGATCTCCGGGAACTCCCGCAGGCGCTGCAACTCCTCGTCCGCGAATACCCGCGTCGCCACGAACCCCAGCCTCCAAAACGCCGACCAACCTCATCGGCAGCCAAGCCAAGCACCAACCACCCCGGCCCGCAGCCCGAACCGAGAAATCACCGCCGACCAGGCGCTACGCGAACCTCGTTGTTTTTTGCGCCATTACTACCGGGACCCCATGTGTCGACGTTCTCGACAAGACGTGCATCAAAGAATGCCCGGTCGACTGCATATACGAAGGCGAACGGATGATGTACATCCACCCCGCCGAGTGCATCGATTGCGGGGCGTGCGAACCGGTCTGCCCCGTGGAGGCGATCCACTACGAGACCGACCTCCCCGACGGTGTACGGCACTATCAGCAGATCAATGCCGACTTCTTCTCCGAAATCGGCTCTCCCGGTGGCGCCCGCCGCGTCGGGAAGCTCAGCGCCGATCCCCCTATCGTCAAGAACCTGGAGCTAAGGAGCGGCACCGGGGGGCGGTAGCGTTCCCGGCGCTGCGGCCGTCGGTCAGAGCTACGCCATGGTTCAGAGCTACGCCATGGTAAGGCCGCCGCTCACCGACAGCGTCTGTCCGGTGATGAACCCCGCGTCGTCGGAAGCGAGGAACGCGACCGCGGCGGCGACCTCCTCCGGCCGGCCCAGACGCTTCATCGGCACCGCCCGGGTCATCGCACCGATCACCTTGTCTGCATCGGCTTGGCCGCGGACGATCTCTTGTAGCAAAGGGGTGTCGGTCGGGCCGGGGCACACGGTGTTGGCGGTTACCCCCGCGCGGGCGACCTCGCGAGCGATCGTCTTCGTGAATGCGATCACAGCGCCCTTGGCCCCCGAGTACACCGACTCCAGCGACGAACCGACACGACCGGCGTCCGAGCCGATGTTGACAATCCGCCCCCACCCCGCCTCGATCATCGCCGGAAGCACGTCGTGCGTGGTCCGAAGCACGCCCTTGTAGTTGATCTCGATGACGCGCTGCCAGAACTCCTCGTCGGTATCGACAAAGGGCTTGAGCTCGTCCCACCCAGCGTTGTTGACCAGGATGGAGATCGATCCCAGCTTCTGGCGAACCTCGTTGAGGCCCTCCTTCACCGACGCCGGGTCGGTGACATCCACGGCGACGGGCACGGCGGTGCCGCCGGCTGCGGTGATCGTCGCCGCGGTCTCCTTAGCCTCGTGGTCGCGCAGATCGACCACCGCGACGTGGCGGCCTTGCCGGCCTAGCGCTAACGCGATCTCGCGTCCGATTCCTCTAGCGGCGCCGGTGACGACGGCGACACGTGCCTGCATGCTCATTCTCCGATCGTTTCTCCGTTACGACGTCCAGAGTCCATATACTTTACAATGACGATGATCATCCCGATTTGGATCGTCCTCGCCGATTTCACTCCGTGACCGCGCCGGTCGCCCGCAGCGTTTCGATCTCGTCCGGGGAAAGGCCGATCTCGTCGAGAATTTCGCGAGTGTGCTGCCCGGGCCGGGTAACGACCGATCCCGCGGTTGGCTTCCACGCGCTCATGCGCGGCAGCGGGCCAACCACACCCGGCGCGTCCAGCAACCCTCTGCGCTGCGCTGCGTCGAACGCGTCGGGCAGCGACCTCACGGGAGCCACCGCGGTGTCGACCTCTTCCAGCCGGGCCAGCCATTCCGCGAGCGAGGCAGCGGAGAAGGTCTTCTCGAATGCGGCCCGCAGCTCGCCCCATCGAGACTGGTCGGCATAAGCCGAGATCAGGTCGGGGCGGCCGAGTGCTGTGCAGAGGTTCGCGAAGAACTTCGGCTCCAGAGCAGCCACCGACAGCCATTGCCCGTCGGCCGTGCGATAGCAGTCATAGAAGGGGACCGCCCCCGACAGCAGGCCCCGGCCCCACGACGGATCCGGCGCCGACGCCAGCGTCCACGACTGGACCACCTGCAGCAGGCCGAGCAGCCCCTCATACATCGACACGTCGATGTGAGTTCCCCGGCCGCTGGCCTGGCGGCCCAGGAGGCCGGCCAGGATGCCGAACGCGGCCAGCAAACCTCCTGCGGCGAAGTCGGCCACCACGTTGACGGGTATGCCCGGACGCTGGCCATCGCGTGTCGTCGCCGACAGCAGGCCCGACTCGGCGATGTAGTTGAGATCGTGACCGGCGCGCATCGCCAGCTCCCCGGATTGCCCATAGCCGGTCAGCGAGCAATAGACGATCGCCGGGTTCCGCGCGGCGACCGTGTCGTAGCCCAATCCGAGCCGCTCGCAGGTTCCCGGCCGGAATCCCTCGACGAAGACGTCACTGCGCTGCGCCAGTTGCAGGGCGATCTCCAGGGCTTGCGGTTGCTTGAGGTCCAGCACGAGTGATCGTCGGGAGCGATACAGCGGATTGATGCCCTGTCGGCGCGCGCGCTCACCACCGTAACCGGGTAGCGCGCCAAGACCGCTGCCGCTTCGCGCGGCGGCCGGGGCTTCCACCGTGATCACCTCCGCGCCGAGGTCGCCGAGCAGCATGGTGGCAAACGGCCCTGGGGCCAGCGCGGACAGGTCGAGGATGCGTACCCCGGACAGCGGGCCGGTCGGATCGCTCATGCCGTTCCCTCAGCTGCGCGTTCTGCGGTTGACGGTGCGGTGTCAGCCGGCGTACCTGGCGCCGGCGGCCGATGGCGAGCTGAGGTCCCGTCTTCGTTACGCGCGTGACCTGCCAGGTCCTTGATGGCGATGTCTCGAAGGAGCGCTTTGTCGACCTTTCCGCCGGCATTGGTCGGCAGCTCATCGAGCACGATGAATCTTTCGGGCAGCTTGGCCTTGGCGAGCTGGCGGTCGAGCAGAAACGAGCACAGATCGTCGAGCCGGGGGTGAGAGCCTAAAGCGGGCACCACTGCGGCGCAGGCCCGCTCGCCCAGCCGCTCATCGGGGATTCCCACGATCGCTACGCCAGCCACGTCAGGGTGCTCGAGCAGCAGCTCCTCGACTTCCCGCGGGAAGATGTTGGTGCCTCCCCGCAAGATCATGTCCTTGATGCGCCCCACGATGCGTAGGTATCCGCGGTCATCGAACTCACCGACGTCACCGGAGTGGAAGAAACCCTGATCATCCCAAGCCTGCCGGTCGTAGTCGGGCTCGTTGAGATAGCCGTATGACTTGTTGGGCCCACGCCAGCACAGTTCACCAGCGTCGCCCGGCGGCACGGGGTTGCCGTCCGCGCCGAGCAACACCACCTCGACACCGGGGCAGACCGAGCCGACGGTCGTGTGGCGTAGCTCGTCTGGATCGTCGATCGACGTGATGGCGGGCACTCCCCCATCGGTGGCGCCGTAAATGGTTTGCACGCGGCAGCCCATCCGTGATTCGAGGTCGCGCGCGGTGGACTGTGGCAGCGGGGCGCCCGCGTTGTTGAATCGGGTGAAGTGGGACAGGTCATACTGCTCGAGCGGGAACTCCAGCATCATGATCATCTGGGTGGGCACGGCGGTCGCGTAGGTGCACTGCTCCCGGATGATCAGGTCCAGTGCGGCCTGCGGCTTCCAGGTTTCCAGCAGCGCGGTCGTCGCACCCACCAACAGTGGTGCCAGCACGGGAAAGACGTAGCCGGTCGAGCCCGTGCTGGCCGGTGCGATGGCGGCGGCGACGTCGTCGGCACCGAGGTGGAGGCGGCGGCCCATATGGTGGACGAGCAGGGCGACCAGGTCATTCGAACTCCACACCGACGCCTTGGGGATACCGGTCGTTCCCGACGAGGACATCACGTGTGCGGGCGCATCGGCGCTCGGCCGATGCTCGTCGAGCTCGCCGGCGGTCAGAGGCGCCGAGTTGGCTGCCAGCGATTCCAGCGAACCGCTTCGGGCGGTCAACACGTGTTTGAGGTCGGGCAGCCCGTCACGCAGCGTTTCCGCCAGGCCGACGTAGTCGAAGCCGCCGTTATCGTTGAGGACGATCAGCATCGAAGCCCGTACCGTGCCCAGCAGAGACCGCAGCTCGGCGCCGCGCCAGCCGGTGCTCACCGGCAGGAACAGCGCGCCGATCCTGTTGCACGCCAGGTGCAGTGCCGGCAGCAAAACGCAGCCGGGCAGGTGGATGGCGACCGGGTCGCCGGGCTCGACACCGTGATCGAGCAGGACCCGCGCAAGGCGCAGCGACAGGTCCCTGAGTTGGGCGTATGTCAGCTTTTCGCGGGAATCGATGACCGCAGTCTTTTCGGGATGCCGTTGTGCGTGGTCGTCGACGACGTCCGCGATCGTCTGGTCGCCCCACACGCCGATCTCACGGAAGCGGCCCGGGGCCGAGGCGGGCTGCATCCAAGGAATGTGGCGGTCGATCATATCGTGGCTCCTTCGCAGAGACTGTGTTGTGGACCTGAGTTGGGATGTCGACTGTGCGTGCCGGTGTCGGCGGGCTCCCGGGCGCACCACTCGATACGTGCGGGTCATCCTGGTGTTCGCCCGGCCGGGCTCGGGGTGCCGGCCGCGGCGTCCGTCGGGGCGTCGTGTGCCAGGGGGTGGGCGTGATCGAGCATGGCGGCCAGATCCGGGGTTTTGACCCGGGGGCTTCCTCGGCGCCGACCTGCTTGGATTTCGTGGGAGTCCAGCCGTAGCCATCCCGCCCAGTCCACGACGTTGACTGCGCGGTGCTCGAGCAGTTCGATGACCGTCCGGCGGTGGTCGTGTCTCGGCGGTGCGAGGCCGGGCAGGTCGGCCAGCAGGTTCTTGACGGTCTCGGCGGCGTCGGCTCGATTGGTGCCGATCACGCCACTGGGGCCGCGCTTGGCCCAACCGGTCACGTACTCGCCCGGCAGGAAATGGCCCTGTCCGTCCACTAGGCGGCCCCCTTGGTTGCGGATGGTTTGCGTACCGCTGTCGTAGGGCAAGTCGGCTACCGGACGCACCTGGTAGCCGACGGAATGCAGCACCAGGTTCACGTCGAGCACCTCGTACTGGCCTGAACCGCGCGCCTGGCCGTCGTCGGTCAGTTCGTTGCGTTCGACAACCAGGGCATTGACGTGGTCGTCGCCGAGGATAGCGACAGGGCTCCGGAGGAATCTCAGGTGCAGTCTCCTCGGTTTGCCCTGCAGCGGCCGATCCGCCCACTGCCGCAGCGTTGAGACCATGCGTTCGAGCTGGGGCCTTCCCAACAGCTCGGCTCGCTCGCTTTCGCTCAACGCCAATTCGGTCGGATCGATGATGAGATCGGCGTTGGACAGCTCGCCGAGTTCGCGAAGTTCGACCGGTGTGAATTTCATCTGCGCGGGGCCGCGTCGGCACAGCAGATAGATGTCGGTGATGGCGCTGGAGCCAAGTGCGGTGACGACCCGGTCGGGCACGTCGGTGGCGGCGATCTCCTCGGCGCTGCGCGCGAGCACTCGCGCGACATCGAGGGCGACGTTGCCGGCCCCCACCACGGCCACGCCCCGACCGTGCAGTGGGAAGTTGCGGTCGGCGGCGTCGGGATGTCCGGAATACCAGCCGACGAATTCTTTGGCCGCAAAGCTGCCCGGCAGGCGGCTACCGGGTACGTCCAGCACTCGGGCGTCTTCCGCGCCAAAAGCGTAGATGACGGCGTCGTAAAATCCTCGCAACTCGTGTCGGCTGATATCACGGCCGACAGAGACGTTCCCCAGAAAACGGACCGTGGCTGAATGGGCGGTGAAGGGTGCGCCCAGAACGCGGGCGACCGACTTGATCTTCTGGTTATCCGGCGCGACTCCGTACCGGACGAGCCCGAACGGCGAGGGCAGCCGTTCGAACACGTCTATCTTCACCGGGTGACCCGACTCCACAAGTTCGGTCACCGCGTACAGGCCGGCCGGCCCCGCACCCACCACAGCGATGCGTGCCGGTCCGCGGGCCTCGCCGCCGGGGGCGACGGTGTGCGTCACGCCGACCTCGGAGCGTGCTGACCGGTCTGGCTGCGCGTCAGAGCCGTACATCGATGTGGGGAACCGCATCGGAGGCTAATTGTCATCACGTTATTGAGGTACCTCTTCCCGTTCTCTTCTTCCCGTCCGGCGTACAAAACTCCTGGTCCGTGGCCAGTGAACTGGCAAGACTGCTTGCCGATGATCGGCGGTGCGACAGAATCCAGGAATCGTTTTCCTTGCCAGCGGTGTGGGTATGACCTATGAGCATAGTGCTTAATGACATGAGTCACATCAACGATGACTTGTGTCAACACCGACAACGGCGACGGGGCCCTTCGATCGACACAACAGTCTGGGCAGCCGGCGTCGACGCGCGGATCAAGATCGATGTGATTAGGTCGACGAAGGGAGTTTCGTGAAGACTCGGGCAGCCGTGCTCCATGGGCAGAACGAGCAGTTCAAGGTGCAGGAGGTGGATCTCGACCCGCCGGGCCCGCACGAGGTGCGGGTGCGCCTGGCGGCGACCGGCCTCTGCCACAGCGACTACCACCTGGTGACAGGCGATCTTCCGATGCCGTATCCGGTGATCGGCGGCCACGAAGGGGCCGGGGTCATCGAAGAGGTCGGCGCCGAGGTCACGGCGGTCGAACCGGGCGATCATGTGGTGTTGTCGTTCATCCCCGCGTGTGGGCACTGCCGCTCGTGTGCGGTCGGACACTCCAACCTTTGCGACCTGGGTGCCAACATCCTGGCCGGTCCGCAGCTCGACGGGACCTACCGATTCCACGTGGGAGCGCAAGGCGCTGGCCAGATGTGCTTGCTGGGAACGTTTGCCGAGCACACCGTGGTGCCTGATGTTTCCGTCGTCAAGATCGATCGGAGCGTTCCGCTGCGCACCGCAGCCCTGATCGGGTGCGGCGTGCCCACCGGCTACGGGGCGGCAGTCAACAAGGCCAAGGTGCGGCCCGGTGAATCCGTGGTCGTCTGGGGCGCCGGGGGAATCGGCATGAACGCGATCCAGGGGGCCGCTACGTCGGGCGCCCGCGTCGTCGTGGCCGTCGAACCGGACGAGGCCAAGCGCAAACTCGCCTACGAAGTGTTCGGCGCGACACACGTCGTCGATCCGACCGCCGTCGACCCGGTCGACGCGGTGTTGGAGGCCACCTGGAACAGGGGGGCCGACGTGTCCATCGCCACGCCCGGCGTTCTGACCCAGGCGATCCTCGCACAAGCGCTGCAGGCGCTGGGGAAAGGCGGGCGGGCCGTCCTGGTCGCCGTGCCGCCCGCCGGCGCCGACCACCTACCCATCGCTCCCTTCGACGTTGTGATGTTCGAACGCCAGATCCTGGGCACCGTGTATGGCAGCAGCAACCCGTTCTCCGACATTCCCCAGCTGATCGACCTCTATCAATCCGGCAAATTGAAACTCGATGAGCTGGTGACCAACACCTACTCGCTTGATCAAATCAACGAGGGGTACGAGGCCATGCTCGCGGGTCGCAACATCCGCGGGTTGGTCATTCTGTCGGACGACTAGCAGCCCAAGTGGAGAGCTGATTCCGCCCTGCAGTGCAAAGTTGTCTCGGCCACGGCCGCGACGCAAAACCGATAGCCGTTCGTGAAGATTGGAGCGAATTCAACAATGACGACACATGGGCCATGCCCGCTGCCACTCACTGGCACCTGCGGTTTATGGCCTGGACGACGAAGGAAAGTCCGTCGTGATCGTCAATCCCGTTCCGCCAGAGTTGGTCAACGAAGCAGAGGAAGGCGCGCAGGCGTGCCCCGAACACGCGATCACAGTTCGCTACCACGATTGACAGCTCGTCACCAGCTGACCAAAACCGTCTTACAACCAGCAAAGCGAGACCCAAGATGACAATGACGGCACCGCTGAAATCCGATGTGCGATGGCGCTTCGAGCAATACATCGGCGGGACATGGCGTCCCTCCGTCAGTGGCAAACGCAGGCAGGTCATCGACCCGGCCACCGCGACCGTCGTCGGCGATGTCGCCGACGGAGGGATCGCCGACGTCGAGGCGGCGGTCGCGTGTGCCCGCACGGCCTTCGACGAGGGCCCCTGGGCCGGCCTGGACGTGCGAAGCAGGGTCCGAGCGCTGCAGCCAGCCATCGACTACCTGGTCGAAAACCAGGACGCCCTCCTGGAAGCGGAAATCGCCGAATGCGGATCTCCGATCAAGACGGCGAGCGCTCTGCACGTCGGATTCGCCTTGGCCCACAGCCAGTACTTCCTCGATATGGCCCCAAGCGTGCGTCTGGAGCAGCCATTGGGGTTCCATTCGCCGCCGTTTAGCGTCAGTCACGTCGTACGGGAACCCGAGGGCGTCGTCGCGGCCATCACCCCGTTCAACTTCCCGCTCTTGTTGGCCGTGTGGAAAGTCATTCCCGCACTGCTGATGGGCAACAGCGTCGTGCTCAAGCCCAACCCACGCACGCCGCTGTCGGCGATGCTACTGGCTGAAGCATTGTCGCGCACAGATCTTCCCCCCGGGCAATTCAACGTCGTCACCGGGGACGTCGAAGTGGGCCAATACCTCGTCGAAAGCGCTCTGGTGGACCATGTCACGTTCACCGGCAGCACCGGGGTCGGGCGGAGCGTCGCCGCCGGGGCTGCGCAAACGTTGAAGAACGTCACCCTAGAGCTCGGCGGAAAGTCGCCGTCAGTCATCCTGCCCGACGCTGACTTCGATCTCGTCGTCGACGGCGTGCTGTTCGGCGTCAACTTCTACGCCGGGCAGTGCTGTGAAGCGGGCAGCCGGGTCTTCGTGCCACGCGGGCGCGAAGAGGAACTCATCGACCGGCTGGTGCGGCGGGCCGCCACGATCAGACTCGGAGACACGCGCAACCCGCAGACCGACCTCGGCCCGGTGATCTCGGCCGAGAAAGCCGCCGAGCTGGAGCGCGTCGTCAATGACGCCGCGGCCGCCGGCGCCACAGTGGCGTGTGGTGGTCGTCGTGCCGACATCGGCGACGGCTACTTCTTCCAGCCGACAGTGATCCACAACGTCAACAACGACATGCCGATCGCCCGTCAGGAGCTTTTCGGCCCCGTGCTGTCGGTCATCGGGTACGACTCCGTCGACGACGCGGTGCGCCTGGCCAACGACACGATATACGGCTTGGCAGCGACGGTGTGGTCCACCAACATGGTCAACGCCTACGAAATCAGCCGCCGGTTACGCGCCGGCACGGTCTGGATCAATGACCACCACCAGTTGCGCCCCGACGCACCGTTCGGCGGATACCGGCAAAGCGGCATCGGCCGCGAACTCGGAGACGACGGATTCCTCGATTTCACCGAAGCCAAACACATCTACATGAGCCTGACGAATGATCGCCAGTCGCGCTTCTGGTCCCTAATCCTGCCCGCTGAGGAATAGGAGCGGGGGCCGCCCACCGCCTAGCGTCGCCGACCGCGGTGCAGGTGTCGCTTCCCGCTGGCCCGGTCGACCAACACCTCGTCGGCCAATCATCGTCAGCAACCGCTTCGCCTCGTCCGCGCCAATTCGCTACCCGGCCCTGCAGCGTGTTAACCGCTGTTAGCATTGCTGTTGGCCGCGGTGGGACCACGCGAGTTCAGGGCACAAGCAGGCGACGCCGGCCCATGTGGTTTCACCCAAGAGGAAGGGGCACGGTGAGCGGAGCGATCGTTACTCAACGGACTCGGGGAAGCGAACGTCGTGAGCGGATTCTGGCCGCGGCCGCCGAGCTCATCGCCGAGCGGGGATATCACGCCGTGTCGATGACGGATCTCGGTGTGGCGGCTGGAATCGTGGGACCGGGAATCTACCGGCATTTCGACAGCAAGGCCGCCGTGCTCGCGTCGCTGTTCGAGCGGGTGATCGACGCGCTGCTGGAGCGGGCCTCGACCATCGTGGACCAGGCTCGTGATGAGCGTGAGGCGTTGACTGGGCTGGTCGCCGACCATGTCTCGCTGGTGATCAACGATCGGGAGCTGGCGATTGTCTATTACCGCGAGTTGCATAACTTGTCCGATGAGCAGCGGCGCCGCCTGCGACGTAAGCAGCGACTGTATCTCGAGGAATGGGTGCACGTGGTCGCGGAGTTGCGGCCGGAGCTTGATGAGGCCGACGTCCGCGCGGTCGTACATGGTGCGATCGGCGCGATCCAGTCGATCCTTCACTACCGCGACACCGGCCTGCCCCCCGAGCGGGTCGCTGCCCGTCTGGCCGCCATGGGTTACGCGGTGCTCGGCATAGCAGCCAGCGACGACCTGCCCAGGATTGTGAACGATGACTAACATTTGTGCGTGTGACGGTGTGCGTCGGGACCGCGACAGGAGGAACACAGCCATGGCCGAGGCGCCGGGGGCCGTTCAGCGGCAGGCCTGGGTCGACGGCGTGTTGCCGCCGGTCGAGCAGGTGCGACCGGGATTGTGGTCGATCCCGGTGCCAATCCCGGACAATCCGTTGCGATACGTGCTGGTGTATGCGTTCGAGCTGCCTGACGGGGTCGCCATCGTCGACGCCGGCTGGGACACCGAGGAAGCGTGGACGGCCCTCGTCGAGGGACTGTCCAAGGCCGGATGCGACATCACCGACGTCTCTGCGGTGCTGATCACGCACGTCCACCCCGACCACTACGGATTGGCTGGGCGGGTGCGCGAGCATTCCGGAGCATGGGTCGGGGTGCACCCGGCCGATGCCGCGGTGTTGCCCACCCGCTACGGCGAGGTAGAACCTCTCGTGGCGAGTATGCGGGACCTCTTGGTGGACTGCGGGGTGCCCGAGGTCGAGTTGGACGAACTGAGCTCGGCGTCGCTTGGAATCCGGCAGTTCGTCCGGCAGGCCGAACCGGACCGGTTCATCGACGATGGCGATCGTCTCCCGTTGCCGGGCTGGAACCTGCGCGCGATCTGGACGCCCGGCCATTCGCCCGGGCATCTCTGCTTCGCCGAGCCCGACCGCAGGCTGATGCTGACCGGCGATTGTGTGTTGCCGCGGATCACCCCGAACATCTCCGTGCATCCCCAGCAAGCCGCCAATCCCCTCGCCGACTTCCTCGCCTCGCTGGCCAAACTGCGTGGATATCAACCCGACGAGGTGCTTCCCGCCCACGAATACCGCTTCGACGCGTTCACAACCAGGCTGGACGAACTTTTCGCCCATCACCGCACGCGCCTTGGTGAGATCGAACGCGCGGTGGCCGACTGCCCTGGGGCAACCTGCTGGCAGATCACCACCCGCCTGGGGTGGTCGCGGCCCTGGGCTCAGGTACCCAACTTCATGCGCCGGGCCGCCAACGGTGAAACACTGGCCCATCTGGCGCTCTTGGCGGCAGAGCACCGCGTAGAACCGATGCGTGACACCGTCACCACATGGTGGCCGAAGCAGTGACCCGCGATCCTGTATCCGACGGCCTCGACATTGCGCCTTCAGGCACCGCCCATGTCCGTGGCTGTGCCGTCAGCTCCGACAACACCACAGGCGTGAGGCCGACGGCCGATGTACCGTGTCGCTTCGATGTGCGGGATCTGGCCCGCTCTGGCTACCCGTAGTCGGCGACCACGACGGTGCGGTCGAAACTGTTCTCCGACCACACGCCGATGTGAGTGTGGGCGCAATCGGACATGATGGCGAGATATGCCGCGTTGTCATACCACCGGCTAATCAACTCCACACCGCTGATCGCTAGGGCCGGATTGATCGCCACCGTTTCGGCCACCCGACCCTGGAAACCGGCTGCGTCGGCGCGGTCTTGCGGCGTCGAACCGTCAGACCCGATATCACCGTTGAGGTCGCGATTGTTCAGCACATCCCGGGCGTGCCATTCGGCGGCACGTTGCAGTTGCGGGATGATCGTGACGTCGTTGGTGCAGCCTGCCTGGTGCTGAATGGTGTACACGTTGGCGACCACCGCGTCGTTGAGTCGTTTGTTGTCGCCGTGTGCGATCGGCATGCCAACCACAGCACCGACGGCGACGACCACCACGGCCGGCACGGTCAACAGCAAATGCCGCATGTTCATCTCCTCGACGTCAGCCGTCATCTCTAGGCGGCGGCCAGTCGTGTGCAGCCGAGTTCCTCAGGCGCCAGATCAACGCCGGGCAGAGTTCGTTGACCGACTGGGTGATCAGATAGGAGGCCTGATAGTCGTCGGCGGTGTGGAAATCAGCCTGCAGATCGCCGATAAGCTGCCCGTAGCCTTCGCCGCCGGACAGCTTGTCGCAAATGCCGTAACCGTAGCCTAAGGCCGCGTCGGCGTTCGGAAAGCCGTAGCCGGGCCGCACGGTCACGTTGACCAGATAGGCCACCGGGTCGGCATGAGCGTGAGGTGCCTGCGCAGTTGCCACACCGAGCCCTGCCGCCCAGCACATCGCCATGCATACGGTCTGAATGTTGCGCGGCGCTGTGAATCGAACCCCGATCATGTTGTCAAATCGGCTCGAATTGGGAAATGAGCCATCGGCCATCGTGTTTGTCCAGCGTCACTCGCACGCATGAGGTGGTGCTGGTGGGTGCGTCCGTGCCGACGATGACGGTCTGGTTGACAAAAACAAGGACGACCGCGTGGTTCGCGGTGGCCGACACCGACGCCGCGGCCGGAACGTTGGCGACCGCGGAGATCTGTTTTTGCTTCGCCCCGGGGATCACCACGTCATGTGTTAGCGAGGCATAGGAATCCTTGAATTGTCCTGTCAGTCGGTTTTGGGCGGCGGTCAGATCCTTCTCGGCGGTGTCGGGCTTGTAGGACAGCATCGTGATTGTTCCGTCGGTGGCGGCCCGCACGGACTCGACGCTGGCAAGCTGGGCCTCACGCAGGGAACCGACCTGCCATTTCAGCCCGCCGGCGGCCGCGGCCAGCAGCAGCGCGAGGCCGGGCAGCATCCCGTAGGCGAGCACACGTGACCAGCGGATGCTTCGTTTCATCGTAGCCGGCGTGTGCTCGCAGTCGTCCTCGGTCGCGGTGGGTGTTTCCTGGGCCGAGTCGGTGTCGGTGGGATCGCCGGTACGACGCGATTTCGGCCACCTCACGGCACGAACTCCACGTTAGACACCTTGGGCTGATCGCCGACTTGCTGCACGAAGATGCGCATCCGCCAGGCCCGTGGCCGTTGGTCGGGCACAGCGGCATTCGTCGTCTTGACGGTCACGGCGACGAGCACCTGGGCGGTGCCCGCGGTCTTCGACTCCAGCGCGGCCTCGGTGACCGTGCCGATGGTGGTCGATTTGGTCTGTTTGACCACGGCGATGAACGGCTGTGATCGCTTCGTGAAGTCGTCGTAGAACTGCCCGGTTGCCCCGTCGATGATGCGGCGCACATCGGCGTCGGCGTTCTGCCAATCGATCGTCGTCAGGTTCAGCGCCGCCTGCCTGCCCACCTGCACATACGCATTTCGCTCGGTCTGCGCCTCGTGCAGGTGGTGGAGACGAAATCCCAGCCATCCCGCCAGCGTCGCCAGCGCGATGACGACGGCCACCCCTACCAGCATCGCGGCCCGCAGCGGCGAGCGGGTCGTCCTCGGCTCGCCCGGGGGTGCGGTGTGTGTGTCCTTGCCGTCGGGTCCGCTGCTGGCGTCTTCGGCGGTGCCGGCATCGCCGCCATGCGTCGGTTCAGCACCGATCGGCGCGGACGCGGCGCGTTCATCCGGCATGAGCGTCGAGGTGCGGCCGGCGGTTCTCAGCTGCCCGGTGGTGTCAGCATCGTCTGCCACGTCTTCTCCTTCGGGCCGGTCTGCGCGAGGTCGGATTGGGTGTATTGCTGGCCATCGGGTCCGATGTAGGTGCCCGTGGCGGGGTCGTACTGGGCGGCCGCTACCGGTGGTGGGGGTGGGCTCACGGCAGCGGGAGGCGGCGCTCCGGTCGGCGGTGATCCGGGAGCTCCCTGGGGGATGTCCTGCCCGGACAGGGTGGCGTTGGGGTCGCCCTTCCAGTTGAAGCCGTCGTTGAGCGGCACATACTGCTCGTCGCTTTCGCACATTCGCACCGTGGGTGCGCGTTTGCCGGGGACGGTCTCGCAGGGGATGTTGCGCGCTCCGCGGACGTTGAACGGTGAATCTTGGGGCACCCGGCAGTACACGTCGCCGGCGGGACGCTCCGGGCTGTCCTCGAAGGACGGTGGACGCCGTTGCTGGGTGGGTAGGAATCCGGTGGTGCAGGCCGGTGGGAGGTTGATGTTGAGGTTGAAGCTGATCCACTCGCCACGGTAGTCCTGCTTGGTGTTGGCGTTGGCGACGACACTTCCGCCGCGGATCGCTGCGGCTTGCGGCAGCAGCACGAGGAGTTGTTCGAGGTCGTTTCGGTAGGTGAGGGCGACCTGGCCGACGCTGACCAGGTTGGCCAGCAGGATCGGCAAGGTCGGCTGGAACCGCTCGAAGAGTTGTCGCACCTCGCCGGCGGCGGGGCCGCCGTGGTCGATGATTCCGGCCACCGCGTTGTCATGGGTTTGCAGTTCGGCGGTGACCGTGGCCAGGTTGGCCGCCCATGCCTGGATCGCATCGGAGGTATCGGTCTGCGAGTCGAGCACCGGCTGGGACTGGTCGATCAGCGACGTCAGTGAGTCGAGGTTGGCGCGGGCGTCGATCGACAGCCGGGTGGAGGCCCTGACCAGCCGGGCCAGTTCTGGGCCCAGCCCGCCGACGGCGGTGTATGCCTCGTCTACGGCGGTGTTGAGGTTATCCCGCGGTATCGCCCGCAAGCCGGTGTTGACGGCGGTGAGCAGCTTGTTGATGTCAGGTGGCACGGAGGCGTCCCGCAGCGGGATGACGTCGCCGTTCTTTAGCGGCGGTGCGGTGTCACTGCGGGGCAGCAGGTCGACATATTGTTCACCGATCGCCGACTGGCTGTGTACCTCAGCTTTGACGTCGGAGGGGATGTCGATGCCGGATTTGAGCGACAGCACCGCGGCCACACCGGTGTCGGTGAGGTGCACCGACTGCACCCGCCCCACTTCGGTGCCGCGGTAGGTGACGTTGCCGGTCGCATACAGCCCGCCGGTCTGCGGCAATTCCATCGTCACCGTGTACCGGCCGACACCGAAGAGCTTGGCCGGCAGCTTCATGACGTGCAGCGTCATCAACGAGATCACGACGACGGCAAGCACCGTCAAGATGGCCAGCTGAACCTTCACGCGTTTGTGCAAATACATTTAGCGTCCCTGGTCCCAGCGGTACGGAATGATCAGCGGGTTGGATTGGGTGTAGGGGCTCGGGAGTTGCCCGATGGTGCGGCCCCATTGCAGCTCCAGCTCGGTGAGGTTGCCCTCCCAGCGCGTACCGGTGAAGAGCGCAGAGTCGATGCGGCTGAGCGTGAGGTCAACGATCAGGCTGAGGTTGCCGTAGTCGCCGCGCATCCACTTCTCGACGGTTTCGTTGGGGAACGGATAGGTCGTGTAGAGGCTGAGCGCACGTGTCAGGCTGGGGCCGGCGTTGGCCAGCGCTTCCAACACCGGCCCGATGTCCTTGAGTTCCTTGACCAGATTTTCTTTGGTCTGGTTGACCGTGTCGACGGTCAGTGCGCTGAACTTGCCGAGCTGATCGGCGGCCTCGATGAGGTTGTCCCGCTCGCTGTTGAGCTCGGCCAGCGCATCGGGGATTTTGCGCAGCGCGGTGTCGAGAACGGGTTTGTTGTCGGCGAACTTGCCGACCAGGGTGTTGAGGCTGTCCGTGGCCGCGATGATGTCACCGGTCTGGTCATTGGTGAGGGTGGCGAATTTGTCGAGTTGCTCGATCATGCTGCGCAGGTCGTGTTCACGCCCCCGGAACGCGGTGGAAAACGCCCGGGTGATGTCCTGGACTTGGCCCAGTCCGCCGCCGTTGAGCAGCATGGAGATCGCGGCCAGGGTCTGTTCGGTGGTCGGGTAGGCTCCCCCGCGCGCCAACGGGATCAGCGATCCGTCACGCAGTTTGCCGTCCGGTGGCGCGTCCGCTGGCGGGGCGAGCTCGACGTGCAGCGAACCCAGCAGGCTGGTTTGGCCGAGCTTGGCGGTCGCGTTGGCGGGCAGGTCGACGTCGCCGTTGAGCCGCATGCTCACCAGGGCATGCCAGCCTTGACGCTCGATTCTCGTCACGGTGCCGACGGTCACGTCACCGACCTGCACGCGGGAGTTCGGTTGGATATTGCTGACCTCGGGCATCTGCGCCTGCACGACGAAGGAACCCGGCCCGGCGCCCTCGGTGCCGGGCAGTGCAAGCGAGTTCAGCCCGCGCCAGCCGCAGCCGGGCAGCCCGGCCAGCGTGAGGATGATGAGCAGTTTCACCGCGACGCGGGAGGATTGTCGCGCTGTCATGAGCCGCCTCCGGGGGGGACCATGAGGCCGGGGAGGCCATCGGATGGGTTGGTGGTGACCGGCGTGGGCGGCGCGGCGGCATCCGGCGCAGCAGCCTCGGCGGCCAGCGGCGCAGGCTCGGGCGGGTGGGGCGCGGCCGCCTCGACGGGGGGCGGCACGTAGTCGGGTCGCATCCAGTCCTCGCTGTAGGTGACCTCGTTGGGCCGTGCCGATGCCCCGACGATGAGGTTTTCGCCCAGTGGCGGGAAGTTGTACTGGCGGTTCTTCACGATCGGTGCGAGGTACTGCACGCACAGTTTCGCCGCCTGTTCGGCGCCGAGACGGGAGGCCGCTTGGATCGCGCCGCACAGGAAACTGATCGGGTCGGCGAAGTTGTTGACCGCGATGGCGCCGGTCATCGTACCGCCGGCCGGTTCGTAGATGAAGATGAAGTTCTGCAGCGTCGAGGGCAGGATGTGCAGGGTTTGTTTGATGTCGTCGAGGCTGTCGACCATCGCCGTGGTGACCGAGGCCAACTTGTCCGAGGTGGTGCCCAGCGCATCGCGATTCTCCGCAACGAAACTCTGCACATCGGCGACCACGTCGTTGAGCATCCCGGCCGCCCGACCGACCTTGTCCGGATCGTCGGCCAACAACCCTGTGACGGCGGCCAGGTTCTCATTGAGCTGTCCGAGCAGGCCACTGCTGTCGTGCAACGCCGACACCAGCGTCGCCAGGTTTTTCAGGGTGGAGAAGATGTCGTCGCTGTGGTCGCCGAGGGCCGACAACGCCTGCGACAGTTTGACGACGGTGTCGCGGATGTTCGCACCTTGGCCGCGCAGGTTGGCGGCCGCGGTGTTGATGAACGCGCCCAGCGTGCTGACGCCTCCGGGCTGGGTGGGCCGCAGCAGTTCGGTCAGCCGCTCAACCTGCGCCCGGAAGTCGTCCCACTCGACCGGGACCGCGGTGCGGTCCTGCGGGATCACCGCGCCGTCGCGCATCACGGGTCCGCCGGTGTAGGCGGGGGTCAGCTGGATGGCGCGCCCGGTCACCAGTTGAGGCGACAGGATGACCGCCTTGGCGTCGGCGGGAACCGAATATTTGCGGTCGATCCAGAAGGTGACCTTGACCCGCTGCGGCTGCGGTTCGATCGTGGCGACGCGCCCGACGGGCACACCCAGGATCCGCACATCGTCGCCGGCGAACAGGCCGTTGCTGTTCTGGAAGAAGGCGACCACCGTGGTCTTGGCCGCCGCGCCGGTGCGGCCGAGGGCGACGAATAGCCCGCTGACGAGCACCGCCACGAGGACGGTCGCGGCGGCTGCGCGGATGAGACGCGCCCTGGTCATGGCTGTCCTCCGGGTTGTGCGGGCACCTCACCCGGTGCTGGCACGTAGACCGGGGAGGGTGTCGGCTCGGGTGTGTTTTGCACGCCGGGCGGCGGCGGTGCGGGCGGTCCGGGCGGGGGTCCACCTGGCGGCGGGGCCGGCGGGGGCTCCCGGTACGGATAGCGCGGATCACCCGGCTTGCCCGTGATCGCGTCGGGCAGCGTCAATCTGGGTTCGCCGCCCTGCCCGGTCCGCGGGTAGGGCACCGGCAGCGCCGGGGTTGCGGGCTGGCCGGTGGGGGGGTCGATACGCTCGGAGGGCAGCACGGTGGCCGGGTCGAGCCCGAGATCGGAGAACGCAGCGTCGACGAAGGGCTGCACGAACTGGCCCGGGAGCAGGTTCGCCAGGTATGCCTTGAAGAACGGCCCCGATGAGACGGCTTCGCCCAGCGAAAGCGCGTAGGCGTTGAGCCGCTTGATCGCATCCTGGATGCGCTCTTTGCGGTTATCCACGATGGCCAGCACCCCGTTGAGCTTCTCCAGCGCCGGCCGCAGTTGCTGCCGGTTCTCGGCGATGAACCCCTTCAGTTGCTGGGCGACCGCCGAGATGTTGTTCCAGATCTGATCGATTGCGCTGCTTTGGGTTCGGAGCTCAACCAACAGGGCATTGGTGCTCTTGACCAGGGTGACGATCTGATCGGTGCGCTGGGCCAGTACCGTTGTGGCTTTTCTGGCGTTGGCGAGCAGGTTGCGCAGTTGCGCGTCGCGTTCGTTGAGTGTCTGGGAGAACCGGGCAACCCCTTGCACCGCGTTCCTCAGCTCTGGTGCGGTGCCGGAAAAAGTCTGCGCCAGGGTGGCCAGCGAGTCCGACAGCTGGTCGGTGTTCAGCCCGCTGATCGTGGTGGCCAGGTCGCCGAGGGCGTCGGGCAGCTGGTAGGGCGACACCGTCCGCTCGATCGGGATGGTGGTGGTGAGCTCGCCGTCCCCGCGGGATATGACGTCGAGCACCTTGCTGCCCAGCAGGCTCTTGGTCTTTATCGCCGCCTCGGTGCGATCGCCCAGAAAGATCTTCCTGTCGACGCTGAACGTGACGAGCACGCGTGCCCCGTCGAGTTCCATGCTGGACACTTTTCCCGCGGGAAAACCGGAGACATCGACCGAGGCACCGGTGTGCAGCCCGCCGGCGTCGGCGAAATAGGCCGAATACTCGTTGGCCTGGTTCAGGAAGGGGAGTTTCTGGAAGTTGAGCGCGGCAAGGACGATGGCCGCGACGGCTGCGACGCCGATGGCCCCGATCAGCGGGGTATTGCGTTCGGAGAAGGATTTCATTTCGGCGCACACCGCCCCGTGCTTTGTCCGGCCACCTTGACATACACCGGCTGCCCGCCCTTTCCGTTGAGCTTCAGGATCAAGTCGCACAGGTAGAAGCTGAAGAAGTCGCCGTAAATCCCTTGCCGCGCCAGCGCCTTGTACTTGTCTGGCAGCGTATTTAGGAGGTTGTCGAAGTAGTCGTGATCGGCGACCACGATCCCAGCGGCGCGGTCGGTCTCGTGCACAACTTTCTGGAACGGCTCCCTGACCTGCGTGAGCAGATCGGCCACCGAACCGGCGGCCGCGTTGGTGTGGGCCACTGCGTTAGCGATGTCCTTCTTGCGGCCGGCCAGCCCGTCGATCAGGCCCGACAGCGAGGTGACCGCCTTGTCGAGCTGGTCTGACTGGTCACCCAGTGACCCCAGCACCACGTTGAGGTTGGTGATGACCTGCCCGAACAGCTGATCGCGGTCCGCCAGTGTGTTGGTCAATACCGCGGCCTGGTTCAGAAATGATCCGATCGCGGAGCCTTCGCCCTGAAACGCTTGGATCAGCTGGCCGGTGAGGGCGTTGACCTGATCTGGGTCCAGCGCGCGAAACAGCGGCCGGAAGCCGCCGATCACCGCATCGAGGTCCAGCGCGGGTTCGGTGCGGGCCAGCGGAATCATGTCACCGGGCTGCAATGTCTTGACCCCCCCGGCGCCTTCCTCAAGTGCTAGGTGTTCTTCACGGGTAGGTTGTGAACGCGTAGGCGCTCGATTGGTGTCATTCCGCCGATGCCGGTGTGGGGTCGGTGG
>NZ_JBJIAI010000037.1:0-30888 GCF_045311035.1 Mycobacterium sp. SMC-13
ACACCCAGCCAACCAGACACCCCAATCACAGGCCGACAGCAGCTGACCGTTCTACACCCTCAATCATGAAGAGCCGGTTATCTGGTGTTCCGGGCGCTGGTCTCCGACCGACCACCGACCGAGGACACCGTACGGATCCTGGTCGACGACGTGTTGTTGCCCAGTCTCACAGTGCGCCGGTCGATGAGCTGACCCGCTCGGCGGTCCACACGCCGGGGCGGCCAAGGGGGAGAAGCTGATTCACCTCATGGTCGTACTGCGGGCATGGGGTGTCGACAATGCGTTCGCCGACGATGAGCCGCGTACGTCGTGCGTCCAGAGGGTTGGATCGCCCCATGAGGCGAATCCTGTTGTTCCGGTACCGGACTCGGATCGGGCCCCAATAGTTCTTCGCGCTGATCAGGTGTCAGCGTCATGAGTGCCGTGGTGAGCTCGCGGACGGTCTTGTCATGGGCGAGATCGAGCCAGGCCAGTTCCGCGTCGATGACCCGCGCATAGCTGGTATCTGGATCGAAGTACTCGACTTCTACTCCGAAGAACTCGGCCAACATCTCCGCGGTGTGCGGGGACGGGTACTTCCGGGTGCCCGAACGGAGTTGTGACAGGTACGGCGCCGACAATTGGTACCCGCGCCGGGCGAGGGCCTCGGTCACCTCGAAGCTGCGATACGGCCCCCGCCCCGGCGGCCAGACGGCGGCGAACAATCGATTGAGACGTTCGGCGAAAGTGGCTGCGCCCACCGAATATTGGCGACCTTTCTTGGTGGCCATCGGATTCCCCCTTGAATCAAGTTGCAGTGCAATGACTTACGTTGACTCAGTTGATGACCGCCCGGGGGGTGCGGTGCCTGGGCCAGACGCCACAGGGTGCGGTTCGGGCGCGCGCCTGTCGCACGAACGTTAGCTCACTTTCCTGTGAATGCAACGACAGCTAATGTTTGCGAAGAGTTGACGCTTCGGTAGGTTCATGGAATTCTCGTGACATCAGTTGAGTGCCAGTAAAGCCGGGGGGCTTGGGGCCGGTCTTCTCAAGGGGGATGTAGTGATTCGTGTTCTGCCGCGGGTGCCGCGGAGTGTCGTGCCGACCTTGGCGCTGCTCGCATAGCCGTAACGGCGCTTGTGAGGTTTCGTCGTCTGGTGGTTGCTGGTGGGACGTCGCCGCAGTGAGCAACCAGGTCAAGAGTGTACCGGTGGTGCAGGCCAACGGAGACGCCGTGCACGATATGGAGACTTGAATGAATTCTGTTGGACGGCAGGGCTGCTCACAGGACGATTACGCAGAATGGGCTGACGAGGCCGCGGACGTGCCGGCGGTGCTGATCGGTTCACACCTGTCGAGGCGGCCACGTCCGGCGGCGCGCAACAGCGCGCACATCCCAGGCATGATCTGTCAGCCACCGCGTTCCGTGCGGGTGGCGTATTGGTGGGCCACTGCGCTCCAGGCGCAGGGCTGGCGCTTGCGCGCGCTTGGGGAGCAGCTCGCCGGTGGCGGGTTCATCGCTGAGATCGGGATGACGGGCGGGGAATCGGTGTGGGTCGTCTTTCCCCGGAACATGCCCGACGACGGCACCGAAGCGTCAGCGCTGGCAAACTTTCTACAGCGACTGACCTTTGATCAGCGGAACTACCTCCGCAGGCTTCTCGTCGCCGCGCCCGGGGCCGAACTGTCCCGCCGAACGGACGAATCGCCGCGCTGATCGGCAAGGCCGATGCCACGCGGGAATCGGTGAGGTGGTTCGGCGTCGCATGATGGCCGTTGAGCCCCTTCGTGATTCCCGGTGTGGTGGTGAGTAAGGAATCGATGTGTTGTGGGGGTTTTGTGGTGTTGACACCGAGGGTGAAAGACGAGCTCGCCAGTACCGTCGTGCACCTGCCCAGTGCGCGTAAGGCCGAAGTGACCGCGCTGCTGCAGTTCGCGGGCGGACTCCGTGTGGCCAACGGGCGCGTCGTGATCGACGCTGACGTGGACCGCGAATCCGTCGCCAGCCGGGTTTGCCGTGACCTCAAAGACTTGTGTGGATCCGCGCCCGAGGTGCGCGTATTGCCGAGCGTGGGGTCGCGTCGTCGCTACTTGGTGCATGTCGCCCACCAGGCGGAGGATGTCGCCCGATGGACCGGACTCATCGACCGCTGGGGGCGGCCGGTCCGGGGGATGCCCGCCCAGATCGTCGGCGGCAGCCGGGCGGATGCCGAAGCCGTCTGGCGTGGTGCGTTTCTCGCCCGGGGATCGTTGTCTCTGGCCGGTCGCGCACGGGGACTGGAGGTGGAATGCCCGGGTATGGAAGCCGCCTTGGCGCTGACGGGGGCCGCGCGACGCCTCGGCGTCCACGTGAAAGCGCGACAGCTGCGTGGGGCCGACCGGGTCACGGTTCGTGACCCCGACACCATCTCCTCGCTGCTGAATCTCATTGGCGCCAAACAGACTCATGAGGTCTGGCAGTCGTACCGCGATCGTGGCGGCACCGCCACGGCCGGCGCGGCACTGGTGGACTCCAATCAACGCCGCGCGCAGCAGTCGGCGATGACGACTGCCATCCGGGCGCAACGAGCGCTGGAAATCCTCGGCGACAAGGCGCCCGACCATTTCATCGAGATCGCACGCTTGCGCGTCCAGCACCCTGACCTGTCGTTGGAGGATCTGGGTCGGCTCGCCGAGCCGCCGTTGACGAAGCACGCCGCCGCGGGTCGTCTCCGGCGGGTGCTGGGAATGGCCGACCGCGAAGCCCAGCGAGCCGGAATCGCCGACACCAGTGCGGACGTCACCCCAGTGGGTCACCCTCCACAACATCCGTGATGGTGACGTCGATCGGGCCGGCCGGACTGCTGCCGTCCTGGTCGAGGTCGTCGAGGATGGTTCGGATCGTGTCGAGCACCAGCCGGCGGATGTCGTCGCCGAGGTCGCGCAGTTGGGTTCCGTAGCTTCCGGTGACGTCGATGTCGATGGCACGCAGTACGGCGCCGTCCAGGGTGAAAGCGATGCGGGTCGGCTGGCAGACGAAGCTGCGACGCAACTCCCGGGCCAGCAGGCTGCGCAGAGCGTGGTCGGTGATGTACACGACGCCGGCGCCGGCATCCCGCGACGCGCGGATGGGCCAACCCACCCGGCTCGCTGCATGCACCGCCGCGCGCACCCTGTCGCTGATGGCGTCCCAGCCGGGTTCGGGCACAGTTCTCAGGTATGAAGCTGCGCTGTGCAGGAAGGGATCAGGCTCTGTCACTGCCACCTCCTCAACAGAACTCGCAAAGTCTTCACAGCCCGGTGGTGGTGACCGCGCACCGCGTCGGGGCTGATGTGGAGCACCTCGCCGATCTCGGGGAACGTCATCTGCTCGACCTCCCGCATCATCCACACCGCGCGCTGGCGCACCGGCAGTTCGCCCAGCGCCAGCTCGAGGGCGTCCAGGAAGGCGGCATTGGATGCCGCGGTGAAGGGATCCGCGGAAGTGTCAGGTCCCGCCAGTGGTTCCAGTACCCAATCTTCAACTGGCCGTGCGCGTTTGAGCCGGTGCGTGTCGGCGATCTTCCGGTAGCAGATCGCGAACAGCCACGTCCGCAGTGACGAGCTACCGCGGAAGGAGCCGATCTGCTGCCACGCGGCAACGAAGGTGTCCTGCACGACATCCGGGACGTCGGCCTCGGAGGCGAGCATTCGCCGCGCATACCGGTAGAGCACCGGTCCGTAGCGGTTGACGATGGTGTCGAACGCTTCGCGATCGCCGACCACCGCCGAGGCGCGCAAGGCCTCGTCGTCAGCGTCGCGTAGGTCGCCACCGGTTGGCGCTGTCACCACACTCCGCTCTCAGCTACGCTCCACCGCTCGTGAAATATAGGCATTCGTACCAGAATTGAATGCCGAACGGGCTGTCTGAGACAAGTTCGGCTGAGTAGATTTGCGATGTGTCCTGAATCACTCAAATGGGACGTTCGGTTCGAGTTCTGAGTAACGACTACCCAATAACGACGTCGAAAGGGGAGCGGTGATGACCAGCGCACAGGCCGACACGGAGCCGTCCGGCAAAGAAGTCAGCCCGTACCAGGGTTCACCGTTGGTGAGCTCGCAGGGCAAGACGACCATCGCGGACGTGGTGGTTTCCAAGATCGCCGGGATCGCGACCCGCGAGGTCAGCGGCGTGTACGACCTGGGCGGCGGGGCGTCGCGGGTGGTCGGCGCGATCCGCGAACGGATCCCCGGCGCGAGCGTCAACCAGAGCCAGGGCGTATCGGTCGAGATCGGCGAGAAGCAGGCGGCGGTCGACATCGACATCGTCGCCGAGTACGGCGTGGCGATCGCCGACCTGGCCGCGGGCATCCGCCGCAACGTCATCGCCGCGGTCGAACGCATGACGGGCCTCGAGGTGACCGAAGTCAACATCACCGTCCACGACGTGCACCTGGACGGTGACAGCGGTGACGACGCCGACGCCGCGCCCGCCCGTGTCCAGTGATGCCCCGACGGGGGACGCGGTTGTCGAGGACGCGGCCGAACGCATCGCTGCTGCGGTGACCGCCGTGGAGGGCGTGGCCGGTTTGCACGCCGGCATGTTCGGCGAGGTGGCGACCTACCTGCCGGGACGGCGGGTATCCGGCGTCCGGATCGCGGCCGACCGGGTCGACGTGCACGTGAGTCTGGTCCTCGGCGTGCCGGTGCGACCGACCGCAACCGCGATCCAGCGGGCCGTCGCCGAGTTGATCGAACTACCCGTCGACGTCACGATCGAAGATCTCGTGCCGGTGACATCAACGCCTGGTCGGGGGTTGCTGTAGACCGCCGTGGTGTGGCGGCGCGACGAGGGGCGCGCCGCCCCACCACGGACCACGAATTCCCAAGTGCCAGTACAACTTCGTAACGCGGAAGGTTCACATCATGACCTCATCGACGCTGGGTCTGGTTGCCGGTCTGCTACTCGGCATCGCTGCGGCCGCCGGCGGACTCGGCGGTTTCCTCATCGCGTTGCTTCTCGGCGTGGCGGGCTACCTGATCGGCGCCCACCGCGACGGCGAACTCGATCTCGCCGCCCTGTTGCAGAGGCGCAACCGTGACTGAGCCAGAGGTTGCCGAAACCGTTGCGCCGCAGGCTGACTCCGAGGACGACGGTGCCACGCGCGGCACCCTGACCGTCCGCGAGAAGGTCGCGCAGCGGCTGGCCGTCCGCGCCGCGCTCGACACTCCCGACGTGCTGCCGTTCCCGGAAGGACGCGCCAAAATCCCGGGCCGGTCTCTGCCGCAAGCGCAGCTGACGGTCACCGGCGACCGCGTCACCGCCCATCTCAAGGTCACCGTGGCGTGGCCGGCACCGGCGGTGGACGTCGGGCGTGCGGTACAGCGCAATGTCGTGCAGACCTTGTCGAGCATGGGTGGGCTGCAGGTCGACCGTGTCGACGTCACCGTCGAGCAACTGAGCACCGTCACCAAGGACACGAAGAGGACCCGCTGATGACTGCCGACAACCTCGTACTTCCCGCACCCGGCCGGTCTCCGGCTGCCGCGGCCACCGCCCGCTACGTTGCGGTGGCGCTGGCACTGGTCGTCATGTTCGTCGGCGTCGTGTCCCTGCGAGAAGCAGGTGTCGTGTTGGGCTGGATCGGCGGGACGCCGTGGATCGGCACGGCCATCGCAGCCCTCAACGGCCTGCGGAGTCAGTGGTGGATGGTGCCCGCCGGCGTCGGCACACTGCTGCTCGGCCTCTGGCTGGTGTTCGTGGCGCTGCGGCCCCGACGCAAGACCGTCGTCGCCGTCGACGCGGCGGGATCGGTGTGGATGCAGCCGCGCGACGTGGCCCGGCTGGCATCCCATGCGGCATCGTGCGTACCGGGCGTGGAGGTGCTGAACTCGGCGGCCACTCGTCGCAAGGTCACCATGTATGTCGGAATCACCGGTATCGAGTCCGACACCGCAGCGAAGGGCGCGGTCGCCGCGGCCGTCGGCAGCGCGACCGAGATCCTAATCCCCACACCGAGAATCGTCGTGCGCATCGGCACGAGCGGGGCTGCATGAGCCTGCTGCCGACCGATCTCGTGGATCGCGCGGCGACACTGGTCGCCGGGATCGTCGTGGCATCCCTGGGTGCCGCGGCGGCGCTGTGGCCGACGCATGTCGTGCATGCGGCTCCAGAGCAGATCAGTACGGGGCCGGTCGTGCGGGCCACCGCATCGACGTGGTGGCCGTGGGAACTGGCCGGTGCGGGCGCGCTGCTGTTGATACTCGGGCTGATCTGGCTCATCGCGCATGTGCCGGTCCGCAAGACGCAGGTCCTACGCGTTCCCGGTACGACCGACCCGGGATTCATCACCGTGAACCTCGATGGCGTCGCCGGGGCGGCCGCCGCCGCGCTGGCGCAGGATTCGAATGTGCAGTCCGCCAAGGGCAAGACGATCGTCGACAGAGGCACCCCGACCGTGGAATTGACCGTCACCACGGCACACCCGGCGGGCCTTTCCGATGTCATCTCCGCGATCGACACCACCCTTGCCGACATCGCCCGGGTCACCGGGGGCACCGGCAAGACCGTGGCGGCACGCGCGGTCCTGCAGATCGCCAAAACCAAACGCTCCGGGTGATTCCGCCGGCCGGCGGCTGGTCCCTTCGCTGCCTATTTCAGCAAACTTGGACAGCGTCGACGTAGTTTTGCCACCGGAAGCTGTCACCGTCCCGGCCGGCATACAGTGGGCCGTGCGCGGGGAAGTGGGCCGTCACAATGCCGATGCCCTCGTTCGCGCTGCGTTCGAGGATGGCGCGGCGCGTGTCGATCGCCTGCTGCGGGTTGTGGTCGGCAAAAAACTCCAGGTCGGGATACAGCGCCTGCACGGGGTGGTGGAGTGCGTCGCCGACGATGAGTAAACCGCCTCCGGGACTGGCGATCTCGACTGCGAGATGTCCGGGCGTGTGTCCGGCGGCCTCGGCCGCTCGGATCTGTGTGGCCCCGTTCGAATGAATGACGTCACCCGGGCTGACGCCGCGGTGTGCGCCACTGTCCAGTATGGGCAACACGCTGTCCTGGTAGACCCAGCCCGCGTCGCTCCGCCATTGCCCGGCACGTGCCGACTTCCATTGTGCTTCAATATATTCGAGCTCGGCGCCGTGGAACCCGTAGGTGGCATTCGGGAAGGTCGGCACCCATACGCCGTCGACCAGTCGGGTGTTCCATCCGCAGTGATCCAGGTGTAGGTGGGTATTGATGACGATGTCGACATCGGCCGGTTCGAACCCTGCACGCGAAAGCCGGTTCAGATAGTCGGTGTCGAGCATATGAAGATCCGCGAAGTACGGACGGTTCTTGTGATTGCCGGAGCAGGTGTCGATGACGATCACGACGCCGTCGATCTCGATCACGTAGTTGTGTATCGCGAACAGCATCGTGCCGGCGTCATCGGTGATGGCCGACGGCGCGAACAGTTTCCGCGCAGCATCCAGCTGAGAGTCGTTGATGGCGGGATACCAGTGCCGAGGCGGGATCGGCCAGACATCCAACTCCGTGAGCTGCGTGACGGTCGCGTTCCCGGCGCAAAACGTGTGCACGGAGGTGGCCAACGCTGTTGACCCCCTATCTATTCCGGCGACGTCAAACGTGGGAAATCGATCGGGTGGCGACGTTTGGCACATCAGGCGACAGGGAATAGGTGAAGTTAGCTGATGCCGTCGGCGCGTCACTCAGTGTGAGGAATCGAGATGGTCCACGAACTGGTATTGGCCCTGCAGAGCCAGCCCGAAGCAGCCGGATTCATCCTGCGGGGCATCAAGGGAATCTTCGTCGCCATCGGCAGCGTCATCGCCGCGATCATCTGTGCGGTGATCGCCGGCACGAAGGGCCGAAGCGCCCTCGGTTGGGGGATTCTGGGGTTGTTCTTCTCGATCCTGACCCTGATCGTCGTGATCGTCATCCCGTCGAAGAAGTCTTGAGCCAACGGATATTAGGAGCAACCATGTCTGTTCGACGAATGCTTTTGCTCGCGGGGGCCATCTTGCTGTTGGCCGGCGCGATTGGTCTCTTGGTGCCCGTTTCTGCCTCGTCCAATGACGGCAAGGAGATCGGTTGCGGCAGTGCCCTCTTCCAGGATCTTGATCAAGCCCGCTCGGCGAATGCGTCGAGCATCGCGGGTGTGCCGATCCTCAATGAGATTGTGCCGCATACCGATTACGTCGCGCTGTGTGAATCTGCCCTGTCCGGCCGCCGGACCTGGGCCATCCCTGTCGCGATCGTCGGGATTGTCGTCGCGGCGTCGGCTGCCGTGGTTCGGCGACGGTCCGACGCAAGCGCGACATCGGCCTGATCCCGGGGCGTCAGGTTGGGGGAGCGCACGATCAATCCGTGACGGCGTTTGGCCAGCGGGATACGGGGTATGCGCTGCCACAACACTGTCGGACCAGGGAGATGCGCCATGACCACCAACCCGAAACCGCTGTTCCGAGTTCACCTGACCTTATGCGCCGGCGCGTTGGCGCTGGCGGTGGCCGGCCTTGCCGCGTGTGGCGACAAAGCCTCGAACGAAAAATCGACGACATCGGTCACTACGACGACGCCGTCCACCGAGACATCCACGACGACAATACTTCCCACATCGGGTGCACCGACCGTGAGTACGTCGGGGCCGGTCACAGAATCGCCCGCGCCACAGATGCCCGCGACCGAGACCGGTGGGCCGATGGTGCCGGAGCCGCCGGCCATGCCCGCACCGCCGATGGTCCCGCCGCCGGCCATTCCGTCACCACCGGCGATCCCCTCGCCGCCGCCCATTCCGTCGCCGCCGCGGATTCCGATGCCGTGACAGCGGATCCGGCTGAGTCTGATCAGCCGGATCCGCGGGCGCCCAATGCCAGGAAGTTGGCTGCGGCAGCGAGGCAGATCGTCACAGCGAGGAGCGCCACGGTCAGAGTGGACGCGGTAGAGATGACGCCAACCAGGAGCGGGCCGGCGAAATCGCCCAGCAGACGGCTGATCTCGGCGACGCCCACCACCTGACCGAGCCGTTCGGGGGGATTTCTCCGGGCCAGATAGGTGAACCCGAGTGGCGCGATTACACCCGCGCCGGCACCGAGTAACACGCCCGCAAACATCAGGACCACGATGGTCGGCGCCAGTGACGCCGAGGCGAAACCTAATGCCACCAACAGCAGCCCGATTCCGATCCCGGTGTGGTCGGCCAATTTTCCGGCATCGCGGAGACGGCGCACCGGAAGCTGTACGGATGCAGCGACCGCAACCAGAGCGGACACGAGTGCCCCGGAGGCCAACACGCCCAGGCCCCGTTGGGCAGCCAGCACGGGCAGGAAACCGAGGCTGATGGACACTGCCGCCGTGCCGGCAGCGAGGGCCAGCGCAGGCCGCGCACCTGATGTCTTGAACAGAGCCCGGACAAGATCCGTCGTCGACTCGCTCGCCGGGGCCGCTGTATCAATCGTCGGCACGGCCAATGCTGCCCACGCGGTCAGTGCCGCGGCAAGGACGGCGAGCAGCAGGAACAGCGCCGAATGCCCGCCAACGGCAACCAAAATGCCGCCGAGCAGGGGGCCCAGCGTGTAACCCGCCGCTTTCCAGGTGCGGTACCCGCCGAACGAGCGCCTCGTTCCGGAAACGGTCAACCGGGTCAGCACCGCGTCGGCACTCAGTCCGACGGCCGCGGCAGCTGCGCCCTGACCGAGCCGCGCCAGACCTATGCCGAACGCGTCCTCCGCGATGGCGAACGCCCCCGATGCCGCTGCGGAGGCGACCAACCCGCCCAGCAGCACGCCCCGAACACCCAGAGTGGAGAACAGCGCCCGAATCAGCGGTTTGAGCAGTAGTTCGGCCGCAGGATAGAGCGCCAGCAGCAGTCCCAACGTAAGCAGCATCCCATGGCTGATCCGCAGATAGCTCGCCAGATTTGCCGCGATGCTGCTGGCGCTCAACGCAATTGCGAATCCGGCGCCATAGACGGGCAGCAGACCCGCGCGAGGTACACCAGCCGAATCTCCGGGCAATGTACTCATCGCAGCGTCCGCGGTGGCTTGATCGCGTGCGCTGCGCAGCAGTTAGATCTGGTGCACTGCTCGATACACCCGTGCGGCGTAGTCGGCCAAGTGGGCCGCGCACCGTTCCAGCCGCAGATGGGACTCTGCGGCGACTGGTGCGCCAAAGACGTCGCGCGCCTTGATGTCTCGGTGCGACCGACGCAACCGCTCCAGTCGTTCTTCCTGCTCGACGAGTGCTGCGATGGTGAGTTCACCGTTGGCGATCGCCGTGTCGATCTGAGCGTCGAACTCCACGCAACCAGAAAGGAAGCCGGCCCATTCGTGGGCTCGTTCAGCGGTGAACATTTCCTGCAGTCGCGCCGACTCCGACCTGTCACGACCGGCCGCGCTGAGCGTCAACACTTCGCCGCCGCCGCGATGCGCCAACTGGACCACTCGCGCGACACCGTCGGCGAACACCGGAACGTCCGGCATCGCCCACACACCCTGCCCGATCTGCAATGCGCCACCGCGCCGCAGCTCGCGCCACGTCGCCACCCGGTGCCGAGAAGGCACTGCAGGTATCCGCACCACCAGAATCAGCCACCGCACGAAGCGTCACGCTCGCAATCACAAACAAGAATGTAACGGATGTTTCTTTTGGTGGTGCCCAACAGGCGACTTCGGTCGTTCACCTGCGCAAAGAGTGCCGCGCGCCGGATCATGGCGAGCTCATATTCATGTCCGGCCGCACCTCGGTGTCAGTAGGCGCCGTCACCGGCGAGGACGGTGCGGACAGTCTTGCCGATGATGAGGATGTCCTGGAGCAACGACCAGTTCTCGACGTAGGTGAGGTCGAGGCGCACAGCGTCTTCGACGGCGAGGTCGGAGCGTCCGCTGATCTGCCAGAGGCCGGTGAGGCCGGGTTTGACGGCGAGGCGGCGGCTGACGAGGTCGTCGTAGGTGTCGACTTCGCGGCGGACTTGGGGTCGGGGTCCGACGACGCTCATGTGTCCGGTGAGGACGTTGAGGAATTGGGGGAGTTCGTCGATGGAGTATTTGCGGATGATTTTGCCGATGGGGGTGACGCGGGGGTCGTCTTTGATTTTGAAGAACATGGCACCACCTCCGTTGGCGGCGATCATGTCGGCTTGGCGCGTGTCGGCGTCCTGGTACATGCTGCGGAACTTGGTCATGCGGAACGGTTTTCCGTCCAGTCCTATGCGTTCGGATTGGTAGAAGATCGGCCCGGCACTGGTGAGTTTGACCGCCAGTGCCGTCACGATCATCACGGGCGCAACGGCTGCCAGCGCTGTCGCGGCAAACAGGACATCGAAGGTGCGTTTGATGAGTGAATTGGCCCGGCTGTATTGGGGTTTGGCGATTTCGAAGACGGCCATGCCGGCAACCGGGCGGCTGGTGAGGCGTTGATCGGCGATGTCGATGAGGCCGGGGGCGACCATGAGATCGACTCCGTGCTCCTCCAGTTCCCACACGAGTCGGCGGATGTCGGTGGGACTGAGGTGATGGGTGGCAGCCAGGGCGACGGTATCCACCCCGGTGCGCTGGACGGCGGCGAGGATGGCTTCGTCGGTGCCGACGATGGGGATGTCGCGGCCGGCGATGGTGATGACTTCCTTGGTATGTGTGGGTCCCATCGGCGTGCAGAACCCGGCGACGTGGTACCCCGCCCACGGGTCTTTGGCGAACTCGGTGGCGATGTCCGCGGCAGCGCTGGTGGCGCCGACAACGAGGAGACGACTTTGGTCGTCACCCGACAGACGCTTCCGGGCGACGACGCGTCGCCAGATCCAGCGGGTGGTGATCAGACCGACCAGGCCGGTGGGCAGGGCGATGGCCAGGTAGCCGCGTGAGATGTCGAAGTGCAGCAGTGTCGAGGCGATGGCGATCAGGCCGAACAGCTGCAATGTGGCCGCGGCGAGGGTGACGTATTCGTCGAAACCGCGGCCGACGACCTTGGCGGACCGGCTGCCCAGCGACAAGAAGCCCATCCACGCCGCCGCGATGACCGCCGACACGGCGAGGTACCGGACGTGGGGGCCGCCGTCGAGGGACATGTAGACGGGGTGGCCACTGGTGGTGGCGAACCGGAAAATTTGACCGAACATGACGGAAGAGCAAATAACTAG
This sequence comes from Mycobacterium sp. SMC-13, assembly GCF_045311035.1. Taxonomy (NCBI): domain Bacteria; kingdom Bacillati; phylum Actinomycetota; class Actinomycetes; order Mycobacteriales; family Mycobacteriaceae; genus Mycobacterium; species Mycobacterium sp. SMC-13. The sequence continues at coordinate 12,075 of NZ_JBJIAI010000037.1, forward strand.
CGAGTCGCTGAAAATGAGTATTCGCGCAAGTTTCCGATGACGCTGCTCACGGATCGAGCGGCCCCGGTGCTTGGTGGCGGTAGCTGCTGGTAGCTGAAGCGGGGCCCCTGCTGCGGCGTCGGAATGCACGCGAGCAGGGCCGATATCGTTCGTGAACTGGGAAATATCTACGGCGGGTGTCGACATGGTTACCGGGGCGCTCTCTGCTGGGCGGGACTCACTCGGTCGATTTGACCCCGCGGTGCTTGCAGGATTCACCTGCCAGTTCGGGATCGACACGCGGACCGACGATGGTCTCGCGTGAAGCACTACTTGTTAACGAACGCGATTTTCAGCAAATTTATACCGAAGGATTGGAGTGGGCAAGTAGGACACCTAACCAACAGCTGTTACGGCCATCACACTTCGATGCGTGAGGCCGTGAGATCCCGGCGAGTGGCTGCGGCCGCGGCGGCCGCATATCGCCGCCGGATGGCTGTGGATGAGCTATGAAAATTAGCCATATATGCGTGAAGTAAGGCGTGACAAGCGCAAATGAATCGGCATGGACATTGCCAAACTCGGCTGCTAGCGTTCGTTTGGTTGTTGCGATTTGGGGAGATCGCATTCATCAGGTTCACCTGAAACGGGGTCCGACGTGTTGGCACGGTTGCGCGAGCTAATGGCTGTTGCTCGGCTGGCTCGTGTCTGGTGGTCCGAGCCGGTCGACTACGACGCGCAAATCGGGTACTTCGCCCAGCGCGGCCTGCTCGGGGGCATACAACTGCTTGTCGGGGGCTGCGCAGCGCTACTCGCCGCAATCTCGATCGTCATTCAGTTTTCGCCGGCGGGGCCGTCCACCGACCTGTCTCGTGGCATCTCGTCGGTGTTTGCGGTTTCCGCGCTGGTCTGGGCACTGTTGTGGTGGTTCGGGCCGTGGCCGTCGCGCGCGACGTCGATCGCCTTCATCGTCTACGCCGACATCGGCATCAGCGTCGTCGCGCTGCTCGACTCCAACCGGCTGGCTGGATTCTTCGGCTTGAACGCGCTCCTGCTCATCTCCGTCTATACGAAGTTCTTCGAAGGCCCCAAGGTCCTGGCGCTCCACACGGCGTGGGTGCTGATGGTGACCGCGGTCTTCGCAGCCGATATCGCGTGGGGGCCGGACCAAGACCCCTATCTGGCACTCGCCAAGACGTTGGCGGCCATCGCATCTTTCGTGGTGCTGCCTGCTGTCGTCCAATTCGGCATCTGGGTGCTGCGGAACGACGCGCACGACTCGGTGACCGATCAACTGACCGGGCTGCTGAACCGTCGTGGTTTGAACCTGAGGATCGAGAGCTTCCTCGCCGACCGGGCGCACCGATCCATTGCCGGCGCCTGCGTAACGGTGCTGGTCATCGATCTGGACAGGTTCAAGAACATCAACGACACGTACGGGCACGCTGTCGGCGATGCGGTCCTGATGCGCAGCGCGGAACGGATACGGAGCGTCGTACGCAGCAGTGCCCTCGTCGCCAGGGTGGGCGGCGAAGAGTTTGTGGTCGTCGACGTCACGTCACCGCAGCAAGTACTCGGCATCAGTGAGCGGGTACGCGCCGCCATCGCCGCACCCGCCGACTTGGCGCCGGTCACCGCCAGCATCGGTGTCGTCTCCGTCGCCTTGCCGGACTTCTCCCGGGGAGACGAGGATGCCCAATCGGTATTGGACGCCACCATCGAGTGCGCCGACCATGCGATGTTCTCGGCCAAGCGTGGCGGGGGCGATGCGGCGGTCCGCCTGACGTTCGCTGTCGGCAACGACATCGTCTGTCGGTGCGACGGCACCTCGACCCCATGCGACGACCCTTCACCGTCGCGGCCGCACTGACCGCGGCCATTTCATTTTCGCGGCATCCACGCTGAATTATCGCACCCGGAACTTTGCTGAACCTGGGGTAGGATACGCGGATGCATGGCATACCTGAGATGGGTAGCGCGCTCCGAGTTTGCCGGCACGAAGGAAATAGCGTGATGGCAGCCGGTTTCTCGTGGCGAATACGTCGGCTGACTCCGACACGACAATGTTGGGCGGGTTGTCCACGCTAACTCGGTTGTTGTCGCTACGATTGCACGAACACGGCGGACTGGAGGCACCTGTGGTGCGGCAGGTTCTGATTGCGAGCGCGGACAGCGGCGTCGCCGGCGCAGTCGTCGTCGATGCCGTGATGGTCGCTCTCGCGCTGTTTGCCGTGGCGTGTGCGATCTCGGCCGCCGTCGGATCGCGTGGTAGACACCGTGCGGCCTGGATCAGCCTGACGGTCGGATTGTGTGGCTGGGCGGTCGCCGAGACGATATGGACGCTGTCCGAACTTCGTCTCGGAGGCACCCCGGTCGTGGTTCCGGCCGCAGTCGACCTGGTCGGGTTGCTTTATCCGGTCGCGGCGTGCGTCAGTCTGGTCCTGCTGGCATCCGGTGCCTCGCCATGGACGAGGGCCCGGTTGGTTCTCGACGGTGCGATCATCGGTCTTGCCGTGTTCGCCTTGGCCTGGGTGGCGGCGCTCAGAGACGGCTTTGCCATGGGCGCCGAGCACCGCTGGCAATCGTGGTTCGCCATGGTTTTCCCGATCGCCGATCTGGTGTTGGTCGCCGTCGCCATTGCTGTGTTGAGCGCTGTTGATCGCCGACATCGCCTGGTGCTTCTGCTGCTGACGATAGGCAACGTTCTGGGTGCGGTTTCGAACATCGCCATGCTGTTCGTCGACATGTGGGGGAGCGGCACGGCGCACCGGATGATGGATCTCGGCTGGAGTGCTGCGCTGATCTGCCTGGCATTCGCTGCGCTGGCCAGTCGGCACCAGCGAAAAACGCTGTCCGCCAGTGACGTTGACACAGCGGCCGCGCCGCGATGGTCCGCGGCCATTCCGGTGGTGCCGTTGGTCATCGCCACCGCGGTCTGCTGCATCGAATTACTGCATGTGGCGGCCGCCTGCTGCGTCCCGATGGCGATCACGGCGCTCGTGCTCGTGGTGACGACCGTGGTGCGTCAGATTGTGACGTTCAACGAGAACCAGCGCCTACGGGCCGCCGCGCGAGAACTCTTGGAGCAGGACCGGGTGACCGGCCTCGACAATGCGATCTCGTTGCGCGACCGACTGTCTCGCTCGCTGTCCCGGACCGGCCATGGCGCCGAAGGCGTTTCGGTCGCGCGTCTCGATATGGACGAGTTGGCGTTGGTGACCGCGGCCTATGGCCGTGGTGCGGGAGACGAACTGCTGAACCTGGCCGCCGCCCGCATCCGATCGAGCGTCGGCCTCGACGACGTCGTCGCACGGCTGGACAGCGGGCAGTTCGCGGTGCTCATGGACGGCGGTGTCGAGCGCGGCCGGGCCGTGGCAGACCGCCTGGTCCAGGCCTTCGCCGACCCGTTCATCATCGACGGGCACGACCTGCTGATCCGGCCGAGCGTCGGGCTGGCGGTGGCCACCGACGGCGAAGCGGACCTGACTGCCGACGATCTGCTCGCGCGAGCGGCGGCGGCCGTTCAAATCGCCAAGAACTCCCACCTGCGAAGTGCCTACATCCACGGCAGGGACAGCGACATCGACGACGACGCTGCGACGACGACGCGCACCGCGGCCTTGGGGGCACGGCCGACCGAGACGGTCCGGCTGCTGGGCCAGCTACGCCAGGCGATCGACAGTGAGGCCCTCTGCCTGTATTACCAACCGAAGTTCGACCTGATCTCGGGCGCGATGATGGGCGTGGAAGCCCTATTGCGTTGGCCCCACGCCGAACTCGGCCTACTCGCCCCCGACCGCTTCTTGCCGTTGGTGCGTTCGCATGGCCTGACCACCTTGGTGAACGATCTGGTGATCGAGCGGGCGCTTGACGACGTTGCCCGCTGGCGCGGTGAGGGACTGGCTGTTCCCGTGGCAGTCAACGTATTCGCCAATTGCCTCACCGACATCGCCTTGCCCCGGCGAATTGCCAGGGCACTGGAAGAACGCCGGATCTCCGCAGCCGACCTGACGTTGGAGATCACCGAGGACTTCATGCTGAGCAAGCTCGGACGCGTTCAGTACGTCTTGAACGGATTGCGCCACACCGGCGTACGGGTCGCCATCGATGATTTCGGCAGCGGCTATTCAACCTTGAGTTACCTGCGCGACCTTCCGGTGGACGAGGTGAAGCTCGACAGGCAGTTCGTCGCATCTGTCCTCAAGGACGATCGTGCTGCCGAAATCGTCCGCTCCATCATTTCGCTGGCCCATCATCTGGGTGCCCGCGTCGTCGCTGAGGGCGTGGAAGACGGCGAAACTGCCGCTCGGCTGAAGCAATTCAAGTGCGACGTTGTGCAGGGCTATCTCTACAGCACGCCCATCGCCGCTGATCGCGTGCCCGCCTGGCTTCGTGAACGGCCGGACTTTCCGCCGAGCATTACGCGGCCCGTCGCAGCGAGTATCTAGCGGCTGCGTTTCGGGTCCCGGCCGGCCGGCGGTACGACGCCAACCGTCTCGAGTATCTGCTGGGCGGACACTTCCCACGAGTAGCGGGCCGCGTTCAGTGCGCCGTGCTCTCGCAACGAATCCGCCAGACCCGCCTCGGATTCCAGCCGATCCAGCTGGGCGAGCAGACCCGGCATGTCGTCGGGGTCGAAGTAGAGCGCGGCGTCGCCGGCAATCTCGGGCAGTGATGCCGCGTTCGACGTGATCACCGGACAACCGAGGGTCTGGGCTTCCAGCGGCGGCAGGCCGAAACCCTCGTACCGGGACGGGAAGATCAGACCACGCGCGTTGCGGTACAACCATGCCAGCTCGGCATCGGAAAGACGCCCGGCAACAATGGCTTTCGACGAGAGTGCGGCCGCTTGACTGAACACCTGGTCGCTACCGGACGCGCCGACCACGACGACGGTCCGACCGGATTCGGCGACGGCTTGTACGGGTGCCGGCAGGTTCTTGTGGACCGCGAGCGTGCCAACCATGAGATAGAACGGTTCGTCCGGTGCCACGCCGGGCCGGTGGGGTTCCACCGCTGTCAGGGCATCCGCGGCACAACCGGCGACCACGAACTTCTGGGCGCGGATGCCGAGCACGTCGTCCAGTTCCCTGGCGCTGAAGTGGGACACCGTGACCAGATGGCGTGCCCACCGTCCGAGGAACGAGTACGAGACGCGATAGAAGGCCACGAAAGCGCGGCGGAACGTCTGCGGGAACCGGAACGGCGTGGCGTCGTGCATGGTGACGACTTGCCGACGCTTTGCCAACGGTGCCGGCCCGGCGAAGTTGAGCAGCGTGTGCCCGAGCGTTGCCGCGGGTAGGTAGAGCTGCTCGAAAACCACGCCGGTGGTGCGCGACTGCCGAATCTCGACCCGTGGAGTGCGGAGCCAATCGGGGATCTCGGCGTTGGCCGGCACGTGGACGACCAGATCGGTGACGTCGTCGTCGATGACTGCGCGGACGATCTCAGTGGCGTAGCGTTGCGTGCCGGTGAGCTTCTGCGCCAACCACTTTCCGTTCACATGAACTTGCTTCATCAGCGGTGTCCCGTCAGTGGCCCGTACACGGAGCGAAGTGCGGTCCGCTGGTGGGTGTCGCAATTTCCGGCCAACGCCGACGCCGTCTGTTGCTGCAGCGCCGCCAGCCCTCCGACCCGACGGAGCGCCGTGATGGCGGTGACCAGATCTTCGGGACGGTCGAGCAGCACCGGTAGGTCGACGCCGTGCAAGTACGCGCGGCGACGTGCGACCACCGGCAACCCCATGCCTGCAGCTTCCATGATGGAAATCGGAAATCCTTCCCACGACGCCGTGTGGAGGTACAGATCGCAACCGGCCATCACATCGAGGGCCGCACTGCGAGGTAGCCAACCGGTGACATCGACGCCGTGCGCGCGGAGAAGATCGATGTCCCCGTCGCTGCCGCCACCGATCCAGATGGCCTCCAGTCCGCCGTGTACCTCGGCTGCCGCACGGAACGCCTCGGCGAAGAACCGCGGGTCCTTTTGTGGGCCGAGGCGTCCGTTGCCGACGATTCGCAGCGTGGGATCCGTTGCGGGACGGTCGGCTTGGGGCAGTCCAGGTGGTTGCACATTCGGTACCGTCACCACGCGCGGCGAGCTCAGCGGCCATCTCGACAGCTCGGCCTCACGTGGTGAGCACGCCGCGTAGGCGGACGTATTGAACGACAACAACCATTCGAGTATGCGAAATCCCTGCCGTACCGCCCACGACACGTCCAGCCGTTCGAACGAATAGCAGTGCGGCGTGTAGACCAGTGGGCGGCGGCTGCTACGGCGCACCGCGGAGCGCACGTAGGCGCCTGCCATGCTCGAATGCGCGTGCACGATCACGCCCGGTGTACCGCGAAGCAACCGCCGCAGGAACCTGACCCGGGCGATGGTCCCCGGGGGCATCTGCGTCTTGGTTGCGAAGTACGTCAACTCGTCGATGTCCAGCCGCGCCTCGTCGCGAAACGAGTAGACCAGGTGATGCTCAGCCTCGGGGTAGTTGCGGACGAAGTCCCCGATCGCTGACGCGGTACCGCTGGCGAATGATTCCGCGACGTGGATGATCGACGGACGCCGGCTGGCCACGATGCCCAACGAGGAGTTGGGGTCTGCCACTTCGTGCCTCCGGATGCAAATTTAGCAAATTGTGTAGCCATTGCTCTATATCGCATACCGTAACCGTTCGCGCTGTGGCGGTCTAGTCGGAAACGGCGCGCGACGTGAGCCGTTTTGGGTGATAAATCCCATACTGCAGTGTCTTTACCGCGGCATCTTGTCGATCGAAAGGATTGGTAGAGCGTCGTTCAGGTTGCCGACCAGTTGCTGTACATGTTTGATATTGCACTTCTAGCGAACATCTGAGGTGGCAAAGTGTGTATCGTGGAGCGCGGCAGCGTCCGGTTGTCGACGGACCATGTCGCCATTCGACTACACAGCACTTTGGATCACAGAGGGGGCTCTGGTTCGTGGACGAGGAAGCTGCCCATACGCAGCCGACATGGTTCGGCCCCGAAACGGCACCCCTGTACGGAGTCGTCCACGTACCGGCGGGGCGACGTGCACGCGGCGGCATCGTGATCTGCCCGCCCTTGGGCAAGGAGCACGTCGACACCTACCGCGGACTGAAACTGCTGGCGCAAGAGCTGTGCGCGCGAGGGTTCATGGTGCTGCGGTTCGACTATCGCGCCACGGGTGACTCTGCCGGGGAGCTCGGGGCCGACTCGGCATTGAGCGACTATCAGGACAGTATTCGCACCGCGGTGCGGTACCTGCGGAGTGCGGGGGTGACGCAGATCGGCGTGGTCGGGCTACGGATGGGTGCCATGCTCGCGGCCACCGTCGGATCCGATCTCGATGGGTTGGCGGCGCTGGTCCTGTGGGACCCCGTCCTTGACGGGCGCCGGTATCTCCGCGAGCAGCGGACGCTGTACAAGATGACGGTCGGCGCGGACCGGATCGACGTCGAACGCGAGTCCATCCTGGGCACGACGTTCTCGCCGGAATGCGCACGACAACTCAAAGGCATCCAGATGCCGGAATCGCTCGGCGTGGCCGTCCCGACGCTCATCGTCGCCAGGCCCGAACGCGCGGACGAACCGACGATCAAGGCACTGCTGGGGAATGGCAACTGTGAGCTGGCGACTGTCGCCGGCCAGCCTGAGTACGTCGAGCCGGTGACGTTCGTGGTGCAAATCCCGGTGGCAACGCTGACGCTGATCGCAGAGTGGCTTCATCACGCCATGGACGACACGAGCCGGGAACCGGTGTCTCCGGTCATTGCTCGCCGCGCACAGGTGGCCCAGCTGCCCGACGGCCGCGCAGTCGTCGAGACGTTGGACGAGTTGGGGCCCAATCGGTTGTTCGCCATCAGGACTGCTCTGGCGGATGCGCCCTCGGACACCCCGACGTTGCTCATCCACAACACCGCTTGTGAACATCGCGTCGGCTCGGGTCGGGTGTGGACCGACACCGCACGCGAACTCGCCACACACGGCCTCGCCGCGGTGCGCTACGACCGTCGCGGTACCGGTGACACCGGTTGGGCCACAGCGGAATTCGCGACGATCTATTCGCCCGAATCCAATACCGACGTGCATGACGCGATGGTGGCGACCGGGATACCTGCCGAACGCCTCATGATGACCGGGATCTGCTCAGGCGCGTGGAATTCCGCGATCGGCGCGATCAGGTACGGCGCCCGGGCGGTGGTACTGGTCAACGCCATCCTCTTCAGCGTCCGCCACAAGGCCATCGGACCCGAGAAGCTGATCGGCATGACGCCGCCGAATCCCGGCGTGGAGCCCGCCCCCGAACCGCGCACGTTCGAAGCGCGCGTCAAGAAGCTGATCAGGCGATGGTTGCCATATCAGCTCTGGCTGCTGATGGGCCGACTCGGTTTGACCGAAGTGCCCGAAGTCCTGCTGACGGCTTTGGGGCGCCAGGGTGTCGTCGTCGACATGGTGATGTCGCCGGAGGACCAGGCGTGGTTCGACAAACAGCGTGGGCCGCAAGGCGTGGCACGGCTCGAGCGTCGTGGCTGGGCGCCGACCATCACGCGCGCGCCGAGCGGCGATCACCCGCTCCTGCAGCGGGACATCCAGAATGTCGCGAGTGCACGGATTCTGGCTGTCGCGCAGCGCGAGTTTGCTGAACTGCTGCCAGAATCGGTTGGTGGCGACGTTCGGCATACCGCATGGCATCGCAACGCAGACCCGCCCGCGTCTTGCTGTGAGCGAGGGTGACCATCGGAATGAGAAGTAGGCGGCGTGACGCGGTCGAGCGTGCGGAACCTGGCGGCCAGGTGACTGCCACGGACAGTGGCGGACCTGGCGTGCCCGTGGACGCCGATGCGGACAAGCGCCGGCGGGACGAACAGCACGCGGCCGCCGGGCGAAATACCGTCGCGTTGCTGTTGAGCCGCCTCGCGATCGCGCTGATGGGGTGGTCTGGGACGGTCCTGATCGCGCGGTTGCTGTCGCCGACGGACTGGGGCGTGTTCTCGTTCGTATTCGGACTTCTCGGGATGATGTCGATCGTCACCGATCTCGGCGTAGGCCGGGTGGTGCTCGGCAGACTGCTGGAAGCAGACGACGAAGACGCCGACGTCTTCGCGAGTTCGTTTGTCGGTCTGCGAGCGGCATTGGGGCTACTCGGATACGGGATCGCAGTCGGGTACGTCGTCGCCATGGGTTACTCGGGGGAGGTCATCCGCGCGACCGCCCTGGCCGGCCTCGTCGTCGTCATCGCCACGCCCAGCCATGCGCTGTCGGTCCTGTACCAGAGCCGGCTGAAGATGGTGACCGTCGCAGCGGCGGAAGCATTCGCCCAGCTGTTCCAATTGGTCCTGACCGTCCTCATCGCGACGACCCACCCTGGCCTGATGTTCTTCATCTTGCCGGCCATCGCGAACGAAATCTTCTCCGGCACATGGAAATTGATCGGCGTCCGACGCGGCGGTGTCGGACCGCGGATCACCAAACAGCCGCGCCTGAAGCTGTGGCGCGAGATGCTGGTGGAAGCCATTCCGCTGAGTATCGGGTTGGCCATGATGACGTTGCTGTCCAAGATCGACATCCTCATGCTCGGCAAGTTGGACCACTTCGACTCGGTCGGCCTGTACAGCGTGGCCTACAAGTTCGCCGACGTGCTGTCGTACGCGGTCTTGGCCATCGTGACGCCGGTCGCGACGCTGCTGGTTGCGGCGTGGCCGCTGATGACCGACGAATTCCGTAGCCGGGTGCGCTCTTCCGCGGTGCTCATCGGACTGCTGACCTGTCTTGCCGTCGCCGGCATGTGGGCCTCGGGCGACGAGATCGTGTCGCTGCTGTACGGCGAGCGGTTCGGCGTGTGTGCCGACGCCGTCCGCATGTTGTTGGTCGGGGCCGTGTTCGCGGCGCTGTCCCACCTCATCCTGGTGGCCCTGGTGTCGGCGACGCGGCAACGGGCCTATCCGTGGGTGGCGTGCGGCGCGTTGGTACTCAACGTCGTTCTGAACGTGTATCTGATTCCGCGGTTCTCGTTCAACGGTTCGGCCGGAGCCACGGTCATCACCGAGGTCGTCATGTTCGTCGCGATGTGGGCGCTCGCGGCCCGGACCATTCCCATCGACCGGCTGCTGCCCGTGTCCAAGTTGCTCCTGATCGTCGCGCTGACGGTCGGCGTATGCGCGGTCACCGAAGTCATGCAGGGCCATGTGCCGTGGGTGGTCGTGGCCGCATGCTCGGTCGTGCTGTTCGTCGGTGGCGCGTTCGCGCTGCGACTGCTCGACCGCCAGCTGTTGGCGCGACTGCGGCCGGCGCGAGCGGCATGACCATGGCTTCCATCGTCTTCGTCAACCGTGCCGGGCGGGTATCGGGTGCGGAAGTCGTGCTGCTGCGGCTGATTCAAGCCGCCCGTGAACGTGGCGATCAGGTTCGCGTGATCAGCCCTGCGGGCGTCCTGGCCGACCGGCTACCCGATGGCGTCGCGCACATCGGGATCGACGAACTGGACCTTGGCGGCGCCTCGGGGGTGGCACGGGTGCTGGCGCTGGGCACCTTGGCGCGACGGTGGATCCGTGCCGCGGCGGTGATTCGTCGCACTGTCGGCGCACACGATGTCGTCATTGTGAACTCTCTGTTGGCGCTGCCGGCCGCCCGCCTCGCGCGGCTGCGGCAAGGTGTCTCCTGGCTCGTTCACGACACCCTCGATGAAGCCAAGCAGCGAGCCATGGTGCGGATCGGGAAGCCGGCCATTCGCCGTGCCGTGGCGGTGTCACCCCCGACGGCGGCGCCCGTGCAACAACTCGGGCTCGAAGTGTCGGTGTCGCCGTTGGGCGTCGACATCCCGGGTGTACTCGCACAGCGGCGCACTCGTCCGCAGCCGGTGATCGGCATCATGGGATTGATCACGCCCTGGAAGGGCCACCAGGTACTGCTCCAGGCGCTCACCCGGGTACCCGGAGTCCACTGTGAGGTGGCGGGCAGCGCGTTCCATGCCGACGCCGACTATCTCGCCGAGCTGCAACGGTTTTCGGACGCCGAACTCGATGGCCGGGTGCGCTTCCTCGGGCATGTCGATCCGGTTGCGACCGTGCTCAACTGGGACATCTTGGTCAACGCCAGCACTTCGCCCGAAGCCGGTCCGATCGTGGCGCTCGAGGCGATGAGCGTCGGTGTCCCGGTGATCGCGACCGATCACGGCGGCAGCAGTTGGCTGTTACGTGACGGCGCCGGCGTACTGGTTCCTGTCGGGGATGCCGAAGCACTGGTTGCGGCGATCACCGACGTGCTCGAAAATCCTTCCGGCGTAGCCGAAATGGTCGAGCGGGCGTATGAACGGGTCTGTGCCGATCATGACGCGAGACGGGCGTTTCCGGCAATGCTCGACGCCCTGTTGCCGGACGGGCTCCACCAGGTCAGGCGATGATCGTCGTGCCGCCCATGGTGATGCCGCTCGCGGTGTAGCTCCCGCTGGGCGTGTTGGTGTAGAAGATCGGCAGCGTGGTCTTGTCGAAGCTGATGTTCTTGAAGATGATGCCGCTCATGCTCGATCCGGTCTCTTGGATCAGGCCGATTTCGCGCTGCGCCGTGAGCGGGGTTCCGGTCACCGAGATGTTCTCGATGGTCACGCCGGTCACGGGCTGGCCGCCGTTGCCGGCATACACGAGGATGGCGCCGTGCACCACGCCTGAGTTGTAGTTCGCGCCAGTCACGATGCCGCCGTTGACGATTACGTTGGACACCCCCATGGTGTCGTAGCTGGGCTCAGAGGCGATGTACACCCCAGCACCGTTGGTGTTGGAGACCTTGATGTTGTTGTACGTGATGTTCTGTCCGCCCACCACGGTCACACCGCGACCCCAGGTCGTGCCGTTGACGATCGGGTTGTTGATCGTGATGTTGGAGCAGATGGTTCCGTCGGCGATGTAGGAGACGACCGATACTCCGTCATCGCCGGTGTTGTTCGTCACCGGGTTGTTCACGACGCCGTCGTGAGCGCCGCCGGTCATCGAAATCCCGTCCGCGCGTGAGTTGTTCACCGTGATGCCGCTCAGGTTGAACCAGCCGGCACCCAGGACATAAATGCCGGCTCCGGCAGCACCGTTGATGGTGACGTTGCTGACCGTGGCGTAGTCGCCCTCGATCAGCAGCTTGTGCTGTTCATCGGCGTAGTAGCGCGGGCCGGTCAAGTTGGCGCCCAGGGTCAGATTACTCATCGTGACGTGGTCGGCGAGAATCTCGACCGCCGACGTCGCGTCGTTCGTGGCCTGCAGCGTCGCCCCATTGCCGTTGATGGTCAGCCCGGAGACGGTGATCTGCAGAATGCCCGAGTGGTAGAACGTCTTTGGCGCCAGCGTGAGCGTCGAGCCCGGGTTGAGATTGCTGAACACATTCTGTAGCACCGCGGTACTGTCGCCCGTGATCGGCGTCGCCAGAACCGGCACCGTGACCGTCTCGGACACTTTGGACGAACCGCTGCTGGCGAGGACGGTGAAGCTGGAGGTGTTCGCGTTCGCCGAGACCGCGGACAGGTCCCGGGCCAACTTGGTCGGGGTGTAGGTGAAGGTGCCGTCCGAATTCACCGTGACGGTGCCGTAGGTCGGTTGTGCTGACACGGTGTACGTGACCGTGCCCGTGCCCTGGTTCGTCACATTGAGCGATCCGGAGACGGCGCCCGTGGTGGCATCCGGTGTGCCGACGGTCGGCGTGCCCGCAGCGAGTGAGTTGCGGTTCGTCTTGATCGCCGTGACCGGTTTGAGCAGGGTGGTCAGCGACGTTGTGCTCGTGGTGGTTGCGGCGGCCGGCGTGGGCTGAGCCGCGATGTCGGTCGTCTGGGTCGGGGCGCTCGTGGTGGTTTGGGTGGCGGGTGCGGTGGCCTGCGACGGACTCGGCGTGCGTCGCGTCCACGCGGCGATGGTCCAGGCGATCGGCGCACCGATGGGTGCCGAAGGTGCCGCGCCGTTGGACGACGAACTGGTTGGCGTGGTGACGCTTGCCGTCGTGGGCAATTGTGCTGCAGGAGTGCTGACGCCGGTCGAAATCACGTCCACCTGTATCGATTTCGCGTTGGCAACCGCGACGTTCGGTGCAGCCGAGGGAAGTTGCACCGGCACGGTCTTGGGGACCGCGGCCGACGCGACCGGCTGAGCGGGGCGTACATTTCGTGGCTCGGTTGTCTTCCCTTGGGCGCGAGGTGTTTTGGCGCGACCGGCCGGCTTGCCCGCGGTTTTCGAATCCGCCTTTGATGAACCGGGTTTCGAATCGCTCTGGTGCGGCGCGGTCGACGTGACCTCGGGTGCTGCAGCCGCTGTGCCCATGCCTGCGATGGCGGTACCGATGCCCAACGCGACCGCCAATGCGCCGACCCGCCCAACGCACATGGTGATGTCCATTTGCCCGACCTCTCGACGCTTTATCGGGCCGCGGAGCTACGCGGCCGTCATTTGTCGCAACGATGATGACGAGCGTTGGGCGCAATGTGTGGCATTTCGGAAATTCATCTCAGAACTGGACCGGACGCGAAAGGCATTCAAGCTTCGCCAGAATTCGACGTTATTGACGCAGAATGCGGTGAACCACCAGCATGTTGCTGTTCGATACCTTTTGAATTGTTTTGCCATGGCGTCAGTTTTGTGTGCAATTTAGACGCGCGGCAGAGTAACAGATGTTACCGCCGAACCGGTTGTCGCGCAGCGCAAATGCTGTTTGTTGCACACGGATCCGGCGACGGCTACCGGGTCTAGATCGAGGCGACGTCGATGTGCTTGCCGTCGCTGGTCCAGTCGGCCACGGTGTAGCTGCCGGCCGGCACGTTGCTGTAGAACGGCGCCACGGTCGTCGCCGTCAGATGGATGTTCGACAGGTTGATCCCGTGTATCGCGCGATCTCCGCCGTTCGTCTCATCGACTATCGCCACGTTGCGGTTCACCGTGGTGCTCGTGGCGGTGACCGTCACATTCGAGACGCTGACGTCGTGCACGAATCGTCCCTGATTTCCCGAGTACACGAGAATGGCGCCCTGCTCGATGTCCTTGTCCCAATTGGCACCGGTCACGGTGCCATCGGTTATCGCAACCCGTTCGACGGATCGGGTGAAGAACGGGTTGCCCTCGTTGGCGACGTAGACGCCGGCGGAACTGGTGTTCGCGACCGCAAAATGACTGATGTCAACGTTGTTCCCGCCGACCACGGTGATGCCGCGTCCCCAGCGGGTGCTCCCGACGGTGATGTTCTTTTCGGTGATGTCATGGCACGGCGCCGGGTCGTGGTCATAGGACACGACTGCGACACCGTCGTCGCCGGTTTGATCGGTCTTGATGTTCTCGACCTGACCGAACGCCGAGCCGCCCGTCATGTGCAAACCATCGGCGCGCGTACCGGTGATCGTGATGTCGCGGGCGACGAAATGTGTTGCGCCGCTGAAGTAGATGCCGGCACCGGCCGAGCCTCTCACCCTGACGTTACGCACGGTCGCGCGCTGCCCTTTGACGACGAGTTTGTGCTGCTGTTCGCCCATCCAGCGCTTGCCCTCGGACGGGGCGGCAAGTGTCACGTCGGTGAGGGTGATGCCGTCGCCCAGAATGTCGACAGCAGACGTCTCGTCATTGGTCGCGGTCAGCGTGGCGCCGTTGCCGTTGATCGTGACGTTAGGTACCCGAACGGTGAGGATGCCCCGGTGGTGGTAGGCCCGGGGTTCCAGGGTCAGGGTCGCGCCAGGTTCGACCGCGTCGAACTGTGCCTGCAATGCGGCGGTGTCGTCGCGGACGTCACCGTCGTCCGCGACCGACATGGGTTTGCAGGCGGCGACCATCATCACCACGGCGCCGAGTGCCGCAAACATTGCCCGACCTCGCACGGAGCGTCCCCTCTCAGTCGACTGCGACTACTACTGATTCAGCGGCGTGGGCCCGCTTCGGCCAGATCGTCGCGCGGCGACGAGCTCTGCGTTCGGTGAGGAGCACCGCCACAATTACCGCGGCAAGGCCGACCCAGGCGTAGGTGACGCGGCCCTGGACCCAGTACATGTACCGCGGCCACTCGACCAGCCCCGTGAAGAACATCGGATACACGAGGAGGCCGCCCAGGCTTCCCCTGCAGAAGTGGCGGTAGAGCAGCCCGGCGACCACGCCGAGTACGAAGAAGAACACGAGACCGCCGATCGAGCCGTAATCGACGAACGGAGCCTCGTACCCGCTGGGGTTGTTGAACTCTGGGTTCGCGTACTGCTCGAGGACCCGGTAGTAGGGAGAATCTGGATCAAATGTCTTGGGGTAGGGCCGATCATGACCGCCGAGGCGTTCGTAGAGCCGAAGTTGATAGATGCCTTGCACCGACCAGAACGACTCGAGCGTGTCGTACGGGAGCCGCCCCGGCCAGGTCATGTGATCGACGATGACGGCGCCGTTGTTGATGGCTGTCGCGTAGTAGCCCGCCAGCCGATTCAGCACGAACGTGGGGAACGAATCTTCTCCATGCATCCGGTAGAACATCCACGACCGGAAGTACTCGAAGAACGCGAACGTGACGATCACCAGCGCGATACCGGCCACGGGGATGGCGCGAGCGATGGTGCGGCGCTTCCGGCCGCGGGTGGAAAGCCAGCCGGCACCGACGACCACCACGGGGACGACGAGCTCGAGGATCGCGAGGCGCTCCGAGTAGATGTACGAGCGCGGCACCGACAACGCCAGGACGACGAGCAGCTTTATCAGCTCCGCGCGGGAGTAACTGTGCGCCAGCAGGATTGCGGAGATGACGACCGCGGCGATGCCGATCTGAGTCAGGGCGGTTACCCCGGGGATGTTGCCGATGGCCGTTTTGGCCGGGGCATCCCACGGGTGGTCAGATCCGCCGAACAGCTCGGCGGGTCCGAGTCCACTCTTGACGATCAGAACCGCGAACCCCACGTATCCGACGATGGTCAGGGTTGTCAGTACCGTGCTGGCGCGTTCGAGGGCGGCGCGGCGCCGTTCCGACAACGCCGGCCATACCGTGGCCAGATTGTCTCGGGCGGGCATGGCAGCGATGGCGATCATCGCGCCGAAGGCGAAGGCGAGCACGCCGCACTCGAACAGCCACAACATGCTGTCCGTCACGACTTTCGGTTCCTGCCAATACGTCCGGAACTGCTGATCGTCGACCGAGGCAGTCAGCAGGATCGCGCTCGAGCCGACGGCAAGCGACACCACGGCCGGCGACAGCCATCCCAGCCGGAGTTCGCCACCTGTGGCAGACCCGGTTGCGGCGCGGGGTTTCGTTGCCATCAGCATGGTTCGGTCACAGCCGTGCTTGCGGGCTGACGCGGGCTGTCACGCGCGCGTCGCCACGACAGACACCGGAATGTCGCGGTGCGCGATGGACCGGGCGGCGATATCGACGTCGGAAGTGGTGTCGAAGCCGATCCGCACGGCAACCACGATCTGGTCGGCCGTGTCGGCCGCCTCGACCGCGACGGGTGAACTCCAGGTGCCACCGTCGAGGATTGTCGTCTCGGCGCGGTTGGCGCCGTCGCCATCGGCGAGATCCTCACTGACGGCCTCGCCGTGCTCGGCGGCGGCAAAGGCGATATGCCGTGCCACCGTCGCGGAGCCCGACTCGGCGGACGCCCCGACCACGAGGATGGTGCCGGTACACGGGCGGGGGAGTTGCGCATAGATCGTGCGCGCCGCCTGCTCGTCAACCTGCCGCCGCGCGAGTCGGAGTACCGGCCGGAGCGCGAGCTTGTCGTCACCGTCCAACTGGGTAACCGACGTGATGGTGCCGGAGCGCGAGCGCCACACCATGGCCCCGGCCAGTGCCACGATGCCTCCGAGGAGCCCGCCACCGATGGGGCCCAACGCCGGCGAACTCAGCAGTCCGGTCGCTTCGGCGATGCGGGTCGGCTCGACGGTCTGCACACCTGGCGTACGCAGCAACTCGACCTGCAGCGACGTGCGCCGGAAATACAGCTGGACCAGCTCGTCGGTCGGGCGGGTGGCCACCGGTTCACTTGCCCGTTGAGCTTCTTCGAGTTTGGGGATGACAGCGTTGACGGCGTCGAGGCTGGACTGATACCGCTGCTGGTTCTGATCGAACACGTGACCGGTGAAGACGGTGACGGCAGCATCGACAGTCCGGCGAGCTTCGTCTGCATTGGCAGCGGTGGCTGAGAGCGTGACGAGGTTCGACTTCCCTGCCTGCGATGCAGACAGCTTGGGCTTCTTGCTTTCCCCGAGCTTCTTGGCGACGGAGTCCAGATAGCTGGGCGATGACAGATAGGCCAATTCGCCCGACATGTAATCGGGCATCGTGTTCAGCAGCGGCTGCGTGCCGAGCATGATTTGGTTGGCCTCGATCGGTTCATCGACTCGAATCGTGGTACTCGCAGTCACGTCTTTGCTCGGGGCCAAGGCGAACGCCCCGATCAGCGCACCGAGCACGATGCCCACCAACGTGATCGGCCACAGCGGCGTAATCCACTTCGAAATCGCAGTCCTACGTCGCGGTCCCACGTCGGCTCCCTCCAAACCTATTCGTGTGGCTTAGACAGTAATGAAGGCACCCCCGGATGGCAAATTTACAGAGATGTCGGCAATCATCGCTAAATCATGCGCTGCGCCTTGCGCCGCCGGCTGGTTGGACGCGGAACAACCCGGCACAAATATGGTTTTAAAGGCCAACTTCGGCAATCACTTCGCTCGGTGCAATGGTGAACAGACCTGCCCATTGAGGTTGCTGGAAACGCACATGAGCAATTACAGCAACTTCACACGATCAAGACGGGTCAAGTGAAATTGGCCCGCAGACGGCGACCACGACGGCGGCAGCGTGGCACTCGGAATGTGTCAGCGACAGCGAGATTTGCCGCCATTGCTGCTCGGCCGCCAGCTCTGCGGCCGAGCCACTCAACCGGAGGGTGACGAGCGGTTTCGCCGTCACCACTTCGATCTCGCGGGGCACGAAGGCGGCATCTGGGCGTGAAAATGCCTTGATAGCGGCCTCTTTAGCGGCGAATCGGGCCGCGAGTCGAGAAAGCCGGCTCGGTCCGGCACATGCGGCCAGCTCGTCGTCGGTATAGATCTTGGCGAGGAACCGCGCGCCGAACGTCGACACGGAGTGTTCGATCTCGTCGAGACTCACCACATCGCAACCGACCCGGACGTGGTGACCCGGAACCTGCACCTCAGGAACGATCACACCGATCTCCGTATCGGAATCGACGCGCGCAGATCGATCGACCCGACTGTTCCGGTCGGCGACTCACCGCCGCTCTGCCGGGTCACCATGATCTGACGCGGTAGTCGTGCGGCCACGTGGAAATAGTTGTCGCTGACCCGCCAACCAGAAATCTCGATTTCGATGTACCGCAACGCGACCTCGGACACCAACTCGAGCACCCATATGCCTTCCGATACCGGGGATGCCGTCGCGGTCAGCAGTGAAGCTGCTTGCCTGCCTGCAGGATTCACGACCAGCACGTCGTACACGGTCGGTCTGCCGTCGAAGGTGACCCGGGCCTGGACGGCATCCGCTGTCGGCGGGCCGAATTGATAGGCCTGTGACAGATCTCGGAATTGTCCTGACAGCTCGGTATCGTGGAAGGTCGTCGACGAGGCCGGGGGCACCGTGATCGGTCGAGTGGCGTCCACCGCAACGCCCACGGAATTCGTTGCCGTCAAGGTCAATTCACCACGCAGCTCCGCGTCGGTGTCGTTGTACACGTCGATTCTGACGCCGGCGAGGCCCTCGTCCGAGAGCAAGACCGCTACCGGAGCCCAGGTCCTGGCCAGCACAGCCAGTGCCGGTTTCGGGGGTCGGGGAGCAGATTGACGAAATCCGGCGCTAAGGGGCAATCGCCGAGCGACCTTGCGCTGTAGGTGATTTCA
>NZ_JBJIAI010000038.1:0-30843 GCF_045311035.1 Mycobacterium sp. SMC-13
ACCGTCAGACGGCGATCAACACACCGAAACGGAGGTCGCCTGAAACACCCCGATCCACAGGTATTGACAATTGCTCTCTTCGCGTGCGGTATCGCAGACGCGTTTGAACACCCCGTCGGTGAGGACAAGGTGCATGGTGCCGCTGTCAGTCTGCTGTGGCCGGAAACCTTCGATGAAGTCCTCGTAGGCATACGACGGATGGAAGGTCACCCGGGTCAGTCTCGCCGCCGTTGACGTATCCGGTGCAGTACTGAGCGCACGCTCGCGCGCGGCAAGGAGAGCCTCATCACTGAGCAGTGCGTTGGCGCCTTGGCTGCCGCCCTCCAGCAGCCACACCGCGGCCCGGCGGCCTATATAGGTCTTGCCGGTTCCCGGCGGTCCGTACAGCACGGCTTGACCGCGACGGCCGAGCGCCGATTCCAGGTCGAGGTAGATCGTGTCGGTCTCGACGGGTATCTCTGTCGTGCCGCCGCCGCCCAGCAGTCGGCGCAGCAGTGTGGCAGGCACTTTCGACACCGTCGTGGTGGCCCATGCCCGCACCGGCTCGATCGGAGCAGCCTTTGAGGTATCCCAGTCCACACCGACGGTGTGCTTGTACTGTTCGCGTTCGGGACGCCAGAGGTAGCCGGTGTCGTTGACTGTTCCGACTGCGAGGATCTCGGTGGTGCCCCGATTGGCGATGACGGTGTCGCCTGGCTGCAGCTCGGTCAAGGTCCACAGTTCATTGGCCTTGCGGCTGACCTGTCTCTCGACCCGGTTATACGGATAGTGTTCCCGGAACGCGTCTTTGAACGCATCCTTGTTCTCGTACTGTGCCAAGTCTCCGACCTCATCCCAGCCGACGCAGATGTACCCGTTCTTGCGACAGTCGTCCCAGAACGCGCCACGCTCCCCGGGCGCGATCTTGACGACGCGTTGCGATGGGCGCGGATTGTTCCAGTGGTAGAGGAAGATGCCGAGTTGATGGTTGGTGAGCTCGGCAAGCTCGGGCACGGCCCGCAACATATCGAGCAGCTGCCGGTTCGCCCGCACCACTGAAGAGGCCGGTGCTTCGCCGAGGGCGTGCAGATAGTGATCGATGTGCGCTTTGGAAAACACCGGAAGCAGCCCGTCCGGGTAGTACATGTAGAGCAACTTGGTGCGCAAAGCGGGAGCGCCGGTGAGTACCTTGATGTCGTCGGCGTCATCGAACTGGCCGTTGGCCCCGAGGTCCAGCATCTCGACGAAGCCCTCTCGGACCGCGGCCCACGCCCGGTCGACCGATTCGTATTCCTTGGGGAATCGCCACGATCCGTTTCGGGCAAGGAAGATGAGGTGCTTGTGGGCGGAGCCGCCCTTGATGCTGCCGACCGGTCCGGTCTTGTACTCCATCCACCACGAGACGGTGTCCTGAGCGCCCTGGCCCAGCGCGTACTCCTCCAGCGGCAACGCGGGCCATTTGGCGACGGGGAATCGCTGGATGAACTGGTGTTGAAGTTCGTCGGCCTCGGCAACCCGCCCGGCGACGGCGGCGCGATCCCACGAACTCAGCGCCTGAACGATGCCTCCCCGGGTGGTGCTGTCGATCATGTCGGCCTCCTACTTCACGATGATCCGAGTTTCGTTGGTAATCGCGCTGGCGCGTTCGATGTCGCCAAGACGGGTGCCCAGCGTGTGCTTCGCCAGGCTATCTGGTAGTGCCGACGAAAACTTCAGTCCCCGAAGCGCATTGGTGTCCACCAGTGGATCCCGCCATTCGATGTCAGCGAGCGCGGCGGAGAACTCGTGAACAGTCACGTCGGGAAGTAGCCGTATCGACTTCTCGTCGATGCGTTGCCGGGGATCGATTAGCCCCGGCAGCGACGCCTGCAGCGATCGGTTGGCCGCGGTACCGGCCCAGGTCCACCACCGGCCGGCGGAGTCACTCGGCAATCGAACGATCAGTCGGTCCGAGGCCACACAATCGCTGTAGGTGGCGCGAAGTTCGCCGAGCACCGTGGTTGCGCGACCAGTGAAGGTCACGCCTGCGGGTAGTGCGCCACAAAGCACCTCCCGTATACCGCGGGCGATGTCGAATGACAAGCCTGCACCAGAACCAGACCACTTGGCTTTGCCGCCCTCTTTCGCCGGGTCGACGAAGCACCGGCGCCGGTCCCAGTCAACGTGGGTGACTGTCCACGATCGGCCGGCCAGCAGGAGGACCCGTGGTCCCTCGCTCGGCTCGGTGAGTACATCGGTGCCGATCGTGCCGATCTCTACGCGTCCGGCTAGGACGATGAACTCCGGTGGTGCGGTGAACACCGCGGTCAGGTCGGAGAAATATCGACGGCCGAACCGTCGCTCAGCTTCCGGCCCGATGTGCAAGAACGGCCCATCCCGCTCGAAGAAGCCTTCGGCGATGAGGTAGTCCACGATTGCTGGTGCTGAATCGTCGAACACCGGCAGATCACCCCACCATGTCGACCATTCGCCGGCGCTCAAGCGATGCTCCTGCAGGCACACCGCCATCAACTGCTGCGCGGCGATGTGTCGCGGATGTGGTGGCGGCACAATGGGTTCCACCCAGCCATCGGACCACCGTTTGAGCATGCCGGCGGCCAGCAGCACCTGTTCGTCCTCGACGCACAGAAACAAACAGTTACGCACCGTCCCGGCCCGCCGCCCGGTGCGGCCGAGTCGTTGGAGGAATGACGCGACCGTCCGGGTCGAGCCGATCTGGATGACCCGATCCAAGTCGCCGACGTCGATCCCGAGCTCCAGCGTGGAAGTGGCGACGATGACGGTGTCTCGGGCCTCGCCAAACGCCTCCTCGGATCGCCGCCTTTCTGCCGCCGACAGCGAGGAATGCGACAGGTACGTTTCGATTCCGCGGCCACGGAGTGCAGCTCCGAGTTCCTCGGCCTGGCGGCGGCTGTCGACGAACACCAATCGCTTCTCGCCCTGATGCAGCGATGCAATTACGGTGGCGGCGTTGCTGATTGACGCCACGTAGTCGACGGTCAATTCCGGTGCGGCAGTGGCAGGGGGAGCGGCGGGCGCCGCGACGGAACTCGTACGGGACCGGAACCCTCCCTGCAGCCAGCTCAGCAGTTCATCGGGATTGCCGACAGTGGCCGACAACCCGATGCGTTGCAACTCCCGTCCCGCGATGCGTGACAAGCGTTCCAGCACCGCGAGCAGATGCCAGCCGCGATCGTCACCGGCGAACGCGTGGATCTCATCGACCACAACCGCTTGGAGTCCAGCGAACAGCATCCGCGGATCGACCTTGGTAGACACCAACATCGAATCGATCGACTCGGGTGTCGTCAGAAGGACGTCGGGCCGATCGACCAGGATGCGTTGGCGTTGACCTTGGCTCACGTCGCCATGCCACACAGCTGCCGATCGACCCAGCCAGCGACAGTAACCATCTATGCGAGGCTGCAGATTGTTCAACAGCGCCCGCAGCGGGCAGATGTAGAGCACCGAGACGCCTTGCCACTCTTCGGTGGCCATGCGTGACAGCACCGGGAACATCGCGGCCTCGGTCTTGCCGCCAGCGGTGGGGGCAAGGACCAGCGCATCGTGACCGGACACGATCGGTTCGACGGCTGCTGCTTGGGTGGGACGAAGTCCGTTCCACCGCAGCGTGTTTGCCACGTGGTATTGCACTCCGGCATGCAGCAGGTCGAACGGATCCATCACAGATCGAGTGGAATGTCGTCGGCGGTCAGTGCAGCGCGCTCGGCATCGGACAACTCGGCCGCACCGATCGACACCTCGTAATCCTTGTACGGGTCGAAGTCTGGGAACTGTTCGACCTTGTCCAGCACGTCGACCAGCTTGCGCAGGAACAGCCGCGGCGCGATACCGACCTTGCCGCCGAGTTGCCCTGCGACCGCGGCGGCGAACTGTGCCACAAACGCATCCGAAGCAACCGCGCCGACCCGTTCGGCGTCGGGCACACCGCTGACATACAGGTCGCGCACCCGACCACCGAGTTCTATCAGTCTGTCTTGGTCGAATCCGCTCAGTCGCAATTGCGGTGCCCGCGGATTGTCGAAGCGTGGGTCTTTGGCGAATTCGGTGTGCAACCGGTCGGCCAGCGGTGGGAGCAACGGAATACCTTGGCGCCCTTCAAAGAAGGCGGGCGTGCCGGTTATGAGCAGATACAAGCCGGGGAAGTGTCCGTCGTGTACCTCATCGATCAACTGCCGCAGCGCATTCAAGGCTTTGGCGCGGGCGTCGCTGCGGATGCGTTGCAGGGTCTCGACCTCGTCGAGTACCAGCAGCAGGCCGGGGTTCCCGGCGTCGGCGAGGATGGCCAGCAGCCCACGAAGGAAACCCAGAGCCAGATAGTGGTCCAGGTCGCCTTTGATGCCCGCGCTGCGTTTCACCGATGCGGCGATGTGCGGTTGCCCTCCGAGCCACGCGACCAGAGCATCGGCGCCATCGTGATCGCCCTCGGCGACGAACCGCCGATACGCGCGGATTGCCAAGGGAAACACCGGGGCCTGGGTCGCGACGTCAGCGAGTCGGCGTTCCAGTAGTGCATCGACTTCGATGTTCTGCTGTGCGGCGTCGTCTTCGATGGTGAACAGCCAGGCATCGAGGATCGGTCGCAGCGCGCTGGGCTGGATCGACGCGGTGCGCAGCGATTCAATGCATCGCCGGTACACGGTTTCGAGCTTGTGCAGGGGAGTGTCGATCTCGTTGATCTGCACCTCGGCGACGGCGAAGCCCTTCTTCATGGCTCGATCTCCGAGCCACCGCGCGAAAAAGGTTTTGCCAGAACCGTATTCGCCTCGGACCGCTTTGAACATGGCGCCGCCGGCCGCCACTACGTCGAGTTCGGCATCAAGTTCGGCCTCGAATCGGCCCAGACCGACGGCGAGTTGGTCCAGACCGTTGGAGGGCACCGTGCCACGACGGAGCGCGTCGAGGATTTCGCGGCGGCGCCGTGCCGAGACGGGAGACGTCACGGCTGCACCCCGAACTGTTCGGCCAACGCCGCGGCATCGACGCTGACCACGCCGCCGCCGACGCGCAGCACCTCGTAGCCTTCGACGTCGAGGATGAGCTTGGTCTGCATCAGCGCGCCCTTGACCCTCGCGGCGGCGACCCCGAGGACCGTGGCGGCCTGCTCGAAGGTGATCTCATGCGAACTCAGCAGGATGGTCAAGAGCGCCTTGATCTCCGCGGGTTTGACGACGACGCGGCCGGCCAGCTTGACCTGTGCGGCGAAGACCTTGCTGCGAATTACCTTGTCCGGCAGTGGGTTCTGAGTAGTTACGGGCTCATCGTCGAACAGGCTTGGTGCAGTGGACTTCTGGCGCACCACCACCGGCGTTGAAACCGGTCCCGGATACCACCACGACGGTTCGGCCCCGATGACCGGTGTCGCCCAGCCCTCGACCAAACCGGGGACGAAGGCCAGGACCGGCACGATGGCCTCGGCCGGGGTCGCGCCGCCGTGATAGCCGGCGTTGCGCGCGCCGTAGCGGATGGTTTCGTCGACCGCCAGCACCACGCGGTGATCGGCCGTGAGGACCCGCGGCCCCTCGACAATCAATTCACGCGCAGGGTCCATCGCCGCGAAATCACCGTGTGCGCGTTGGCCGTAGGTGTTGGCACGGTCGACCTTGGCGCTGGTGCCGTATTCGATGATGTGTCCGTGGTCGGAGGTGATCACCACCGCGCGCCCGGCGCTCTTGGCGGCGGCCAGCAGTGCTCGCAGATGCGTGATGGTGTTGACCGTCCAGTCGGTGCCGCCCGGGTCGGTGTGGTGCAGCGTGTCGTCGACATAGTTCAGCACGACGGCAACCAGAGGTTGGTGGTCGGTATCGGCGATAGCGTTATTGACATCGGTGGCCAGCGACGCGCCACTGGTACGGGCTTCCAGTGCCTTCTTGTGGAAGATCGGGTCGGTCACGCCGCCGGTGGCAGCCAGGCCGGCCTCGCGGATCAACGCCAAAAAGCCGGTTCGCTCAACGGTATCCGGGCCTTCATGCAATTCCCCGCACAGCAGCGAGCATCGGCTGCGCTGCGTCAGCGTCGGCAGTACCGCCAACGCTCCCGATCGATGCGTCCCGGCGCCCGTGGAGATCTCAGTCCAGCCGTCCTGCTGCAGGGCGACGACGAGTTCATTCGCGGCGGCCATCGACAACGCGTCGACCACCAACAGCAGCGTCGGAGCCTGGCGAGCGATGGGCACCACGGCGTCACGGACGACGTTTTCGATGACGGGCACCTTCGGGTGCGGGGCATCGGCCAGTGCGGTCGCGAATTGCCGATCAAACTCGGCGCGACATTCCACGGTGCGCTCGATCACCACGCGCAGAGCTGCTGCAGCAGTGGGGTTTTCCGAGCCACGCCGCGCCTTGACCAGTGCGGAGTCCACCCACGAATCGGAGCCGATATAACGCTGGAAGGTATCGCCCAACCCGGTGCCGGTCTCAGCCGATGTTCGCAGCCACCGCACCAGTCGCACCGCACCGTCGAAAGCGCTCACCGGCGACGAGGTCGCCGCCAGCAGATGCTTGTTGACCTCGACCCACAATCTTTCGACCTCGGCCAGTGCCGGTTCGGACGCACTCACTGCCGCGGCAAGCGCATTGATCCGGGCAGCCAACCCGTGCGGCAACAGGTCCGACGAGGCGGCGGCAGCGCCGATCCGCAGTTCGTCGACGATCGATGCCGCGGCCTGCAATACCGCCTGCTGCTGGTCAACAGCCAGCAACGACGTCACCAATCCGCGGGCGTGCGTGTACCAGTTCTGCAGATCGTCGGCGCTGAGTGCGCCCAGTCCGTATTGGCCGAGGAACATTCCGAGGGCGCGTTCGTCGGAGGCCTCGGGCTGGCAGAACAATCCGGCGACTACACCGAGCGGTACCAGATCGGCAATGCGGCCGGATTCCAACAGGATCCGCACCGGCTCGTTGAGCTTGCCGGACCGGTCCGCCAGCCAGCCGGTGACAGCCGACGCCAGCTCACCGTGGACGCGCAGGTCGGCCAGCTTGGCTGCGTTCGAGGAGCGGCTCCACTCCAGCACCGCGAAGGTATCGACCTCGACATCGCTGCCCTTGACCATGCCGAGCACGTCGCGGGCGACGGCGGTCATGGCGTGGTTGCGGGTCAGCACACCGCCCGGCGCGGGGGTGTAGGAGGTGACCACGCTCAGCAGCCCGTTGGCCAGGGCGCGGTCGTTGGTCGACCGGTAGAGTGCCGGCTCCACGGTGGTGGCAGAGAAGTTACTGCGCAACGCATCCCACGGGTCGGGGGTGAACAGTCGGCATTCGATCAGATGTGCCTGCACGGTGTCACCAAGATCGTCATCGTCGACATCGGTCAGCACCACGGTCCACTGATCGGGGCTACGTTCTTCGATGGCCTGCCAGATGGCCAGCACCGACGGGCATGGGACGACCGTGACGGGCTTGCCGTCGTGTTCGAAAACCTGGCCATCCCAACGGGGTTGGGCCCGCAATCCGAGTACGCCGTGCCGATGCTGCTTGTCGCTGGCCTTTTTCAATCGGGCCCGGATGATCGGTTCGGTGGCGATCAGCGCGCTCATTCCACCCACCAGTGCACGTGGATCTTCTTGCCCGGTTCAAGGGCGGAGGTCAGCTGTTCCTGCAGTCCGCCGAGATCGGCGGTGCTGTTGAGCACCACCTCCGCGCGAGGCTTCGGCGCTGGGCCAGGCGGCGGCTTCGGATTGTCGCGCACCACCCACGAGACCAGCTTGTTCATCCCGACGGCCAGCTCATCGCTGAGGGATTTACCGGGAACGGCGACGGCATTCTGTAGTTGCAACCAGATGCGGCTGGCGTTTTCGCCGTCCTCATCGTTGCGCGTGGTCGCGTCTTTGACTGGACGCAGCAGGTCCCACTTGAAGTCGCGCAGGGCCTGGGTGTCGGCGGCGGCGTCGGCCAGAATCTGCCCGGCCGTCTCCAACCCGACCGGCAGTGACACCGCCGCCATCGTCTTGATAGCGGCGACATTGCCCGAGGTTGCGGACAGTGTTTCGACGAATCCACGCAACGCCCGCACCGCGGTCAACCGGTCACCTTCGCCGGACACCGAATCCAGATGTCCATAGCCAGAATCGAGTTCCGCCACCAGGTTGGCCAGCGGCGCCAGACCGGATGTGGCCTTGGTGCGCACCTGGTCGGCGAACTCGGCGATATTGGCGCCGGTCAGATAGGTGCGGGGGATGGTGTAGCCGAACAACTTCGACGCATTGGAGCGGGCGGTAACCCACGCCTGCTGCTCTGGCAACTCCTCGGCGCGCAGTTCGATGTTGGGACGTAGGCCGCCCAACTTGGGTGCAATGACGGCACTGCCGGCCTCGAACCAGGCCCGCTTACGCAGTAGTGCCCAGGCACTGATCACCAGATCGCGCGACTCGGAACGCAAACCCCATGCCGGCGCTAGACCTTCGATGTGGGTCTGCAGCGCCCGGACGGTCACCGGCGCACCCGCAGAGGCAACCCGGTCCAGTTCCTGCGCCCAGAAGACGAACGTGGTCTCGGAAAATAGGTAGTGGTCTTCGGTGGCTTTGCCGACCTGCAGTGGTCCAGCGATGCGCCGCAACACCTTACGGTCGCCGGGATTGGTCAGTACCCGGCCTTCGGGTTGGGTGCTGGCCTGCTCGACATAGTCGCGGACCGTCTCGAAGTTACGGGTGGTGAGTTCTTCGCTCTCGGGCTCGAATACCGGATGGCTGGGGTAGGTCGCGCCGTACGCCTGGTCGACGATCTTGATGAATGCGTCTTCCAGGCTGGCCGCGGGCGGCATCTTCGGCTGGAAGTCGCGGCTCAGTGAGGTCAGCACCTCGAACTGCTGGGATTCGGCGGTGATGCGCTTGGGGTCGGCCGGTTCGACGCCGTAGGCCTGCTTGAGCAGGTTCTGGAAGCTGGTCATGGTGCCGCTGAACAGGTTTTCCAGAATGCCGCGGGCTTGGGCCTGTTCGGTGGCGCCCAGGTGGTTGGAGTTCTCGTTCCACCGGTCACCGCTCTTGTCGGTGAACAGCCAGTCCAGTTTGACCAGCAGGGCCAGGTCTTCTATCGCCGACTCGGAGAAGAAGTGCGGTAACCACACGATGGTCTGGCGGCCCGATCCGCTGGACAGCAGTCGGTCGATCCGGCTGATGTCGTCGGCGCTGGTGTAGCCGGCGTCGTCGAAGGGATAGTCGACCACGACGCGCCAGGTGCCGGGACGGTTGTCGAAGGCCAACTCGGTCAGCGAACCGGCATCCCGCACATTGCCGAACACCACGTCGACCTCGCGGCGCGAACCCCGCCAGATCAGGGTGCGGGTGGCCGCTCCACCCAGGTCGGCCTCGTTGGTGACGCCCAGGGCGTGGTGGATCAGCTTGCGGATCAGCACGCGGCGCTTACCCGAACTGTCTTCGGCGCGAATGCGATCCAGGATCGATTGGTAGTCGACCTCGGCGAGCTGGACCCGGATCACCGGGTTGGTGCCCTCGGTCAGGCTGATCTCGGGGACGTCCTTTTTCGCCCAGTCGCGGACCACGCCGAGTGCCACGCGTGCTTCGCCGCCGGCGATGCGGGCCTTGATCGAGCCGTGGTTCAGCGCCGCGAGCCGCGGCGCGGTGATGTCCCGTAGCGCGGGCACATTGGGTGCGATCGCCGAGAGCAACAGGGTCTTGGCGATGCGGTCCGGGCCCCGGAAACCGTTGGGCACCGAGGCGGGGTCGTCGGCGAGTTGCTCACGGGTAACGCCGTGGGCCTCCAGAAGTGAGGGCAGTAGCCGGTTTTCGTAGAGGTCACGGGCAGCTTTGAAGATGGTGCCGGCGTGTTTGTCGATCGGCTCGCTGCCCTCAACCAGATAGTCGAACGCGTCGCCGACGGGAATCAGGTCGTCGATGGTCAGGGTGTCCCGGCGGTCCACCAGCATGCGCTGCATGACCTTGAGCACGGTGCGTTCACGCTGCATCACCGAGGACAGGTTGCGCAGCGTCGAGACCAGAACGGGGGAGAACGGGTAGGTCAGTTTGAACTCGGCTTCCGACGCACCGCGGTGCTTGTCGTCGGTGTTGAGACTGTCGCGCAACACATCCCACACCTCGGGACGGCGGGTCATGTCCTTGAAGGCCTGATCGAGGATGGCGCGGGCGGCGTCATCTTTCGGGGTGAGCAGCCGGGCGTGGGCGACTTCGGCGAGGTTGTCGTCGCCCAATTCGATCTCGGCGAACCGGCCCTGCTGATATTGGAATGCACGGTCGAGGGCTTCCTGCTCGGCGCCCGAGGCGCCCGCGTCCGCGAACCATTTGCGCAAGTCCATCTGACGGGAGATGAATGACACCAACGGAATTGGCCGCTGGCGGCCCGAGGACTCGACGAGTTTGGTGATCTTCTGCGATTCGCGGGCGAAGAACTCCGCATCGCGGACCGAGAACGCCAGCCACAGCACCAGTTCGTCGAGGAACAGGACGACGCCGTCGTAGCCGAGGGCTTTGGCGTGCTCGGAGATGACCACCAGTCCGCGGTCCAGATCGATATAGTCGGCGGTCTCGGTGAAGGCGCTGTAGTAGCTGTTGACCAACGCCGAAACCAGTTCGCGCCGTTCGGGATCCTCCGGTCCGGCGGTTAACGCGGCCTGGTAACGCGGCAGGTCCCAGCCACCGCCCAGGATGGTGCCCCACCCGCCGGCGTTATCGCCGCTGCCACCGAGACCGGCCAGGAACTCGTCGTCACCCATGCGGGCGCGCAGGTTCTCGGCGTCGGTGAGCAGTTTGTCGGAGACGTGTACGGCCGGGAGCGGCGCCTCGGGATGTAGTCGGGTGATCTGCTCGACGTAGCCGCGCAGCACGGCCTGCTCCAGCGAGGTGGCGCCGAGCAGGTGGTAGGTGAGCCGCAGCAGCTTCTTGCCGGTGAGAGCGCCGTCGTAGTGGCCGGTGAGTTCGGTGAACTTCGGTGTCCGCACCGCGGGGTGATTGCCGAGCAGCGCGTACAGCACGGCCATGAAGTGGCTCTTCCCAGAGCCGAACGATCCGGTCAGGTAGGCAGCGCGAGAAGTATTGCGGTTCACCGCATCTGCCACCAGGTCGAGGGAGGCGATGAAGTTGTCGCGCAGCGAGTCGGTGAGGACGTACTGGTCGACGGTGGCCTGCACGTGTTGGTCGTCATCGGTGCTGTCGGTGAGGCGCAGCACGTAGTCGTCACTGCCGACGCGTTCGGGGATGTTGATGACATCGCGGAGGAGGGTGGTCATGAGTTTCTGGTCCTTCGGCCGCGGGCTGTCGGCGCGGGCCGCCAACTGGTCAGGTCGGTCACCGTCAGGTGCAATTCGTTGAGCCGGATGGAGAGTTCACCGTCGATGGTGTCGGCGACGGATTCGCCGTACTCGGGGTCGATCTCGTTGTGCCACTGACGAACCCAGGGTGCAAGTTCATGAACTCCGGCCAGCAGCGGCGTGAGATTGGTTGCGTCCCAGCCTTCGTCGATGCGCTGACTGACCAATGCGGCCAGGGCCAGAGCCTGCTCGGCGTGATCCCAACCGGCCCAGCCCAGCAACTCGGTCGCGTCGGTATCGCGGCCCGCGTTTGGGTAGGAGATGAACCGTTCTTTGGGCACGTCGAGCTTGCCACGTTGCGACCAGTACGACGGCTTGGCGAAGTCGGTGGGCTTGTACTTCGGGGGCACCGGAATTGCCTCGGCAAGCTTCTCGCCGGCGTCTTCGCGGCGCTGCAACGCCCAGGTATCCTCCCACGCCGCGCGCTTGTCCAGCCCGGTGGGCTTGTAGCGGTAGGCGGACAGGAACGGAACCGCTTCATCGGCAAGCAGTTTCGCCAGTGCCTTGCCGGTAGAGACGCTGGTGTCCCCGGCCCACAGTTGCAGGACGTGACGGAAATCCTCATTGCGGTCGAGGATGTCGGCCAGCTGGGCCACCGACTGCGGGGTCGGCCGGCCGTCGCGGTCGAACCACAGCGCCTTGTCTTCCACGCGGTCGAGCAGCCAACCGCGCAGCGCGGATTCGACCTGCTTGTCCCACGGCTCGGAAGCCCAGCGGCGCTTGTATTCCGGCTTTTCCAACAGCCGGACATTCGGGTTGGACTCGATGGCGTCGAGCCGGCGCTGCAACAACTTTCGGTAGTCGTCGGGCAGGTGATCGGGGATCTCCGTGATCGGAGTGGAGCCATGCCGCTCGAACCACGCGGTCTCCTCGCCGTCCTGCATGCCGCGGGCCAGTGCGATCTCGAAGGTTCGTTCGCCGAGTGCGATGCCGGGTACTTCACCCCGGTGGGTCAGGTCTTCATCGATCAGGCCGTAGATACGGTAGAAGTCCCAGTCGAGTTCTTCTTGCTGGGCAATCATCAAGCTGCGCAGTCGATCTGACTCGATGCGTGCAGATTCGAAGTTCGCTGCGGTTGGTCTCTCGCGGGTTACTAGTTCTGCAGGGGACTGGTGCTGCAGATCGAGGGCAAGGCCGTCGAGGCGCTTCGGGTATTCGGTAGGTGTGCTCGCCGGGAGGGGGAAGTCTTTGAGGGTGGTTCCAGTGAACTCGTAGGTTCGTGACCAAGGGTGTTCTGCGGCGCCGCCCTTTGGCTGACTGTTCTGCCTGAGCCAGAAGCATGCCACTGACGAATTCAGCACGCCCAACAGCCGCAGATGATCTTCCACCGACGCACCCTCGTGCAGCTTGATCACTGGTGCCGACTGCTTGAAAACCTTCCTGCCGCGGTCCAACACGAAGTGGTTGTGACTCGCGATGAAGGCGAACGCGATCGAGAGGGGAACTTTGTAGCGATTCTTGAAGAAGAACGAATACTCAAACCATTCGAGCCCGCGTTCTATTTGCGTCTGGCCAAGATTCGTTCGAACCACCAGGGTGCATCGGTATGGCCACAGCAGCATCGCGGCGCTTGCCGGTATTTTTGCGTCGAGGTTATTGGTGTCATAAGGCCATAGCGCAGCAGTCGTCGGCTGGACTTCCCAATCTCGAAGTGCCTCGCCCTCGACGACCGGGCGAATATAGTCCATTGGAATTCGGTGCCTGCTGAGAGCGCCCTGCCCAAGTAGGTATGCGGAGTCTTCAGCCGTTACTGCGCCAAAACCTGAATCAGAGATAGTCTCGCCTAGAGGCTCTGACTGCGAATTGATCAATCCCAACAGTTCAACTGCGCCGCCGCCGCTCAGGCTCCAGGGGTGGCTCCTTAGGCGGTGACGCGGCAGATCGGCGACACTGATGAACTGGTCTTCGTAGCCAGCCTCGCCGACGTGCTCTACGATCGTGGCCCAGTAGGGACCGAATCCGGTCTTTACCGCGTCGGCGGGAGTCTCCCTTACCCCCAAGCTGAGCACTGCACGCAGAGTCGGAGCGACTGGCGGTCGGCTGCGCCCGACGAGAATGGTGGTCGGAGTTCCATCCATATTGTGACCAGGAATCCATGCGCCCTCCGAGTCGATCACAAACTGCAGATCCACGGTTGGAAGGAACTCTTCAATCAGTTTGGAACCGAACTCGCGCTTCATGAATGAGTTCGAGGTGATCTGTCCGGCCCACCCTGCCGGTCGCGTGTGGCCAGGTCCGTAGGCAAGCCCGAAGATCAGTTCCATGAAAGGGACGCTGAGCGCGTACTTGCGGTGTGGCGTTGTGTAGAGCTCACGATAGGTCGTGTTTCGGGCGGCATCTTTCACTGTGATGTACGGCGGATTGGCAACCACCACATCGTGTTTCCGTCGCAGGATTGCGCGTAGCGCGTCAGGATCTTCGGTCGGATCGGCTTGAATACCAAGGCCGAGCATGTCGTCGTCGAGTACCAGCTTGGGCGCGCCCCACAACAGACTGTCTCCGGCAGCCAGGTGCGGTTGGTAGTGGATCTGTTTCTCGATAGAGGTATCCCCAGCGGCGTGCATCGCCGCGACCAACAATCGGAATCGAGCGATGGCAACGGCGAATGGGTTGATGTCCACGCCATACACCCCGTCGAGGGCCTTCTTGACCAACTCTCGTGCACCGAGCGCGGGTGCTTCGTTTTGCCACCGCTCATGCAGCCGCTTGAACGCTCCGAGCAGGAAATGCCCTGAGCCACAGGCAGGGTCGATGACCGTGAACCCCTCCAACGGCCGATCGGCCAGCGCCGGTTCCATGGTCTGGTCGAGGATGAACTCCTCGACGAACTCCGGGGTTTGCAGCAGCGCGTAGGTTTTCTTCGCGTACTCGGACAGGTCTTGGTACACATCGCCCAGGAAGCGAGTATCGATATTGTTGAACGAATAGACCGGCGCGCCGTCCGAGCTTTGCTGCCACCAGAATTCGAGCAGCGCCCGTGCGGCATCACCCGACGGCGACACCAGATGCAACGGCGCATGCGCATCGACCAATGCCTTGGTGGCGTCGAATTTGCCGAAGTGCTCGATGATCTGGCCGAGCCATTCGCGGTCGGTGTGCTCGGGATGCTGCTGGAAATAGTCGCGCCGGGCGTCGAGGGCCTGGGCACGTTGATCGGCGTCCGCCCCGCCGATCCAGCGAGGACTGACCAACGCGTGGTCTTCGCAGTAGCGCGCGAACACGGTCAGCAGCACCCAGCCGACGGCGGTCTGGGTGACCCGATCGTTGCGCCACTCCAACCACGTCCACGCGGTGCGCTTGGCGGCGAAAGCCGTGTCGTAGTCGTGCCTCCACGTGTCGAACACACCGGGTTGGCGTAGGTCATGATCGTCGCCGTCGACCCGGACTTTCAGGTCGGCTTCGAGTGCCAGTACCTGTCGGCGCAGCGCCGCCACCAAATCGTTTGCAGCCCATGTCACGACAACGCACCTCCATCAACACCGGCGGGCATGCCCCGCCACAACACGAATTGCCCACCGGGAGAACCAAGTTGGATCGGTTTGCGATCGACCAGGGCGCCCGTCTGCCCGCGCAATTGCGGCAGCACCACCCACACGGGCCGGCGCCGCGGGGCGGCCAGATCGCTGAGCTTGGCCAGCACGTCCAGATGCCCGTAGCGGGCCAGCGGTGAGACCTCGGTCAGAATCAGTGGCGCACTGTTGGTTTCACTGTCGAACACCGCGGCCTGCAGCTCGGCCCAAAGCTGCGGCACCACCCGGTCGATCACCGCCCGAAGGCCGCTGGCATCCAGCGGCGTCGCATCGGCCGCGTCGGCGCCGCGCACCAAATCCCAGGAAACGCCCTGCTGCTCGGCGAAGGAGCGCATCGCGGCGATCAGCCGACCGGTCACGTCGACCACCTGGCCGCCATGTCCCTCGGCCAGATGCTGGGCCACCCGCTCGTGCTCGCCCGGGCGATCGGGGGAGATCGGCACACCGATCGCGACAAAACCACACTCACCGAGCGAGCGGTTCAGTGTCGCTGCACCGGTCGCACCGTCCTCGTCGACCACGATCGACGGCCCGGTGGCCGTGGGCAACCCGGTCGGGGTGCGGGTGTGCATCGTGGTGGCGCTGTCGGGTTGGGTGTCGGGGAAGTGATACGTCTGAGTCTCGTTATCCCACTTGAGTTTCAGCGATGTTCGTGCCAGCAGCGCATCCAACTGAGGCCGCGGGGGCACCTTGTTCCCGGGGAACCGCGCCAAGACCCGGCTACGGATCTGCGAGGGCGCCAATGCTTCGGTTTGCGCCAGACCTGTCAGGGCGGTCTCCACCGCCACCGACGGCGACATGTTCACGTTGTGCAACTCGCCGCGGCCTGACACTGCGGCGTGCTTGGCGATCGCGGCCGCCAGTCGAATCAGCCGACTGTCGGACGGCAGCGGTGCGGTGGCGTGCTCGTCGGACACTGAATCGAACCCGGCCTGGAACGCCGATTGCAGTTCACGCGCGGCGGTGCTCGGCGCGATCACCGCGTCGAGGTTGACCGACACCAATTCGTTGGCGCGCTTGGCCGCGGCGTCGGCGGCGGCCAACAGCCGTTCGTCTTCGGCCAGCAGCGCCAACCGGCGATCGTGGCGGCGGCGCGCCAATTGCTTGTCGCCGTCGAGTTTTTCGTGTTCGGTAAGCCGGTCCAGTGCTGCGCGCAGCAGTCCGCCGGCGGCCCGCTCGGCCAGTTGGTGGGCTTGGGTGTCGCCCGCGCCGAGCGGAGCGTGGGGCAGGCGAGCGCGGATCTCCGCGGTGAGGGTCGTGACGGCGGCAACGCCGCCGTAGTCGGCGATCACCCGCCGGGCGATCTCGATGACCGCATCTAGAAGTTCGCGGGTGGCCGCGTTGGCACCCCAATCGGCCTGCAACTCGGCGATCAGCTGCGGACCACGCTGGGTGGCCTTGCCGAGGTGGTGTGCCAGCTCGGTGCTGCTGGCGAAGGCGTCCAGACCGGGTGTGATGCCGAGGATCAACTCGGCGGCGTCCTTGCGGGTCGAGGCCCGCTGCCCCGAGACCGCCGCGATCAGCAGCGAGATCGCATCGTCAAGACCCATGAGGGTGTTGGCGGGCGTCTGCTTCTGCTTGCCCAACCGCGCTGCCCAGGACCGGTAGCGGTCCTTGATCTCCTTGCTGGTGTCCTTGGCCTCGCGGGCCACCAGGCGGTTCAGTGCGGTCGAATCCAGTGCCAACAGCTCGCCGACCGTCGTGACCGCAACGGGGGCCAGCGCGGAGACCGCACGGATGCTCAGTCCAGCGGCGGTGAGTGGTGTTGTGGCATCGGCCTTCTCGGCCAGCGCATCGTCGGCCTCGGTGGGCCTGCCGATATCCGAGACATCGAATACCCGGCGCCAGGCCCGCAGCATGTCCTCGGCGGTGTCGGGGCGCTTGGTGGCGTCGCGCGATAGCGCACCGGCGAAGAAGTCGATTATGGCCGGGGCCAGGCTCGGCTCGAACAGCGCCGGGGTCAGCGTGATGTCGTCATCGACCGTCACCGGATTGGCATTGCGGTCCGGCCCGTACTGCGGCGTGCTGCCGGTCGACATCTCGAACAGCACCACTGCGGCGCCGTAGCGTTCGGCGGCCGAGTCGTACTGGGAGCGGTTTCCGGTACCCAGGAACGGGTCCAGGTATGGGGGAGTGCCCGCCTCGATGTTGCGCGGGTCGACCCCGACCATCGAGAAGTCGAACATCATCAGATGGCTGTCGGCACGCGGATTGGACTGATGCACACCGAGATTCGACGGCTTGATGTCGCGGTGCATGATGCCCTGGCGTTCCAGCGCGATCAGTGCCGTCAACAGATCAGTGCCCCACCGTTGTTGGACGTCGATGGATAACCGGTGCCGGTTGGACAGTTCCTCGGCCAGGGTGGTGCGCCCGGCATTCTGCAGGATCAGCGCGGTACGCGGCCCGACCTGCACCACGCCGTGCAGCGTGACGATCCGCTCGTCGTTGTCCAGGCGGGCCAGGATCTGCGCTTCGGCACGCAGTCGCTCGGCGGCCTCGGGGTCCTTGGCCACCTTCAGGACTCGATCTGCCTCGCCCGCATGATGATCGGTGACCAGGATGCCCACGGCCGTCGACCCGGCACCCAGACGGCGCTTGTAAAGGAAACGCCCGTCGAGTTCGGTTCCAGGGGTGGCTTCCAACGGGTCGGTGCCCGTGGACTTTTCCAGCAGATCGTCTTTGATCTCGGCGAGTTGGGCGACGAAGTCGGCGACGTCGGGGATGCGTTCGGCCGGGCTGGGGTGCGTCGCGTCGAGGACGAGTTTGCGCAGCGAGGTGCGGACCTGGGGCAGCTCGGCGGCCAGGTCCAGTCCGCGGTCGCGGCGCAGCCGATCGAGCAGTTCGCCGCGTTCGGTGGCCGGGGCGATGCCGCCGGTGAGGATGTAGAACGCCAGGGCACCCAGGCCGAACACGTCGATGCGAGCGGCATCGGTGGGGCGCTGGCCTTCCGGCGCGGCGAAGAGCTTCGCGGTGTCGCTGGGGGTGCCGGCCATGAGGCTCAGCGACCCCGACGAGAGCCGGCTGACCTCGGTGTCCGGGTTGGCGGGCAGCACGCCCGCGCTGTCCCAATCGGTGACCTGCGGCAGCAGGTGCTTGCCGCGTTCGCGGATCGCGATGGCGCGCGGGTTGAGCGTGCGGTGCACCACCCGATTGCGATGGGCGTAGTACACGATGTCGGCGATCTGGCCGATCAGGTCCAGCTGGTCGGTCAGCGTCAGGGTGTCCTTATGCTCGGCGAGCCAAAGATCAAGCGGGGTATCGGCTTTCGGCTGCCCAAAGACCAGGCCGATGCCCAGCTCGGGTTCGTTGACCAGATCCTTCGGTGCCTGCAGACCGTCATAGGTGAGCCGGGAGAGCAGGTTGTATTCGTGGGTGACGGCCTGCCTGTGCGCGTGCACGTCGGCCGATGTTGCGCCGGGCGCCGTGGTGTAGAACCGGATGCGGGCGTGGTCTTCGGTGTTGACGTGATGGAACGCCGGCCAGTCCTGCCAGCCGTCCCCGTCGCCCAGGGGTTGGTCGTCGATGATCCATGACCCGACCTCGCGCTGGCGGCGCGGCGTCAGGCCGATGGCCTTCATCAATCCGGCGATCAGTTGGCTGTTCTGCTCGGTGATCGGATCGCGGCGGGCCGGAGCCAGGAGGCGTTCGGAGATACCGGGCAGTCCGCTGGTCTTCTGGCGACCGTCGAGCCCGTAGAGGTTGATCCGCGAAGCGGGCGGCAGATCGCAGACGAACTGCTCGTGGTGCAGGAACACCAGCTCCTGTACGAACGGGATGCGGCTGGTCGCTTCCGGTCCGCCGCGTTGGCGGATCGCGTCCTTAAGCAATGAGGCGAAGTACTGCGCTTTGCGCCGGGCCAGCAGCAGGGGAGAGTCCTCGGCGCGGTGCCCGTCGCGCATCCACACGTGGTCGTTGCCGCGCAGGATGCCGCGGTAGTGCTTCAGCTCGACCAGATAGAGGGTGTCGCGGGCCAGGACCAGTAGATCGACCTCGTGCCAGCGGCCGCGGTTGTCGCGGAACTCGAAATTGGCCCAGGCGCGGAAGGGTGCGGCGTCGGGAAGGGCCTGCTTGACCGCAGCGAGGCCTTCCTTTTCGTGTACGAACTGCGAGTCGGCGATCGTGACCCAGCGGCCGTCCTTCACCGGTGAGTCACCTCCTTCTCTCAGCGTGTAGGGACAAAGCTAACGCGTCGGGCGCGAGCGTTGGTGGGGTGTTGCCATATTTGCGTATTGCCAGCTCTGCAGTGTGCGCGTGACCACCGACAAATTTGGGGTGCGTGGCGTCAATTTGGTACGGATGTCTAGATTCGGGTGGCCGATCGTGGTACGGAACGTTGCTATCCGTGGCGGGGTTTGCGCCGGCGGGTCTGATCGTGAGCTGACATACACCTGTCGCGTGTACGACGACGGACAGTCTTGCCTTTCGGTATCCGTCACCGGGCGAGAGATCTGTTGCTGAGGGTCGTCGATGTGGTCCCGCTATTCCGGTGCTACGAGGCAACTGCTGGAAACACAACTACAGACCCATCCCGCTCGCGAGCGATATCAATGACCATGTCGGCTTTGGGGTTTGGTTCGTGAACGCGGTCGCCCAACTCGCGCAGCCGATAAGCGGCTTTGAGCAGGTCGTCCACTTCGCCCTTGCTGAAGAGTGTGTTCGTGAAGCCTCCGGGTCGCTTCAGGTGCAGCTGGCCGAGCTTGCGTAGAACGCCGTGGATGCCTGCCTCAAGCTCGTCGACACGCTGTTGGTCGCCCTTCAATGACTGAATGAAGCGCTCGAACGGGTTCGTAGCGTTCTTCTGCCCTTGCTCGACCGCTTGTAGGATGATGACCCGCCGTTTGAGTGCGATGGCCAGGTCAGCGAGTTCCAGATGCGCACGAAACTCGCCACCGGTCTTGTCGATTCCTGCGAAAGTTTTTGTCAAATAAGATATTTCGGCAGTATTGGAATCGATCGCGTCAACGGCGCGTTGCCAGTTCTTGAGGCGCCGCTCGGCTGTCGCGATGGCGATGTCAATGGTGTGGTCAGCAGGTCCGATCCCAATTGCCTGCCCGATCTCACCCTTGTCGAGCACGATCGCCGTCGCTTTGTCTATGGCGGCGCGGCATCCGTTCAAGGCGTCGCGCTCTTCGTTCAGCTTGCCTTCGACCAAATGCTCCAGCAGTTCGGTAATGCGTTCGA
This sequence comes from Mycobacterium sp. SMC-13, assembly GCF_045311035.1. Classification (NCBI taxonomy): domain Bacteria; kingdom Bacillati; phylum Actinomycetota; class Actinomycetes; order Mycobacteriales; family Mycobacteriaceae; genus Mycobacterium; species Mycobacterium sp. SMC-13. The sequence goes on from NZ_JBJIAI010000038.1 coordinate 19,992, forward strand.
TCGCCTGCTGCCGTTGGTGCTCTGCATGTGCGCTGACTCCGACCGCGACCGCCATCAAAACCAGAGGCGCGGCAATAGTTAGCGCACTGGCACCCGCGACTGCCGCGCCGGCTCCGCCCACGGCTGGCACGAACGTTGCTTGGGCTGCAATACCTTTCGACCCAACAATTGCACCATGAATGCCGCCGGTGGCTGCCTTCGAGGGCATCGTCCGGGCCAGGCCTTTGCCCATCTGCGAGGCGACCTTCGCCGGCACGACCATTCGATACAGGGTTTCGCTCGTGGCCGCGGTCTTTGGTGCGGCTGTTGATGTCTGCGAGACCAGCTGGGAAAGGTGCTGAGCGAGCGGGCTGGTGCTGTGCAACGCCACCGCGCCCGTGCGATCGACGTTTTCGGGCATGGGGTGCTGTTCCAACGTCGCGATGGGCGTATCCGCTAGCAGCGTGAGCGCGCTTCGCAGCTCGGACAGTCGCTCCGGCGTCAACCCGCCGGCGCTCGGGATGTCTGGCAGCGCAGTCTCTTGCGTGGCTAGCATCCACAGCGGTACCGCCACGTCTTTGCCGTCGGTCATTGGTGTCCCCTCCCCGTGAAGGCACAGCCTAGGCGAACCTGCCGACAGGCTGTGAGCGAATCCGCGTCCGGGCGCAGTGGTCAGTCCGTACATGGCTGGATTCATCCCGACAGTCTGTTCAGCTGCGCCAGGTTGTCGGGGCCTTCTGTCATTCTGTGCGGCTCGCCGAAACCAGCGGGTTGAACAGGGACTTTGGAGGTTGCTCAGTGCAAATGTTGACGTCAGCTACTTCGGCGGGGGTGAACGACCTGAGTAGACGCACGGTGTCCGTAGTGACAAAGGATTGGTCACCGGCGCGTGGTCCGTTTTCAGCAAATTGACAGCGCCGATGGTTTGGGAGTAGTTACATACCTGGGGCGCTCCGACAACTTTGCTCTCCACAACGGTTGGGTGAGCAGAGGTCGACGGGCACATCTGCAATCAGTGAGCGGGGGTTACTGAATCGTGGCTAACGTCGACCATCATCAGGTTGTCGGTCAGGCACTGAAATCTTTGGCCGGCGGCTTGGCGCCGTTTATCGCGCGGGTCCTGAACCGGGTGCTCCCGCCGGGGACCGACTGGGCGCAGGCGCTCAAGCAGAAGGACGCGGCCGCCGGCAAGGCAGGGAACCGCGAGTACCAGAACTCCGACCTCGCGCTGATGTTGCGCGCGATGACCGAGCGGCTCGGCAACCTTGGCTATCCGTTCAGTGGGCAGATGCCCCGCCAGGCGGAGGTCTACGCCAAGGAATTGCGGGTGGCGCGCAACAGGTGGGCGCACACAGAGCCGTTCACGCAGGCCGAAGCCCACCGCGCGATCGAAACAGCTGAACTCCTGCTGCGCGCTATCGGCGCCGATGCGCAGGCCCAGACCGTCGCAGAGCTGAAATTGTCGCTATCGGAGCCGCAGGCTGTTGTCGTCGCGACCGAACCGACTCCCGCCACCGCGACGAACACTCAGCTAGCTGCGCCGAACTCGCAGTCCGCCACGATCGAGATCACTGCTATCGCCGACCTCAGCTATGCGATGGCGCACTGCCGCATTCCGGTGATCGAACAGATCGTTGTCGACAACAACGGGGGAGAAGCACACGGCGCTGTCCTGGAAGTCGACATCGTCAGTGCCGACGGATCGCATGGCGGCCCAACTGAATTGCACCTGGACCTGAGCGCCGGCCAACAAACCGTGCTGAACGGCATCAACCTCAAGCTCGATCCGGCATCGATGCTCAACGTGGACGAGCAACGTCCAGGCGAAATCCGCGCCATCCTCAAGAACGCCTCCGGTGACGTTTTGGCAGAGGCGTCCAAGCCGGTCAACATCTTGGCCGCCAACCAGTGGAAGGCAGTGCCGCCTCAACTGGCCATGGAGTTGATGGCGGCCTACGTCCAACCCAACGCTGCGGCCGTGGCCACTCTCCTGCTGGACGTTTCTGACCGCTTGAAGGCATCGACAGGGAATCCCGCGCTCGACGGATACCAGAGCGAGGATCCTGAGCGGGTCGACGCAATCGCCCGCGCCGTGTTCGACGCCATGAAGGCGCGGGACATCCGGTACGCCGAGCCGCCCGCAAGCTGGGGCGACGTCGGCCAGAAGGTCCGCACCCCGGCGGAGGTCCTCGAAGGCCGCCTCGGCACCTGCCTGGATACCACCCTGGTCATGGCTGCCGTGCTGGAGCAGTGCGGAATCAACTCGACGATCTGGCTGCTGCGCGGCCACGCCATGCTCGGCTACTGGCGCGGCGACATGTCCTTGTCATCGGTGTCGACCATCGAGGCGGCCGACACCGTCAATGCCGTTGACCTCGGATACATTGGCCTGATCGAGACCACCATGGTCACCGATCGCGATTCGTCGCTGACATTCGATGCCGCGCGGCGCGCACCAAAGGCCGGCGGTCGCTTAGACGACATCTCGAACATCCTGGGTGTCACCGATATTCGGCAGGCCCGCCAGGCCAACATCTATCCGCTGCCCAGTCGCACCGTCAAGGACGGCGGACAGGTTGAGGTCATCGAGTACATGCCGATGGCCGCACCTACCATCGAGCCCTACACACCAAGCGGGCCAGCCCAGCCGCGAGTGGTAAAGCAGGTTCCGCCGCGCGTGCGGCAATGGAAGAACGCGCTGCTCGACCTGAGTCTGCGCAACAAACTCATCAACTACACAGACCGCTCGGGGTATCGGATCGAAGTCCCTGGACCGATCCTCGGTTACTTCGAAGACGCCATCAACGCTGGTACCCCCATCACGCTGTTGGGCTCCGACGAAGTCACGAGCACCACCGAAATCGCTCGTGGTATCCGCTACGGGCGCGACCTGTCCGAATCTGATCGGCAGGTTCTGCTCGCCGACAAGCGCAGTGCCTACATCGACATCACGGCGGGTTCGTACACGTCCAAGCTGCGCTACCTGGCGAACAAGGCGAAGACGATCGTCCAGGAGACGGGTGCAAACAACCTGTATTTGGCTTTCGGCATGCTGCATTGGAAGTTCAACGGGAAGGAGCTGCGGTCACCGCTGGTGCTGGTGCCCGTGACGATCACCCCCAAGAACAAGGGCGAGCGCTACGTCCTCGCCATCGACGAGGCCGGGATGTCGACGCCGAACTACTGCCTGGTCGAAAAACTTCGTACCGCACTGGCTTTGGAGATCCCGGCGCTGGCGAACCCCGACGAAGACGCCTCCGGCATCGACCTTGACGGGACCTTCCACGCGGTCCGTGAGGCGATCAAGGGGCTCGACTTCCGCGTCGAAGAGTCTGTGCATCTTTCAGTGCTCCAGTTCGCCAAGTATCCACTGTGGAAAGACCTCGACGATTCGTGGAGCGAGCTGTCAGGCAACAGCCTCGTCAAGCACCTCATCGACGGTAACAGTGACCAGTACACGGACTCTGTGGTCGCTGGCCCCGATGTCGATCTCGACGAGCTCGGCGTCTCGGTTCCGATGTCTGCGGATTCGTCTCAGCTGAGGGCTGTTGCAGATGCGGTGGGTGGGCGCACTTTCGTGCTTGAGGGCCCGCCCGGAACCGGTAAGTCGCAGACCATCACGAACCTGTTGGCGCACGCCATGGCTTCGGGCCGGCGGGTCCTGTTCGTCGCGGAGAAGCGCGCTGCGTTGGACGTGGTGAAGAAACGTCTGGAAAGCGTTGGATTGGGCGATCTTTCGCTCGACATCCACGATAAATCGGCGAAGCCCGCGGCAGTGCGGGCGCAGATCAAACGGGCGCTTGAACTGTATGTCACTCACGACGGTGACCTGCTACGCAGCAAGCTCCAGACGGCGAAGTCGAACCGCCACAAATTGGCCAACTACGCCGGCGAACTGCACGCGACCAACGCGGCGGGGCTGTCGTTGTATTCGGCGCGCAAGGCCGGGCTGACCGCCGACAGTGAAGTTCCGCCGCTGGAGGTGCCGAAAGCGTTTGTCGCCAGCGGTAGTCCGGAGTTGCGGGACGCGGTATCCGATGCGATCCGCGGATTGAGCGAGAAGACCGACCTCGCCAAGCCCCGCAAGGGTCATCCATGGGCGTTCGTCGATGTCGTGCCGCCCAACGGTCTCGACGCCAGCAAGATCTATGCCGCTGCAGTCGAATTCGACAAGGCACTGGAAGCTGTTCAAGGCACCGGCATCGCCTTGGACGTGGTGGTGAAGTACCAGGACCTCGTTGCAGTCGACACCTGGGCTCGCGTTACCGCTGAGCCGCGGTATCCGATTGACGGGGTTGACACGCTGCATACGGCCGCAGGCCAGGCGCAACTTGCGGCGATCGAGCAGCTGCTGGCTAAAATCGTTACAGCCCAGCCCGAGTGGTTCACAGTGGCCCAGCCCTCGGCGATGGATCTGGACATTCCGGAGGTTCACGCCGCGGCGGTAGCCGCCGATGAATCGGGCTTCTTCGGCCGCAAGAAGCGCCGACGTGCGGTGGTCGAGTTGTTGGTCGACGTACTCGCCGTGGAGCCCGAAGCGATCAAGCTCAAGACGCTCTCGGCGACCACCGGCGCGATGAACGACACCTATACCGAGGTGACGCAACTTCGTGAGCTGGTTACGGCGCTGCCGGTGGTGCTGTTCGACCGGTCGTGGAACCCGTTCGTCGCGGTGGATGCCGCCCACGTGCGGGACAGTATTGCCGCGCTCCGGCGCATCGGGGCTGTACTGACGACCGCTCCGACCGATCCCCGCGTAGCGGACCTCCGAAAGTTCTATAGCGACACGGCATCTGGCACTGCTGGACAGCAGTTGCGCGCGTTGGCGGTCGGTTGGCAGAAACTCAGCGACGCCACCGGAACGACACCTGCGCAGCTGAACGCGTGGGCGGGTGAAGAGTCTTTCATTCAGCGTTGGTGGGTGACGCGCAGTGACCGCCGGTTGGAGACCAGCGCCACGACCGAACGCTGGGTCGACTTGCTGTCGCATCTTGAGCCGCTGCGGGCTGCGGGGATGGACGTCGCCCGGGCGGAGATTCTCGACGGCACGGCCGTCGGCGAGGACGCGCCGGCCGCCTACGACCGGGGCACGGCCATCGCGTCGACCGCCGAACGTCTTGAGGCTAGCGGCCTGAACGATTTCGACATTGTTGCGCACAACAAGGCCATTGGCCGCTTCACGGAGAGTTCGGCCGTGGTCCGCGAGGAGCTGAAACGGTCGATAGCCGCGGAGATTCTCGCGAAGCGCACGCTCGACGTGGCCGGCGGCAAGGGCAAGATCGGTGAACTGAAGAAGCTGGTCGAAGCCAAACGCAGTGGCAAGGGTGTCCGTTACCTCATGGAGCACTACGGCGACCTGATCACCCAGATTCTCCCGTGCACGCTGACCAGTCCCGATTCGGTGGCGCGATTCTTCCCGGCCCGCGCGGGTGTGTTCGACATCGTCGTGTTCGACGAGGCCTCGCAGATCCGGGTTGCCGACGCGATCGGCGCCATGGGACGCGCGAGATCTGTTGTGGTCGTCGGTGATAGCAAGCAGATGCCGCCGACGAGTTTTGCTGAGGTCAATGCGGCGGCAGCCGAGGATGACGACGCGGATGAGCTTCCTGGCGTCATCACGGACGAAGAATCGATCCTGAGTGAGTGCGTGAGTTCCCAAGTGCCGCAACAGTGGCTCTCGTGGCACTACCGCAGCCAGGACGAGGCACTGATCGCATTCAGCAACATTCAGTACTACCGCGGACGGTTGGCGTCGTTCCCGACGCCGTTGGCAGACGCGGACGGTTACGGCGTCTCGATGATCCGGGTCGACGGTCACTTCAACCGGTCGGGCAAGGGAAAAACCCTGCGGACGAACGAGGTCGAGGCCAATCGGATCGTCGCGGATATCCGACAGCGGTTCGCATTGTCACTTGAGTCCGCGCCATCGCTTGGTGTCATCACCTTCAACGCGCAACAGCGCGACTACATCGAGAACCTGCTGCGCGACACCGGTGATGAGCGGCTACTCGCTGCGTTGGACGAGCCGGACGGGCTGTTCGTCAAGAACCTGGAGAATGTGCAGGGCGACGAACGCGACACGATCCTGTTCTCAATTGCCTTCAGCAAGAATGACAATGGCGTCCTACCGCTGAACTTCGGGCCGCTGTCCCGGCCCGGCGGCGAGCGTCGGCTCAATGTCGCTGTGACCCGGGCACGCTGCGAAGTAGTCTTGTACGCCAGCTTCGACCCGGCCGACCTGCGGGCAGAGGAGACCACGCAGATCGGAACCAAGCACCTCAAGGCCTACCTCGAACTGGCTGCGCGTGGCGTCCAGACCATCACCCAAGGCGGTAAGCGCAATCCGGTGATCGACCGGCACCGCGACGACATCGCGGCCGCGCTGCGTGCAGAGGGCTTGGTGGTGAGTACCGATGTCGGGCTCTCTGACTTCCGCGTCGACCTCGTGATTGCCGATCCGGACGACGCAGTTCGTCCGCTGGTCGCTGTGCTGCTTGACGGGACGGAGTGGTACCAGCGGGGGACTGTCGCCGACCGGGACGGGTTGCCGGTCGACGTGCTGTCGTCGTTGATGCACTGGCCGGCCGTGGAGCGGGTGTGGATGCCCGAGTGGCTGCACCATCGCGAGGCAACTGTTGAGCGGCTCCAGGCTGCAGTAGTGGGCGCAAAGAAGAAAGCTTTGGAACCGGCGGTGCCGGAGCACGTCGTGGAACCGATCGAGGCCGGCAGTCCAGAACAGGAGACAGCAGCAGGTTCGACCGATGTTGCCGAACCTGTTGAGCGCCAAGGGCTTCTTTCGTTCAAGTCGGACTCAGCACACGCGTCGACATCGCATCGCCATCCGAACGTCGCGGATTTCAAGCCATGGACTCCGGTGGTCGCTGGAGACAAATCAGTGCTGGACGAGCTCCCTCAGAGATCAGCTATAGACCGTGTGTTGCCGATCATCCGTGAGGTCATCGAGGCTGAGGCGCCGATTTCTCGGGATCAGTTGGCGCGATATGTGGCGGGAGCATTCGGGATGGCGAGGGTCTCTGAAGAACGCAAACGTTCACTGCAGCGGTTGGTCCCGGTTGACTTCGAGCGACGCGACGATCCTGAATTCTATTGGCCGCAAGGCGTTTCCCCTGAGTCTTGGCAACTGGTTCGGGTACCCAAATCTGGCGACCCTCGGACGATCGAGAATGTCAGTCTCGTCGAAATCGGCAACGCCATGGTGATCATTGCGCAGCAGTCCGGTGGAGCGCCCCCGGATGAGCTCAAACGGGAGGCCATGAAGATGTTCGGTATCACGCGGACGGGTCAGAAGGTCGCTGCACGACTGGACGAGGCACTGCAGCGGGCGTTGGCTCTGGGCCTACTCAACGGCTCGCCGAGCGGTTTGGTGATGGCGCAGTGACTGGGGCTGGGGTGGGAACCCTCGGTCGCCCGGCGGCGCTCAAGGTCGAGCCGATCGGCCGTCGGCTTGTCGAAGTTGGTCTGGGACAAGATGATTCGCTGCTGACTCCAGGTGTGCCGATCTGGACGCTTGAGAATCTGGATCAGCTAGTCGCTGAATATGTAGAAAAGCCAGATGCTGGCGACGGCGACTTCTGGCAAAAGTTGGAGAAGCAACTGGCGGACGCGTCGCCCGCCGTCATCCAGCTGTTTGCGGAGCTGCTGCTCTTGCAGTGTCTGCCGATTCGCAATCTCGGAGGACAGAAGAAAGTAACGCAGATTGAGCACGTGCTGGAAATCGGTCGATCACCCGTTCCGATTCCGAACGATGTCCGCGACGCGCTGTTATCGGGGGGAGTGTTCCATGGTGGGCAGGCGTTCACGACCCAAAAGTGGGCGCAGTTGAAATATCTCATTGAGTTCGCTCGACACTTCAAGTCATTGCCTGCTGACGTACGGGACAACGCGCTGGCCGACCCATTGGCGTTTCGTGACGAGGTGCGCGCAGTAGCGACTGGACAAGCGACGCAACGACAGTCGTTGCTCTACCTGACATTCCCACGCTTCTTTCTGCCGATCGTGAAGGACGAACACCGCAAGGCGATACGCGACTGCTTCGCGGACGACTACCTCGGCGGCCCAATCGGTGACGTCGATGACGACCTTGCTGACATCTATGCGGCGCTCGTTGAAGCAGAGGGCGGAGAAGTTGACCTCTATCAACCTCCCTGGATCGACCGATGGCAGAAGTCGCCCGAGCAGCCCGCGCCGAAGCCGCCAAAGGAAGACAATCCCAGTTCGCCGACGAGCGGTAGCGGTGAGCCTCGCCTACCTGATGCCACTGCGGAACTCGCAAACCGGCTCCACGTTGGGATGCACTGGCTGCAGGACTGCATCGATCTGCTGCGGCACCGGCGGCAGCTGATCTTCTACGGACCTCCGGGGACCGGCAAGACCTATCTGGCGCAAGAACTCGCCCGGCACGTAACCGACGAGTCGCAGATCAAGCTGGTGCAGTTCCATCCCGCGTACTCGTATGAGGACTTCTTTGAGGGCTTTCGTCCCAAGTCCTCAGGTGCCGGTCAGATCGCATTCGAACTGAAACCGGGGCCGCTGCGGCTCCTGGTCAACGACGCCGCTGCTAATCCTGACGTTGCGCACGTGTTGATCATCGATGAGATCAACCGCGGCAATCTACCCAAGATCTTCGGCGAGTTGTACTTCCTGCTCGAATACCGGGACCGTTCGATCGACCTGATGTACTCCGCTGACAGCACCGAGCCTTTCTCGTTGCCCAAGAACATCTTTGTGATCGGCACGATGAATACCGCGGATCGTTCTATTGCCTTGGTCGACGCCGCGCTCCGGCGACGCTTCGCGTTCCTTCCGCTGCACCCGTCTGAACAACCGACGTCGGAGATTCTGCGAAATTGGTTGAAATCGAAGGGCCGCCCGATGGACCTGGCCGACCTCCATGAAGCGTTGAACGCGCGTATCAGCGATCAGGACTTCAGCATTGGCCCGTCGTATTTCATGCGCGAGCGGCTGCTCGCCGATACCACGGGAGCAGCCCTGCAGTTGATGTGGCGCACCGACATCCTGCCTCTGTTGGAGGAACACCATTACGGTGACCCGTCAGTGAACGTCGCTAAGCAGTACAGATTGGATGCGCTTCAGAAGGGCGCGGTCGCCGAACCGTCGCACCCAGAATCGGAGGGGGACGGTGCAGGCCCCAATAGTTCTTACTGAGGGAGGTCCGTCATGCCGGATGGCCCTGTCGAATGCCGAGTTCTACGCTCTGACGGCCGTGGGGTTCCTCGACGTTACTCCGACAGTTGAGGAGGGATTGTTCGATATTTCGGCTGGCCACCGCGTGGGGGCGTTGACCGTCGGTGACCGTCACATCATCGTGCGGCCCAAGATCGTGGACCTGAACCGGCTGATATTCATGGTGGGGTACACCCGCAACTCCAAGATTTGGCGCGATGAACTGGTCCGCTTGGACGCGGCTGACGAGCTGCTGCCCGCATTGGCAGAGGCGTTCAGTCGCATCACAACTCGCACCCTCGAAACTGGGTTGCTGCACGGGTATCGATCGGTCAACGACACACTCACCGTCCTAAGGGGACGAGTGTTGAGTGGCGAACAGATGAGTCGCCACTACGGCTTGCCGGTGCCGCTCGCGGTGGAGTATGACGATTTCACGGCAGACATCGCGGAGAACCAGATTCTGGCGATGGCCACGATGCGGTTGCTTAGAGTTCCTCGGGTCACCGAAGCCGCGCGGCGACTCCTGCAACGGCTGCGTCGCACACTCGACGAGGTAACGGTGCTGCCAAGCGGAAGTGCGGTGCCACGTTGGCACCCGAGCCGACTGAATGCCCGTTACCAGACTGCGTTGCGCATCGCTGAGATTGTCCTGGCTGCGAAATCTTTCGAGCATCACCTGGGTGATCTGACCATCAGCGGCTATATGTTCGATATGTGGCGCGTGTTCGAGGACTTTGTCACAGTGGCGCTGGGCGAAGCGCTAACCGCTCGTGGGTGGCACTGCCGGGTGCAGGCCAAGATACACATGGATGTCGGCGGAAATGTGCCCATGAAGCCAGATCTTCTGTGCCACAAAGGCTTGAGCACTGCCGTCGTGGACGCCAAATACAAGGCCGAACATCCGGATGGCTTTCCCAACGCGGACCTCTACCAGTTGTTGGCTTACAGCACAGTTCTCCGGCTCCGCGACGGTCACCTCGTGTATGCAAAGGGCAATGGGCCGGTAACCAACCACACCCTGCGGGGAACTGGGATCGTGATTCGTTGCCACGCCCTCGATCTCACGTTACCTCCGGCCTGCATGTTGGACGAGATTGACGGCATCGCGGGCCAAATCGTCGACTCGGTCACAAGTGGAGCCACGTTGAGCGGGGCCAACCTCGAAGGGGCGTCGAACATTGCCTGAGGGAACAAGTTCACGGTTGGATGTGTCCGACTTAGGCGAAGACTATGGCTGGGAGTCTGCATTCAAGGTGTCGGAGTCTGTGGACGTCTACACCAAAGATGGTGTGACGATCGAGGTTACGCATTCAGACAAAGACTTGATCGTAGCGGCTGTCCGACGGGGCCCCGGCGATGAAGTTGAGGGGATGACTGAACCCAACACTGAGCGCCTCCTCTACTGGCTGTCGGACGGGAGGACAGGTGCCGCGCCACGTGAGCGGTGGCTGCGCATCCGTGAGGGCAGAGGCCATTCGGCTAGCAAGCGCGATTGGACCATCGACGGATTTGTTGACTTCGCGGCCGATCCCGTCGACAGGGCGTTCGTCACTCGAATCTTCGACCTATTTGAACATAACCTTGCGCAACCTAGTGTCCTGCGCCGTAAATTAGTTGATTAATTGTAGAATTGGCGGGTGGGAACCAGGGGTAGGCCGGTAGTCGA
>NZ_JBJIAI010000039.1:0-28710 GCF_045311035.1 Mycobacterium sp. SMC-13
CTCGACTACCGGCCTACCCCTGGTTCCCACCCGCCAATTCTACAATTAATCAACTAATTTACGGCGCAGGACACTAGATCCGTGCGGTGTCATGAAGTTCCCGGTGTTCCAGGGGTTTTGACGCCGGACCAATGTCTGTTGACCGCGAAATCCATCGCCGAGACCCAGGAACCGGACGGGGCTCTCCCCTGGTTCGTCGGAGGGCACACCGACCCGTGGGACCACGTCGAAAACGCCATGGCGCTGTCCGCCGCGGGCCTGATCGAGCCCGCACGGGCCGCGTTCGAATGGTGCCGGACCACACAGCGAGCCGACGGATCCTGGCCGATCCAAATCCGCCGGGGCGTCGTCGAAGACCCCAACACTGACAGTAATTTCTGTGCCTACGTAGCTACCGGTGTCTGGCATCATGTGATGGTCACCCGCGATCGGCATTTCGCGGTCGAGATGTGGCCGGTAGTCAGTCGAGCGATCGACCTCGTGCTGTCGATGCAGTTCGGCGACGGCGAAATCGCCTGGGCGGCCAGTAGCTCGGGCGTAATCGAGGAGGCCTTGCTGACCGGGTGCGCGAGCATCTATCACAGCATCCGGTGCGCGCTGGCGCTCGCGAGGTACCTCGACGAATCACAGCCCGAGTGGGAAGTTGCGCTCGGTCGGCTGGGACACGTGATCGCCGAACATCCAGAGGCTTTCAACGCCAAGGACACCCACGCGATGGAGTGGTACTACCCCGTGCTCGGCGGCGCGGTCCGAGGGCCCGCGGCCCACGCACGTATCGCCGCCCGCTGGGACGAATTTGTGGTACCCGGATTGGGCATCCGGTGTGTCGATCACAGGCCCTGGGTCACCGGTGCGGAGACCTGTGAGTTGGTGATGGCACTCGACGCAATCGGCGAATCAGCCAGGGCCCGCATACAGTTCGCCAACATGCAGCATCTCCGGGAAGAGGACGGGTCCTACTGGACCGGCCTGGTGTACGCCGACGGCAAACGCTGGCCGGTCGAGCGCAGCACCTGGACGGGTGCCGCGATGGTGCTGGCTGCGGACGCACTGTCACGCACAACGCCGGCCAGCGGCATCTTCCGCGGAGACGACTTGCCTCGCGGACTGCACGGCGCGTTCGACTGCGCCTGCGCGGCCCGCTGACGGCGGATCGTCTAGAGCGCCGACCCCGGTACTCCGGAGCGTCGCTCCAGGATTCGCATCGATCCATGCACCGCGATCTCCGCGAAATCGCCCGTGGCGAGCGCCCTTTCGTAGATATGAAACGGCGCTTGGCCGCCATCCTGCGGGTCGGGGAACACGTCGTGGATGACAAGCGCACCGCCGACCTCAACCCAGCGCGCCCAGCCATCGAAGTCCCGCTGGGCGGCCTCTTCGGTGTGTCCACCGTCTATGAACAGGAACCGCAATGGTGTTCGCCACGACCGCGATACCACCGCCGACTTCCCTACTACCGCGACCACATGCTCGTCCAGCCCTGCGGCATCCAGCGTGTGGCGTAGTCGGGGCAGCGTATCGAACAGGCCCGTGACGGCATCGACCATCGAGCTGTCGTGATACTCCCAGCCGGCCTGGTGCTCCTCAGAGCCATGATGGTGGTCGATCGTGTAGATCACGCCGCCGGTCTGCAGCGCCGCTGCGCCGAGCATGACGGTCGACTTGCCACAGTAGGTGCCGATCTCGACACCGGTACCGGCACCGAGGTAGCGCACCGCCGCGTCGTACAAGGCCCGACCTTCGTCGGCCGGCATGAAGCCGGTGACGCTGTCGGCCAGGTCGAACAGGTGGGCCACGTCCGGCGGCAAAACAGCTTCGGCCCTAGTCATATCGGGCAACTTACCGGACGGGCGCCAGGCGATGTAACGGCGTCCGAGGACGGCGCCAGAGCCTGGCGAAGCTCATGCCGGTGCCTCAGATTTTCAGCGCGCAGCGCATCCGTCCGCGGCACCCTGGTTGGCAAGCTCGCCGCTTGCGATCTGGCCGGCGGCGGCGCCGTAGGCAACGTTCAGGGTTTTGATTCCATTGATCCATCCCGACCGAAGCCGTTGGGGCTCAGCCAACTTGGAGATATCGGGCAGCTGGTCGGCGATCTCGTTGAAGATGAGTTTGATTTCCATCCGCGCCAGGTTCGCGCCAATGCAGTAGTGGGCCCCGTTGCCCCCGAAACTGAGGTGCGGGTTGGGATTGCGCAGGATGTCGAACTCGAAGGGCTTGTCGAACACCGCCTCATCGAAGTTCGCCGAACTATAGAAGAGTCCGACGCGCTGGCCTTGGCGAACGCTGACCCCACCAACTTCAGTATCGACGAGCGCGGTGCGCTGAAAACAATGCACGGGACTCGCCCATCGGATGATCTCATCAACGGCGGTGTCAGGACGTTCTCGCTTGAACAGCTCCCACTGATCGGGGCGGTCGAAGAACGCGTTCATCCCATGAGTGATGGCGTTGCGCGTAGTTTCGTTGCCGGCGACGGCCAGCAAGATTACGAAGAACGCGAACTCGACGTCGCCGAGCGCGTCTCCCTCGACGTCCGCTTCGATCAGACGCGTCACGATGTCGTCGGCCGGACAGCGCCGCCGCTCCTCGGCCATTGCGTAGGCGTAGGCCATCAGCTCGGCGTTGGCCACCGCTGGATCACCCTCGAAATCGGGATCGTCGGTGTTCATGATGGAATTGGTCAACGCGAACAACTTTTCGCGGTCGGCTTCTGGCACACCGATGAGGTCCGCGATCGCCTGCAGCGGCAAGCTCATCGCGACATCGTCGACGAAGTTGCCGCTGTCCTTCGACGCGGCGGTGCGCACGATTTCATGTGCCGCTACGGCGAGCTTGCCTTCCAAGTGAGCAACGGCTCGCGGTGTGAACAACTTTGAGACGAGTTTGCGCAGCCTGGTGTGAGCCGGTGCGTCGTGGTTGATCAGCAGCGCTTTGGTCAGGTCCAGTTCGTCGGCGGTGACGCCGTCGGGCAGCCGCATGACTGCGCCCTTGCGGTTGGTTGACCACAGCTCACCATTGCGGGAAATGGCTTTCACGTCCTCGTGGCGGCTGACAACCCAGTACCCACCGTCGTCGAAGATCGATTCCCGCTGGGCGTTCCACCACACCGGCGCGGTTCGACGGAGCTCGGCGAACTGGGTGACCGGCAGCCCTGCCAGCAATACGTCGGGGTCGGTGAAGTCAAAGCCGGGGCCAAATGGGCACGTCGTCGTAGTCATCCAGGTTGCCTCCGCTCGCCAATTACCGCGATCATACAGATGGTTGTGGATTGTATGACCTAGTGCCTCGGGTTGTCGATGCAGGGGATCAGCGCTGGTGGCCTGGCGTTATCCTCTGGGGACAGAGAGCAGTCCGATCGCAAGGGAGGCCCGGGTGCGAACCCGTGGATGGGGTGGCGACGTTCCCGCCAGCGACGACGAAGCGATCGCGCGCATCATCGCCGCCACTCGCTCGAGCATCGATCAACGCGGTGAACGGGTCAGCTTGGCCGATGTCGCCCGCACGCTCAACGTGACGCGACAAACGATCTACCACTATTTCGGCTCGACGGACGAGCTGTTGCACGCGACGGCGGCCGATGCCACAGGCGAATTCATGACTCAGCTGTCGGTGGCGCTGTCGGGCATCACCGACCCTGCTGTGGCCATCATCGACGGCATCGCCTTGACCATGGAGCGCTTGCCCAAAGACCCGTATATCGGGCTGATGCTACGAGCGCCGCGCAATGCGGCCGTCGCAGAGAAAGTCTCGATGGCGAATGATACTGCAGCCATGTTCGGCCGTTTTATCCTCGATCGCCTCGACGTCGATTGGTCGTCATGTGTGCCCTCAGCCCAAGACGACGTCTTGGAGATCGTATTGCGAACCTTGCAGACGTTCATCATGTCCCCGCCCACCGGCGGCGGCACCGAATTGCGCCGGCTGTTGAACGTCTGGATCGCCCCCGCCGTCAGAGCCTTGCAGTACGACGAGCGCTGATCAACAGTCGTCTCGCTAGAACGCTCCCGACGAGGGTCTCGGCAGGTCGACCCGCGACGAACGTGGGCTTGTCTTAACGGGGGACGGTTCCGTCGACGCCCCGAATCGAAGGCTGCGATGGGCCTGGAAGTAGCGGGATCGGTTACGTGCGTGCGCGCAGGCCAGGGCCGCGCAGCAAATTTCAGAATTTTCGCGACATCGCGACAATCTAGAACATACACTCCCGTACGTAGTGTATGACCATGGCTAGATGTCGTACCGAGCCGGCGGTATTTCACGACAGGAATGCCGCCATTGGCAACGGTCGCCGGTGCGAGCACGTGCGGAGGACTGCATTGCTGTACAACGTGATTCAGCTGGGATGGCACCGTTACGCCTCCGCCCAACAGCCATCCGCGGGGTGTGTCCGTGGCTATCCGTGAACTCAATCGCACCCGCGCCCGCATCGCGGCAGCGGTGCTGATCAGCATCATCGTGGCCGCGGTGGTCTTCACGTACCTGTCGTACACCGCGGCATTCACCCCCACTGACACCGTCTCGGTGATGGCGCCCCGCGCCGGTCTGGTGATGGACCCTGATGCCAAGGTGAAATACCGCGGCATCCAGGTCGGCAAGGTCGAGCGGATCGACTACGCCGGCGACCAGGCGAAGCTCAAACTCGCCGTGCTGAGCGACCAGATGCGGTACATCCCGTCGAACGCCCGGGTCCGGCTGGGCAGCACGACGGTGTTCGGCGCCAAGTCCGTCGAATTCCTGCCGCCGGAGCATCCGTCGAAGGAATCGATGCGTCCCGGCGCGCAGGTGCAGGCCAAGGACGTGCAGCTGGAGATGAACACCGTCTTCCAGACGCTGACCGACCTGCTCGACAAGATCGACCCGGTCAACCTCAACGCCACGGTGACCGCGCTCGGCGAAGGCCTGCGGGGCCACGGCGACGACGCCGGCGCCGCCGCGGCCGGGCTGAGCAAATACCTGCAGTACTTCAACCCCAAGCTGCCGACCCTGCAGCAGGACTTCAAGGACACCGCCACGGTCGCCGGCATCTACGGCGACGCCGCGCCCGACCTGGCGAAGATCTTCGACAATGCGCCGACGGTCAGCACGACACTGACCGAACAGCAGCAAGACCTCAACGCCGCGCTGCTCGCGTCCACCGGGTTCGCCAACAACGCCTACGCGACCATCTCCCCGGCCGCCGACGACTACATCGCCGCCATCCAGCGGCTGCGCGCGCCGCTGAAAGTCCTCGGCGACTACTCACCCGAACTGCCCTGCCTGCTACAAGGTGTGTCAAAAGCAGTGAGCCGCTTCGGCCCGGTGTTCGGCGGCATCAAGCCCGGCCTGTTCGTCGCTGCGAACTTCTTCCCCGGCGCACCCAACTACACCTACCCGGAGAGCCTGCCGATGGTGAACGCCTCCGGCGGCCCGAACTGCCGTGGCCTTCCGGACATGCCGTCCAAGCAGTTCGGCGGCTCCTGGTACCACTCACCGTTCCTGGTGACCGACAACGCCTACATCCCGTTCCAGCCCAACACCGAGTTGCAGTTCGACGCTCCCTCGACGCTGCAGTTCCTCTTCAACGGTGCCTACGCAGAGAGGGACCGTTACTGACCAGTCACGACCCGCGGACTGTATGCAGCGCACTCACTGACGGAGAAGTTTGCGGGGAAGCTATTGGCTGCGGGCTGGCCTGTAACTATCGCGCCCCGCAGCTGGCCCGCCATTCGACAAGAGGCTGGAATGCGCACGCGCACAACGAAAATCATGCCGTGCCGAAATGCCGGCCATCCTCGCCGCATCTCGATCGCGTATTGCCACATGGGCGCTAAGCGTGCCGCGACGTCACGCCCCCGTCGACCACGATCTGGGTGCCGGTGATGAACGATGCCTTCGGCGACATGAGGAACGCGACGGCCGCACCGATCTCCTCGGGCTGCCCCAGCCGGCCGAGCGGCGCCGCTGACACGAACGCCGACTTGACCTCGGGAACAGCCAAGGCGTCGGCCAGCATCGGGGTATCGATGAACCCGGGGCACACCGCGTTGACGCGAATTCCCAAGGGCCCCAACTGGCCTGCCATCGACCGGGTCAGCCCGAGCAGGCCGGCCTTCGACGCGCAGTACGCCGGGATTAACGGATTACCAACCAGCCCTTCGATACTCGAGATCCCCACGATCGCCGGAGCGGCACCGGCAGCCAGCGCCTTCTCGAAATGCGGCAGCAGCAGTTGGGACAGCAGCGCCTGCGCGCGCAGGTTCACGTCGACGACGGCATCCCAGGATTCGATGGTGAACATCCCCACCGGCTCCGGCAGCACCCGGCCCGCGGCATGCACCAGCCCGTCGATGCCGTCCATCGCCGCGGCGGCCTGCTCGACGGCGGTGGCCATGGAGTCGGTGTCACTGACGTCGACGACGACGCCGTGCGCCCCGAGCAACTCGGCCACCGCCACTACTGAAGGTGAAAGGTCGAACAGCGACACCGCGCGACCGTCGGCGATCAGCGCCTTCGCCGACGCCAGGCCGATACCGGACGCACCACCGGTGACCACCACACCACTCATGTCAGACCTTTCAATACGCTCCGCTTAGTAGCGGAATACCGATCGGCTCGGACACTACGCGATACCGGCCCGCCTCAGCGTTTCAACGCCCGAATTCATAGCGACTCGTGGTTGGCTCGAAGGGCCATGACGAAACGTACTGCGCTGCTGCTGACCTGCACGCTGCTCCTGGGCGCCACCGGATGCTCGATGTTCGGCGGCCCGGAACCCGAGGACGCCTTCAACGCGTTTGCTGATGCGTTGCACCGCAAGGACTCCGGCGCGGCCGCCAAGGACACCACCGATGCGAGCGCATCGGAACCGGCCATCAAGTCCATGTTCGACGGCATGGGCAAAAACGCCACCGTCGATGTCAAGGCCACACCCGGCGACGGCGACAACAAGTCGACCGCCAAGCTCGCCTACACCTGGTCGTTCGGGCCCGGCCGCGAATTCCGTTACGACACAACGGCTATTGCCACCAAGGTTGGTGAGGACTGGAAAATTCGCTGGGCCCCGGCGCTTTTGCATCCCAAGCTCCGGCAGGGCGGGACGTTCCAGTTCAGCGAAGACAAAGCGCTGCTGACGCCCGTCGTCGACCGCAACGGCCAACCGCTGCTGAACTGGCAGACCGTCGGCGTCATCACCCTCAGCCGCGACCACCTCGACTCCGCCGCGGCACTGGCTCCGGTGGTTGCCCGGTTCGACGAGACGATCACCGGCGACTCGATCACCAATGAGTTCAACGGGAATCAGGATGACCGTGTCACCGTCGTCAAGCTCCGTGAGGCGGACCTCGCCCAGGTCGCCGACGAGCTCACCCAGATCCCCGGCGTCACCGTCACCAAGCAGGGCGCGCTGCTGACCGCCGACCCGAACCTGCACTCGCCGGCCATCAGCGGCCTGCCGGAGGTGTGGCAGAAGGCCATCGATGCGACCGCCGGCTGGTCGGTGGATCTGGTTGACGACCAAGGGCAGCCCACTGACGAGCTCGCGAACAACGCCCCCGCCGACACCAAACCCGTCCGCACCACCTTGGACCCGCGCCTGCAGCTCCTCGCGCAGCACGCCGTGGCCACCGATCCCCGCCCCACCGTGCTCGTCGCCATCGCGCCCAGCACCGGCGCCATCCTCGCGGCGGCCCAGAACGACGCGGCCAACGCGCAGGGGCCCATCGCCTTCACGGGCCTCTACCCGCCGGGGTCGACGTTCAAGACCGTCACCACCGCGGCCGCCCTCGAGAAGGGCCTCGCGAAGGCCGACTCCCCCGAGCCCTGCCCGGGCACGACGACGATCGAGAACCGCACCATCCCCAACGAGGACAAGTTCGACCTCGGCACCGTCCCGCTCGAGCAGGCCTTCGCGCATTCCTGCAACACCACCATGGGCGCACTGGCCGACAAGCTGCCCGCCGACGCGCTGCCCAACACCGCCAAGAACCTCGGCATCGGCGTCGACTTCGTCATCCCCGGCATCACGACGGTGACGGGCAAGGTGCCCAACGCCGACACCCCGGCGCAGCGCGTCGAGAACGGCATCGGCCAGGGCACCGTCACCGTCAGCCCGTTCGGATTGGCCGTCGCCGAGGCCAGCCTCGCGCACGGATCGACCATCACGCCCACGCTGCTGCCCGGCCAGCAGACCACCGCCAGTGCGCAGTCGACCCCGATCGACAAGCCGACCGCCGACGCCCTGCGGGCCATGATGCGGCTGACCGTCACCGACGGCACCGCGTCCGCGCTCAAGGACATCGACGGGCTCGGCGGGAAGACCGGAACAGCCGAATTCGGCGACAACGCCCACTCGCACGGCTGGTTCGCGGGCATCGTCGGCGACCTCGCGTTCGCGACGCTGGTCGTCGGCGGAGATTCGTCGGCACCCGCAGTGGCCGTCAGCGGGGACTTCCTGCGTGCGGCGCTGGCCGGATAACGGCGTGCCAATTTCGCCAACTGCCCCGGTCCTTGGGATTCTTGGCTGATGCGGGTTGACGGACGCGAAGTCGCGGTCTCGGGCAGCCTGCTGCAACCGATCACCCGCCGGACCAATGACATCCTGCGGCTGGTGGCCGCGACAGCGTTCCTGGTCACCGTCGTCACCAGCTCGCTGATCACCCGCAACGACTGGGTCCGGCTGGAACGGTCGGTGTCGCGGATCGTCGGCGTGCTCACGCCGACGCAGTCGAATCTGGTCTACATCGCCTACGCCATCGCGATCCTGGCGCTGCCGTTCGTCATCCTGCTGAGCCTGCTGGTCACGAAGCAATGGAAGCTGCTCGGTCCGTACGCCGCCGCCGGCCTGATCGCCGTGCTGTCGCTGTCCATCAACTCCAACGGCATCGCGGCGCCCAACTGGCATTTCGACCTCTCCGACCGCCTCAACACCGTCTTCTCCCAGTTCCTCGACGACCCGCGCTGGATCGCGCTACTGGCCGCGGTGCTGACGGTGTCCGGCCCGTGGCAGCCGGCCCGGCTGCGCCGCTGGTGGTGGACGCTGCTGCTGGCGTTCGTGCCGATCCACCTCGTGGTCAGCGCCATCGTGCCGGCGCGATCGCTGCTGGGCCTGGCCGTGGGATGGTTCGTCGGCGCGCTGGTGGTGCTGGTCAGCGGCACCCCGGCGCTCGAGGTTCCACTTGCGGGCGGCGTCCAGGCGCTGGCCCGCCGCCAGTTCGAGGTGTCGGCGCTGACGGTCATCCGGCCGGCCGGCGCCGGGCCGCTGGTGCTCAGCGCCGATTCGGCCGACGGCACGCGCGCCGTCGTCGAGCTGTACGGGCCGAACCAACGCGTGGGCGGCGCCATGAGCCAGCTGTGGCGCAAGATCACGCTGCGCAACGACGAGACCGCGCCCCTGCAGACCTCGATGCGCCGCGCCGTCGAACACCGCGCGCTCATGACCATCGCCGTCGGCGACCTCGACCTCGCGAACACCCGGACCATCGCGCTCGCGGCCCTCGACCGTGGCTGGACGATGTTCGCGCACACGCCGGCGAGCGGCGCTCCGCTGACCAACGAGACTTCGGTCGCCGATGTGTGGCGTGCGCTGGGCGCGCTGCACCACCACCAGATCTCGCACGGCGACCTGCGGGCGTCGGAGCTGACGGTCGACGACCGCACGGTGCTGTTCGGCGGGTTGGGCAACTCCGAATACGGCGCGTCCGACGTGCAGCTGCAATCCGACGTCGCGCAACTGTTGGTGACGACGACGGCCATGTACGACGCCGAGGAGGCGGTCGCCGCGGCCATCGAGCAGTTCGGCGAGGACACCGTGCTGACCGCGTCGCGCCGGCTGACCAAGTCGGCGATGCCGCTGCGGCTGCGCGAGTCGATCCCCGATTCGCGCGCTGTGATCACCGCGGCCCGCGACGAGGTGAAGCACCAGACCGGCGCCGACCGCATCCAGACCGAGACCATCACCCGCTTCACCCGCAACCAGGTCATCCAGCTGGTCCTGCTCATCGCGCTGGTGTACGTCGCCTACCCGTTCATCAGCACGGTGCCGACCTTCTTCTCCGAGCTGCGGTCCGCCAACTGGTGGTGGGCGCTGCTCGGCCTTGCGGTGTCGGCGCTGACGTACGTGGGCGCCGCGGCGGCGTTGTGGGCCAGCGCCTCGGAGTCGGTGAGTTTCAAGAACCTGACCATCATGCAGGTGGCCAACACCTTCGCCGCGACGACGACGCCCGCCGGCGTCGGTGGCCTGGCGCTCAGCACGCGGTTCCTGCAGAAGGCCGGGCTCGGCGCCTTGCGCGCGACGGCCGCGGTGGCGCTGCAGCAGTCGGTTCAGGTGCTCACGCACGTGGCACTGCTGATCTTCTTCAGTGCGGCGGCAGGCGCGTCAGCCGATCTGTCGCACTTCGTGCCGTCGTCGACGGTCCTGTATCTGATCGCCGGTGCGGCACTGGGTGTGGTCGGCACGTTCATGTTGGTGCCGCGGGCCCGGCATTGGCTCGGCACCTCGGTGCGGCCGCGCCTCACCGAGGTGTGGGCCGACCTGGTCAACCTCGCCCGCGAACCGCGGCGCCTCGGGCTGATCGTGTTGGGTTGCGCGGCAACGACTCTCGGAGCGGCACTGGCCCTGTGGGCGAGCGTCGAGGCCTTCGGCGGGTCGACGTCGTTCGTGACGGTGTGCGTCGTGACGATGATCGGTGGGACGCTCGCCTCGGCCGCCCCGACCCCCGGCGGTGTGGGCGCCGTGGAGGCCGCGCTGATCGGTGGTCTGGCCGCGTTCGGTCTGCCCGCTGCCGTCGCGGTGCCGTCGGTACTGCTCTACCGGGTGCTCACGTGCTGGCTGCCGGTGTTCATCGGCTGGCCCGTCATGCGCTGGCTGACCGAGAAGGACATGATCTGAGTCGCGACTGCGGTCCGGCCGAAATGGACGCCAACGCCCGCGCGGCCCGCGGCGTGTCGTCGTCGGCGTGTCGTTCTGTCTTGTGACACCTGCGATCTGAAGGCGTCAGCTTTCCTTGACGGGTCAAGGAAAGCTGACGCCTCCCAGCGAAACATGCCAAGAGAGACAGGTGCCGAAGCACGGCTGCGGCCATCCGTCTCGGCAACGCACTACATCTTGGCGAGCATGCCGTTCATCGTGGTGATCTCGGCCTGCTGCGTGGTGACGATCGATTCCGCCATCTTCTTGGCGTCGGCGTTGGTGCCGTTCTTCAGCTCGTCATTGGCCATGGTGATGGCGCCCTGGTGATGCTCGACCATCATCTGCAGCCACATCTTGTCGAATGCCGCGCCGGACAGACCCGTCAGCTCGGTCATCTGCTGCGGGGTCATCAGGCCCGGCATCGAGTGGCTCATGGTGGCCGACGGCGCGGGCTTGCCGAAGCCGGCGAGCAGCGTCGTCATCTGCTGCATCTCAGGGGCCTGCGCCTTCTCGATGGCAGCGGCGAGATCCTTGACCTGCTGGTTCTGCGAGCGGGTCGGGACCAGCTTGGCCATCTCGACGGCCTGCGCGTGGTGCGGGTACATCATCTGCAGGAACATCACGTCGGCGTCGTTGAAGGTGGCGGCCGGCGCAGCGCTGGTGCTGGAACCCGACATCCCCGGCATCGAGTGCCCGGGCATGTCGTGGCCCGACATCGGCATGGACGAGGTGGTGGCGGAGACCGTCGAGGCCTGCTCGTTCGGCGGGCTACAGGCCGCGAGTGCGATGGCAGCAGCGGTTCCGGCGACAGCGATAGATGCGATTTTGAACATGGTTGAACTCCTTGAAGATTGGATGGGTTGACGCGGGGCGCGGCCCATCAGATTCGAAGGAGCGACAGTTCCGCGAGAGTGAGCACCGTCCAGGGCGGGGCTCTTTGCCTGCGCCGCAACGCCTGTCGGATACGGGCCTGCACGCTGCGCTCGGGCGCGACGCCGAGCCAGTACAGCAAAGCCAGACCCAGGATGGTCAGCAGCTCGGTCATGACGAAGACGCAGGCGTGAAAACCGTTGTGTCCGTTGCAGTCGCAGGCATCCGACATGGACGTTTGCACCGCCGGGACACTCGCTTGCTGATGCACAGCCGTCTGCGGATGATGCGACGGACCGTGTGCCGACGTGACGATCAGCGAATGCATGCCGATAATGCCCGCGATCAGAGCAAGCACGCCGACGACGTGTAATCGCGTGCTGCGATGCGTCACGTCGGCCTCCGGTTCAAGTATCGGTCTGCAAATCATAGTACCCGGTGGGGGTATATCTGCGGGAATAAATCTCGCGGTCGCCGCCGACCAGACCGCGATCGGGCGCCCATCGTCGGTGGGCCGCGTCACATCACTATTCCCGCAGTGGCGACTTTCACCGTTATTGGACTCGTCGGTTAGTTAGCCCCGCTACTAGTGTCGACATATGGGTCGGGAAGCCTTGAGTCACAGCATTATTGGCGCAGCTGAATCGCTGGACCAATACGTTCAGCCGGACGGCCGGATCGTCATACCTGACGGCATCACGCTGACGTCGTTCCTGGAACGCAACCGCGCGGCGATGGGCGACAGCCCGTCGTACCGGTTCATCGACTACGCGCAGAACCCCGACGGCGAGATCATCGAACTGAGCTGGAACGGCCTGTGGGCTCAGGTCAACGCCGTCGCGGCCCGGCTCCAGCAGGTCACCGCGCCCCGCGACCGGGTCGCGATCCTCGCGCCCCAGGGCGTCGACTACGTCGCGGCGTTCTTCGCGGCCGTGCACGCCGGGAACATCGCCGTCCCGCTGTTCGCGCCCGCCCTGGCCGGGCACGCCGAGCGCCTCGCCGCGGTCCTGGCCGATGCCAAGCCGTCGGTGGTGCTGACCACCACCGCGGCCGCCGAAGCGGTCCGCACGTTCATCAAGACGCTGCCCGCCGCGCAGCGCCCGCGAGTGATCGCTGTCGACGCCGTGCCGGACACCCTCGCCGAGATGTACGTCGCCCCGGACGCTCACACCGACGATGTCGCGTACCTGCAGTACACCTCGGGCTCGACGCGCACCCCCGCCGGCGTGGAGATCACGCATCGGAACGTGTGCACCAACGTCATTCAGATGATCCTGGCCGGCGGCCTGGACACCGACATCCGCAGTGTCAGCTGGCTGCCGCTCTATCACGACATGGGCCTGATCATGATCATGTTCCCCGCGCTGTGCGGCGGACAGATCAGCCTGATGGACCCCATGGCGTTCGTGCGGCGGCCCTACCGGTGGATCCGGCGCCTGGCCGACGAGGCCGCACACGGCCGGACGTTCGCGGCCGCACCCAATTTCGCCTTCGAACTGTGTGCGCAGCGCGGCCTGCCGCCCGCCGGTGAGCCGCTCGACCTCAGCAATGTGGTGACGCTGCTCAACGGTTCCGAGCCGGTGACGCTACCGTCCATCGAGCAGTTCATGGACGCGTTCACGCCGTACGGGCTGCCCGAGACGGTGGTCAAGCCGTCGTACGGCATGGCCGAGGCCACGCTGTCGGTCGCCAGCATCGGCGCGGACGAAAAGCCGTGCGCCACATATCTGGACCGCGAGGAGCTCGCAGCGGGCCGGGCCGTCGTCGTCGGCCGGCACGCGGACGGCGCCGTCCCCCACGTGTCGTGCGGGCAGGCCATCCCCGACCAGTGGGTGACGATCGTGACCCCCGACGGCGACGAGGCCCCCGACGGCGTCGTCGGCGAAATCTGGTTGCACGGCAACAACATCGGCCGCGGTTACTTCGGCCGGCCCGAGGAGTCCGAGCGGGTGTTCGGCAACAAGCTGCAGACCCGCCAGACCGTCAGCCACGCCGACGGCGCCGAGGACAACGCATTGTGGTTGGCGACAGGCGATCTGGGCGTTTACGTCGGCGGCGAGCTGTTCGTGACCGGCCGCATCAAGGATCTCGTCATCGTCGACGGGCGCAACCACTACCCGCAGGACATCGAGGCGACCGTCAGCAAGGCGTCGCCCGCCGTGCGCTCCGGCTACGTGACAGCCTTTGCTGTGCCTGGTGATTCGGGTGAACAACTGGTCGTGGTGGCCGAGCGCGCGGTGGGTGCGGGCCGCGCCGAATTGGGGCCGGTGGCCGAGGCGGTGCGGGCCGCAGTGTCGCGTCATCACCAGGTCCGCGTCGCCGAGGTGCGGCTGGTCGCGGCCGGCCGCATCCCGCGTACGACCTCGGGAAAGCTGGCCCGCAGCGCCGCGCGGGCGGAGTTTCTGGCCGGTCAATTCGACTAGCGATCGCCGCGCCGGGCGCTGTTGCGGCACTGTAGATTTGGGGCCGCAGCAGCCCACTGGGGCGCGAGTCATGAGAGTTAACAGAACGTTATTTGTCGATCGCGCCAATTTGCGTCGCCGTGCTCGCCGCTCGTGTTGGATAGCGGGGTAGCCCCGCAGTCGGGGCCCATTCCTCCGATGGGAGCACCGAGATGACGGACCAGCGGCCCGACATCGTCATCCTCATGACCGACGAAGAGCGCGCCATCCCGCCGTACGAAACCGACGACGTTCTCGACTGGCGTCACCGGACCCTCACGGGCCGGCGGTGGTTCGACGAGAACGGCGTGCGCTTCACGCGGCACTACACCGGCTCGCTGGCGTGTGCGCCCAGCCGGCCGACGCTCTTCACCGGCCAGTACCCCGACCTGCACGGCGTCACGCAGACCGACGGCCTCGGCAAGCGGTACGACGACTCGCGGCTGCGGTGGCTGCGCCAGGGCGAGGTGCCGACGCTGGGCAACTGGCTGCGCGCCGCCGGGTACGACACGCACTACGACGGCAAGTGGCACATCTCGCACGCCGACCTCGAGGACCCCAAGACCGGCAAGCCGCTCGCCACCAACGACGCCGACGGTGTCGTCGACCCCGTGGCCGTGCAGGCCTACCTCGACGCCGATCCGCTCGGGCCGTACGGCTTCTCCGGCTGGGTCGGGCCCGAACCGCACGGAGCGGCCATGTCCAACAGCGGTTTTCGGCGGGACCCGCTGGTGGCCGACCGCGTCGTCGCCTGGCTCGAAGACCGCTACGCGCGGCGACGCGCCGGCGACCCGGAGGCGCTGCGGCCGTTCCTGCTCGTGGCCAGCTTCGTCAATCCCCATGACATCGTGCTGTTCCCGGCCTGGGTGCGCCGCAGTCCGCTGCTCGACTACCCCGTCCTCGAGCCGCCGCACGTGCCTGCGGCGCCGACCGCCACGGAGGATCTGAGCGACAAGCCGGCCGCACAGGCCGCCTTCCGCGAGGCCTACTACTCCGGTTACGGCCCGGCCGCGGTGATCGAACGCACCTACCGGCGCAACGCCCAGCAGTACCGCGACCTCTACTACCGGCTGCACGCCGAGGTCGACGGCCCGCTCGATCGGGTGCGCCGCGCCGTCACCGAGAACGGATCCGAAAACGCCGTGCTGGTGCGGACTTCCGATCACGGCGACCTGCTCGGCGCGCACGGCGGGCTGCACCAGAAGTGGTTCAACCTGTACGACGAGGCGACGCGCGTGCCGTTCGTCATCGCCCGGATCGGCGCCGACGCGACCGCCCCGCGCGAAGTCAACGCGCCCACCTCCCACGTCGACCTGGTGCCGACGCTGCTCGGCGCGGCCGGCGTCGACGTCGCCGCGACCGCCGTAACCCTGGCGGCGGCGTTCACCGAGGTGCATCCGCTGCCCGGCCGCGACCTCATGCCGGTGGTGAACGGTGCTGCGGCCGAGCAGGATCGGACCATCTACCTCATGACGCGCGACAACATCCTCGAGGGCGACACCGGGGCGTCGGGCGCGGCGCAGGCGATCGGCGCCAACACCAATCCGCCTGCGTTGCTGCGGATCAAGGTGCCCGCGAACGTCGCGGCCAACTTCGAGGGGCTGGTCTCGCGCGTCACCAACGCCGAGGCCGCCGGCGGCTCGGGGCACCTGTGGAAGCTGGTCCGTACCTTCGACGATCCGGCGACCTGGACCGAACCTGGCGTGCGCCACCTGGCGGCCAACAGCCGCGGCGGCGACACGTACCGCACCGACCCGCTCGACGACCAGTGGGAGCTCTACGACCTGACCTCGGACCCGATCGAGGCCGTCAACCGCTGGGCCGATCCCAGCCTGCACGAGCTGCGCCGGCATCTGCGGACGCAGCTCAAGCTGGTCCGGACGGCGTCGGTGCCGGAGCGCAATGATCCGTGGCCGTATGTGAGCCGGCGGCCACCGGAGCCGGGCAGCGCCGTCCGCCGCCTGCTGTGCCGGTTCCGCCCGTAGGCAAACCCGCAGGTCACGCGGTCGCGATTACAGGTTTTGCCTGGTCGGCCAATAGCATGGCGGGTGCCATGACCGACACCGCCCCCGCCACCAGTTCCGCCTCCGCGACCGGCTCCGCCGGCCGGGTCGCCACCGAAGCCGCCCGTCGCCGTACGTTCGCCGTCATCAGCCACCCTGACGCCGGTAAATCGACGCTGACCGAGGCGCTGGCCCTGCATGCCCGGGTGATCACCGAGGCCGGCGCGATCCACGGCAAGGCGGGCCGCAAGTCCACGGTGTCGGACTGGATGGAGATGGAGAAGGCCCGCGGCATCTCGATCACCTCCACGGCGCTGCAGTTCCCGTACCGCGACTGTGTCATCAACCTGCTGGACACCCCCGGCCACGCCGACTTCTCGGAGGACACCTACCGGGTGCTGACGGCCGTCGACTGCGCCGTGATGCTCATCGACGCCGCGAAAGGCCTTGAGCCGCAGACCCTGAAGCTGTTCCAGGTGTGTAAGCACCGCGGCATCCCGATCATCACGGTGATCAACAAGTGGGACCGCCCGGGCCGGCACGCGCTGGAGCTGATGGACGAGATCCACGAGCGCATCGGGCTGCGGACGACGCCGCTGACCTGGCCGGTGGGCATCGCCGGTGACTTCAAGGGTGTGATGGACCGCCGCAAGGGCCACTACATCCGCTTCACCCGCACCGCCGGTGGCGCCACCGCCGCGCCAGAGGAGCACATCCCCGCCGACAAGGCGCACGACGCCGCCGAAGGTGACTGGGACACCGCCGTCGAAGAGTCCGAACTGCTGTCGATGGACGGCTCGGACTACGACCGCGAGACCTTTCTGTCCGGTGAGTCCTCGCCGGTGCTGTTCACGTCGGCCGCGCTGAACTTCGGTGTGAACCAGCTGCTCGACGTGCTGGTCGACCTGGCGCCCTCGCCCGGCGCGATCGTCGACGTCACGGGCCAGCCGCGGCCGGTGGATTCGCCGTTCAGCGCGTTCGTGTTCAAAGTGCAGGCCGGCATGGACTCTTCGCACCGCGACCGCATCGCCTACGCGCGGGTGTGCTCGGGCACGTTCGAGCGCGGCGATGTGCTGACCCACGCCGGGACCGGCAAGCCGTTCGTGACCAAATACGCGCAGTCGGTGTTCGGGCAGCAGCGTTCGACGCTCGACGACGCGTGGCCCGGTGACGTGATCGGTCTGGCCAACGCGGCGGCGCTGCGCCCCGGGGACACGCTGTATCGCGATGTGCCCGTGGAGTTTCCGCCGATCCCCAGCTTCTCCCCCGAATACTTCTCGGTGGTCCGCGGCAAGGACCCGAGCAAGCACAAGCAGTTCCGCAAGGGCATCGAGCAGCTCGATCAAGAGGGCGTCGTCCAGGTCCTGCGCTCGGACAAGCGCGGTGAGCAGGCGCCGGTGTTCGCGGCCGTCGGCCCCATGCAGTTCGAGGTCGCCGCGCACCGGATGGCGACCGAGATCGGCGCGGCCATCATGATGGAATCGCTGCCGTACCAGGTGGCGCGGGTCGTCGAGCCCGAGGACGCCGAGTTCATGAGCAAACAGGTGTCCTGCGAGGTGCTGACCCGCTCCGACGGCGTCATGCTTGTGCTGTTCTCGACGCCGTGGCGCCTCGAAGGGTTCCAGCGGGACAATCCGTCCATCAAGCTGCGTTCTCTGGTGGCCGCGGCCGAGAGCTAGCCGCCCCGAAGCTGAGCACGCTTCGTCCCTCAACGCTTACGGTGTAGAGCACCCAAGAGAGAGGACGACGCGTTGGCCGTCACGACCCCCGCCACCCCGACGCTGCGTGAACTGACCGTTCGCGGCATCCTGCTCGGCGGTGTCATCACACTCGTGTTCACCGCCGCCAACGTCTATCTCGGACTCAAGGTCGGCCTGACGTTCGCCACCGCCATCCCGGCCGCGGTGATCTCGATGGCGGTGCTGCGCAGCTTCGCCAACCACTCGATTGTCGAGAACAACATCGTGCAGACGGTGGCGTCGGCGGCGGGCACGCTGTCGGCGATCATCTTCGTGCTGCCCGGGTTGATCATGATCGGCTGGTGGACCGGCTTCCCGTACTGGACCACGGTCGCGGTGTGCGCCGTCGGCGGCACGCTCGGCGTCATGTACTCCATACCTCTGCGCCGGGCCCTGGTCACCGGAACCGATCTGCCCTATCCCGAGGGCGTCGCCGCCGCGGAGGTGCTCAAGGTCGGTGACGGCACCGAGGGCGTGGAGGCCAACCGCACCGGGCTGAAGGTGATCACGTTCGGGTCGGTCGTGTCGGCCGTCTTCGGGTTGCTGGCCAACCTCAAGCTGCTCGCGAATTCGGTTACCGCATATACCCGTATCGGTGCGAGCGGGACGATGTTCAGCGCCGGGCTGTCGATGGCGATGATCGGCGTCGGGCACCTGATCGGTATGACGGTCGGTATCGCGATGCTCGTCGGGCTCGTCATCTCGTTCGGGGTGCTGCTGCCCGTCCGCACCAACGGCGCGCTCACGGGCAGTGAACCGATCGGCGACATCATCGACGGCATCTTCGTGCACGAGGTGCGGTTCGTCGGTGCCGGAGCCATTGCCGTCGCGGCGATCTGGACGCTGCTCAAGATTCTGCGACCCATCCTCAAAGGCGTCACCGATGCGCTGGTGTCGGCGCGGGACCGACGGCGGGGCCAGGTCGTCGAGCTCACCGAGCGCGACATCCCCTTCCCCATGGTCGTCGGCACCGTTGTCGTGATGCTGCTGCCGATCGCCGTCCTGTTGTGGGATTTCAGTCGCGGCACTGTGCTGCAGGGGCATTCGGCCGGCATCATCGCGGCGAGCCTGGTCTTCATCTTTGTCATCGGCCTGGTTATCGCGTCGGTGTGCGGGTACATGGCCGGGCTGATCGGTTCGTCGAACAGCCCGATCTCCGGCGTCGGCATCCTGACGGTGCTCATCGCCGCGGTGCTGATCAAGGTGGTGTTCGGGCGTGCCGACGCCGGCCAGTCGACCGCACTCGTGGCATTCACGCTGTTCGCCGCGGCCATCACCTTCGGCGTCGCGACCATCTCCAACGACAATCTGCAGGACCTCAAGACCGGCCAGCTGGTCGGGGCCACGCCGTGGAAACAGCAGGTGGCGTTGGTGATTGGTGTGGCGTTCGGGTCGGCGATCATTCCGCCGGTGCTCAACCTGATGCAGCGGGCATTCGGGTTCCTCGGTGCTCCAGGGGCCGGCGATCATGCCCTGGCCGCGCCGCAGGCTGCTCTGATTTCGTCGTTGGCCAAGGGCGTGTTCGGAGGGTCGCTGAACTGGGGGCTGATCGGGCTGGGCGCGGTGATCGGGGTGGTGGCGATCGTCGTTGACGAGACCCTCACCCGCACATCACGATTCGCGCTGCCGCCGCTGGCCGTCGGGATGGGCATGTATCTGCCGATGAGCCTGACGCTGATCATTCCGCTGGGTACGCTGCTGGGCTGGTTCTACAACCGCTGGGCTGACCGGACCGGCGGAGATGTGGAGCGCAAGAAGCGGCTCGGCGTGCTGCTGGCGACGGGCATGATCGTCGGCGAGAGCCTCTATGGGGTGGTGTTCGCCGGCTTCGTGGCGGGGACCGGTTCGGATGAGCCGTTCGCGCTGTTCTCCGGCTTCGGCGGATCTCTTCCTGAAGTGATCGGCGTCGTGGCGTTCGCGGCGGTGCTGGCGTGGATGTACAAGCGGACGCGAGTCATTGCGGGGAGCGAGCCAGTGTCGGTTGAACGCTGAGTCGCCTGGCTGCCGCTGATTTCGTGGTGCCTGCGCACGCTGCGGCGGGCCGCCTCTCCTGACATGTTCGATTTGGAGCCGTCAAGGATCCTTGACCGCTCCAAATCGCATGTGCCTCAGGAGAGCCAGCGTGCCAATATCCGGCGCAAGTCAAACGGCTTGCATCGTGCTCGTGGACTCCTACCATCGATAGATGCGATCGCTACAGATCCGTAATGTGCCCGACGACCTGATGGAGCGACTGGAGCAGCTGGCACGCGCCTCCAACACTTCGGTTGAGGCCGTCGCAATTGGCGAACTGGACCTAGCCACCCGCCGGGTAGACAACGCTGCGCTCCTCGCAACGCTGCCTGATCTCAGCAATCCAACGGAAGCCATCGTTGAGCACGTACGCGCCAGCCGCCGGTGATGGGTATCGGCGACTGAACCCGGCTAAAGCCTCTTCGCGTCCAGTGCCTTCATGAGTGCGGGGCGCCTCCGGTACTGCTCGCGAAGCTGCGCCATGAACAACGCGAATTCGGCACCGCGACCACCTTTTTCGTAGAGCTTGCGCATCGTTGCCAGCCTCGCCGCAATGTCGGGATAGATCGGCGAGTTTGGGTATCGCAGATCTTTCTCAAGCCCTGGCCGGTACAAGTCGGCAGCAGCGACGGGCCGTGCCTTGGCCCCTCGCTCGGCCAGTTCCCGCCACGCCGAGCCGGCGCCGTACTTGTCAGCGGCGTCCCAGGCCGCATCGATGTCGCCGTCACTCAAGCAGAGCTGCACCTGGACTGTGCCGAATGCGAAGCGATCCGTCGCGGCCAGGTGTCGCGCGTGGTCGTAGGCCCATCGACGTTCGGAATCGACGCGATCGACACCAGCCGCGAAATCAAGGAGCACTCGGTACGAGCCCACCGACGGCTGCCGGACGAAATCGGCACGCAGAACGCCGATTGCATCGTCGATGCGGCCCAAGCCTTTATACGTCTCGGCGACATGGTCGGGACTCAACCAATACTCGTTGCCGCCACCGTGGCTCCACACCTTGCCGGCGGC
Organism: Mycobacterium sp. SMC-13; assembly: GCF_045311035.1. Lineage (NCBI taxonomy): Bacteria > Bacillati > Actinomycetota > Actinomycetes > Mycobacteriales > Mycobacteriaceae > Mycobacterium > Mycobacterium sp. SMC-13. Next base: position 20,963 of record NZ_JBJIAI010000039.1, read on the forward strand.
CACGGCTCGATCGATCCACGCCACTGCGTCGTCGGCACGTCCGACAGCACGCAACCGGTCGACTATCGCCCCGTACTGGACGTATGTCCCCTCGCTGAGCAGCTTCACGGCCAGGTCGACATCGCCGTCGTGATCGGCGAGTTCCAGCAGCATTGCCTCGACTTCATGTCGTCCAGTTGGCTGGTCGGCCAGCTTCTTGTCGAGCGCAGCCACTGCCCGGCGGTACGTCTTCAGCGCCTTCTCGTCGAACGCATCCACGAAGTCCGCCAACACGAGGATCGGCCATCCTGGCGACTCCGCGCGAAACTTCACCAGCCACGTCGCCAGTTTCGTCGGGTCAGGCGTGCCGAGCCGGCAGGCCCTTGCGTAGAGGTCGGCAGATCGCTGGGTTTGATCGCCGATGAAACCCGACGAATCATCGACGTACTGCAACAGATCCTGCAACTCGGTGAGTGCCAACAACAGCGCCGGCCGCACCACGTCGGCAGCGCCGTTGTTCAGGTGGTCCTCGAGTTCGTCGAGCATCTCACTGACTGTCTCCGCGACCTCGAACGACCGCCGGTAGTCGATTTCGCCCCTGAATGCCAATATGTTTCGCACATAGGCTTCGAATTCGGTTTGAGCCGGCGCCTCGTCTCCCGAGGCCGCCGTGGCGCGAACTTCGAGCAGGCGCCGCACCCCGTCGTCGTGCTGCGCGAGCGTCAAGACCAGTTGACGTAGTTCATCGACGCTCATCGCCTGTACAACCGCGTCCAATCTGGCGTCGCCGGTCGCTTCGTCAGGATCGTCAGGTTCTTCGATGGGGACCCGGCCGCTGTCGATTGCGGCCAGCCCCACCGCGACCAGATGCTTGCAGAAGTTGCCGTCAGCATTGTGTGGGCAGGTGCAGACTCCATCCGGTAGCGAACCGGACCAGTCGAGCTCCACCTGGTAGACGCGCTTGGCCTGTATCGATGCGTACGCCTTGGATTTAGTGATGCGAAGCCCCCGAACGTAGCGGATGTAGTCCTCGCCTCGGGCGAAGACGAGATCACCGGCAACATTGAACAGCGACGTTTCGGAAAGCGGCACGTCACCATGGTGCCCGATGTAATGTCCGGGCCTCCCACGCCGTCCGCCTGACACGCGGACGTACATCACGTGACATCACGGCAAACAAGCTCGCGTGCGTCCGCCACGACCGGTGACGCGGCGGATAGTGACAACCGTGGACGCTGTAATTCACCCGAACACCGCGTCAAGGGTTCCGCCCCCACACCCGGTGTCATCGAATGCCGCTGAACAACACGGTGCGGTCATCGCAGACCGGCACCCGCGAGAAATCTCATCCACCAACAGAATCGACGCCCGCGGCGAGCTGATCGGAGACGGTCAGGCCGTGCCGGGCGCCTGGGTTACCGTGTCGTTCAACGGCGACCCCGACGACACGGACGTCTTCCAGCTCGTCCTGCCCGCCGACGCCAAGCCGCTGGGCGACACCTGCTCCGTGGAGTGCCCGCTGGGCAAAGCGCTCGTCGCCTCGCACGTCGGCGAAACCCGGAGATACGTGACAGAATCCGGGCGGAGCATGGCGATCACGGTTCTGGCCGTCGACAGCGTCAATCCGCAGGAGACGGCCGGACGCTGACCGCTCCCCGACCAATGTTGTTCGGGGAGCCCAGGGCCCTACTCCGCGGCCCGACCGCCCACCACCGCGTGAAACCGCCCCTGCGGATACGGCAGAGCGATGTCGTGCTCGTCGTAGGCGCGCAGAATCGCGCGGCGGATCCGGCGCTGCACCGCGCCCTGCATGTTCGGCCGGGTTTTCACTGACATCCGCAAGGTGAGCAGATCAGGCGAGAGCTCCTGCACGCCAAGCATTTCCGGATCACCCAACACATCGGCAGCGATCGCCGGGTCGATGATCGCGTCCTCCGCCGCTTCGATGGCCACCAGCTCGGCGCGGTCGAGGTCAGCGGTCAAGGCGACCGGGACCTCGACGTTCGCAACGGCGTAGTCCTGGCTCATGTTGCCGACGCGCTTGATCTCACCATTGCGGACGTACCAGAGGGTGCCGTCGCCGCCGCGCAGCGTGGTGATGCGCAGGCCGACGCTCTGCACCTCGCCCGTCACGTCGCCGAGGTCGACATTGTCGCCGACACCGTACTGGTCCTCGAGCAGCATGAAGATGCCGCTGACGAAGTCGCGGACCAGGTTCTGCGCGCCGAAGCCGATCGCGAGGCCGACCACACCGGCAGAGGCGATGAACGGCGCGATGTTCACGCCCAGGACGCTCAGGATGGCCAGTACGAGCCAGACGAGCAGCAGGATCGAGACCGTCGACTTAAGCACCGACCCGATGGTCTGAGCGCGCTGGCGGCGCCGTTCGGCGGCCTTGCGGGCGTTCGACGAGGCCGACCGGTCACGCAGGTAGCGCAGCAGCGGCGGACGGTTGGCCTGCGACTCCTCGTCAACGGCCACAGTCTTGCCCGTCCGACCGGTCGTGGCGCGATCGATCACCCGGTGCAGGGCCAACCGCGCGATCAGGGCGATGACGCCGTAGGACACGATCCGGATCGGCACCTCGACCAGCCAGTGTCGGTTCGTGTCGGTCCATTCGAAAGCCAGTTGGTAGACATGCACGGGTTCGACCCTACGAGAGGGCGTCGAAGCCCCTGGCTACGGCGATTCGCGGCTGCAGGGGGACCAGCGGGTTTGGTCGGTCGTGAGATCCAGTCGACCGATGCGGCTGATCGTTGCCCGGCTCACAGGTCCGGCGCTCGTCTGGGGCCGTTTCTGCCAGCAACCTGACAGACATCTGTCTAAAACCTGTGAGCGGCAAGGAAATTCGCGTCGGCGACCCCCTGGCACGCTCGGTAAGCTCCTTTCGTCAGCCAATCGCGTTGGGGGTATCGCATGGCCGAGTTACAGGTCGAACCGTCGGAGCTGGTCGCGGTGTCGCACGAGCTGTCCACCGTCGCGGACGGGCTCCGCGCCGGGATAACGTCCCTGGACAACGAGGTGTCCGGCCTCATGGGCACCGGCTGGACCGGGTCCGCGGCCTCGGCATACGCGGGCGTGTGGAAGGAATGGCACGAAGGCGCTGCCCAGGTGGCCGCCGGTCTGAGTCGCATGTCGGCGCTGCTCAACGAGGCGGCGGCCAAGTACACGAGCACCGACGCCGAGGGCGGCGCGCACATCGCGGGATCGGGCCTCTGATGAGCGAGTTCAGCGTCAATCCGGCGGCACTGGCGGCGGTCATCGACCGGATGACGGCGTTCGATTCCGACCTCGAAGCCCACTTGGCGCACGCAGCCGGATCAGTCGCCCGGTTGGGTTCCAGCTGGTATGGCGACGCCGGCGAAGCGGAACGGTCGGCGCAGGCGCAGTGGGACGAAGGCGCCCGGGAGATGCGGGAGGCGCTGGCTCGGCTCCGACAGATCGCTGAGGGCGCCCACGAGAACTACTCGTCCGCTGCGAGCAAGAACCACCAGATGTGGTCCTGACCTGTGACCGGCCCGATCACGGTCGATCCGACCGCGCTCAACTCGGCGGGGGCGTCGGTCGGCGCTGAAGCGAACAGCGTCTCCAGCGCGGTCACCACGCTCTCTGGTGCACTGTCCGGTCACGAAGCCGGCTTCGGCCACGATGCGGCCGCATTGGTCTTCTCTCGCAGCTACATGAACGCGGCCAATTCGTTGCTGCAGTCGGCGGCTGCGGCCGTCAACGCGTCGCACCGAACCGGCTTCGGCATCCAGATGTCGGCCTACAACTACGGCACTGCCAACGCGCACTCCACTGTCGGCGGCGGCGAGCTTCCGGTCACCAAACCCACTGAGCCCCCGAAGTATCCGACGCCCAGCGCTCCGTCGGTGTTTGGCGGCGACATCGCCGCGCCGCTGGGATGGAGTCTGGTCGAAGCGTTCGTCGGAGACCTCTGGCCCGACGGCGATCCCGCACAGATGCGCGCGACCGCAGCCGCCTGGCGTACCTTCGGCGCGTCGATGAGTGGCGGATCGGGCCCCATGACCGCCGCGGGAACGACGTTGGGCGGCTTCCAGATTCCCGACGCACCGCAGATGCAGAAAGCCGCCAACGACATCAGCGGCGGCCTCACCGCCATCAACACGCAGGCGCAGAAACTGGCCGGCCAGATCGATTCGTTTGCAACGACCGTCGAGAACACGCAGAACAAGATCCGCGACCTGCTCCACCAACTGAGTCCGAGCGGCATCCTCAGCACCATCGGCGGGATGTTCGAGGGCCACAATCCCCTGGACAAGATCAAGCAGATCGCGGACGACATCAAGGCGGTTCTGGGCAACATCAAGCGCGAAGCCGACGCGACGCAGCAGATGTTCACCCAGGGCATGCAGGACCTCGACGCATTGACCGACAAGCTCGAGAAGTGGGCGGACAAGGAGTTCGTCGAGGCGTTCGGCCAGGAGGTCGGCGGTGCGCTCGGCTCCACGTTCAACGCGATAGTCGACTTCGACGAGGGCGCGTTCAAGTTCGTCGCGCAGACGGCCAACGGGCTCGAGCAGCTTGATCCGACCCGCTTCATCTACGACCCCGAAGGGGCAGCCAAGGCCTGGGAGGGCACGGGCAAGGCCCTCGGCGAGGTCGCACTGGTGGCCAATCCCTTGACCGCGCCGTTGGCACTGTCAGACCCTGGCATTCGCAAGGACTTGACGACTCTCGGCAAGTCGATGATCGACTACGACGACTTCAAGAACGGTCACCCTTTCCGCGGATTGGGTTACGACACAGCGCAAGTCGCGACCTTCTTCCTGCCGGGCGCCGGCGAGGCGGCGCCCGCGGCCGACGCTGCCGGTGGCGCGGCGCGCGTCGGTGCGGCAGAGGCGCGGGCCGGCGGGACGGTTGCGCGCGATGCCGGTACGGCCGCGTCGAAGGTTGGTGCGGCCAGCGCTGCCGAGGAAGTCGCCGGCCAAGCCGGGAAGATCAGCAGCAATCTCGACAAGGTCGGCGTTCCGGAAGCCGCGCCTGGAACGAGTGCGGCAGGCAAGGCACCTGTCGAGGTTCCGGCACCCAAGCCCGAAGCAGTTCCCGCACCAAAGCCGGAACCTGCGCCCGCGCCGCACACCGAATCTCCGGCTCCGCACACGGCCGAGCCGACCGAACCACACTCAAGCGCTCCGGCTGCCGAAACACACACCGCGCCAAGCAGTTCGGCATCGCACGAACCCCCTGCAGGCCCGTCCGAGCACTCCCCCGCCCCCTCGACCCACGAGCCGGCGCCCGTTACGCACGAACCAGCCGCGCCGGTCCATGCGCCGGGCGACTCAACGCATTTCTCCGGTCCGAATGACGCCACACCCCACGCCCCCGGCGGTCACGTCGATCCGGGCGACGGACGTGTCTACTCGATGATGGACGACAGTTCGCACACAACGTCATTCGCGCCGGAACAGCTCGGCGACAACCAGCGGGTGCTCGATGCGATGACCGACCACGGCGTCAGCAAGAGCGACATGATCGACCTGATCAACACACCCACGGATGCCCTCACCCCCGCCGAGCGGGATCTGGTCAACGACGTGCGCGACGCTCTGCCCCACCCGACCGACGACACGGTGATGCAGAAGGTGATTCCACCGGGGTATTTCGATGAGACGAAAGGCTTTGTCCCGAGCCGTGCGGACGACTACATCATGGGGAATCAACCCTGGCTCAACGTCGACCAAGTGGGTGGTTCGGTGTCGATGGCCGACGATACGGCTCACCTGGGGACGCCCCAACAAATCCACGACGGCTTGCGCCTGGACTACACCGACTCTCCGTACACCCCTGAGGATCCCGGGACTCACATCATCCGGTTCCAAGCGGACCCGGACGCCCCCGGTTCCTACGAAGTGCCGCGGAATACGGATATGGGCGGCACTAACGCCTACGACGGGTGGGATGATCCATTCACCGGCAACGGGTTCACCAAGTCGGGTGACGATGTCATTCCTGAGTACTACGCCAAGAAAGTCACCATGAGAGATGGTGCCGAGATGTGGGAGGTCCTTGATGACGGAACCCAGCGTCTGGTGGCCGTGCTCAAGGACAAAGAATGGATCCCGCAGGGGAACTGATGGCTGAGATACCGGTGACCGGCGCTGTAGCGGAGTACCGCGGGCAGCGCTTTCGAATCTTGTTCAGCGGCACCGACTGGGTCGCGTTGAATGTCGGCCCCGAGGTCGAGCTACCGGACGCGTTCGCGCGCGGCGAAGCACCGGCCGAACCGGGCCACTACGACCCGTGGGCCAAGGTCCCACGGTCGGCTCTCGATGGCGTCATCCAGGTCAGCGTCAGCGCAACCCTCGCGGGACACACTGTGTACCTCAGGCGCCGGCTGCGGGACGGCAGGATCGGGGTGGAGTTCGTTGGGCCGCCGCAGATCGCCCGCGAGCTCGGACTCGAGGGTGACCAGCACACAGGATGGACCGGGCTGGTCGATCCTGACCGGTTGCAGGACATTCGGGTAGAGGAGACACGTCGTGCCTGAGCAGCTGGTGCTGCAGAAACTCCTTGCCACCCCTATGGCAAGCGCCATCGTAGAGAACGGACTCGACCAAGTGGGCGGGTATGTCACCGAGGCATCGGCGGTAGTCGGTCTCAGGACGCCAGCAGAACTGTTGGCGGAGTACGGCATCGACGCCGCTCCCGATTTCGCAGATGTGGTCCGATTCGAGCAGCCGCGCCTGGCGACGTTCACCAAGCCGAGTGACGCGGAGCGGCCCTGGCGCGACTTCCCCCATGGTTTTCTTCTCGGCGGCTCGCTAGCGCCGGTCTGGCGCATGAGCCGCACCCGGTTCTCGTACGGGGCCGAGTACTGGCGGATCCGTTCCGACGGTGAGCAGAAGTGCTTGTCGCACTACGCGGGGGCGGGCCGTGGCTGGGTGGGCGCCAAACGCTGGCGGCCACCGAGCCCGGTAGTGGGCACGCTGGCGCGATGGCAGGGTCGGGAGTTCTTCGCCGACGTCCTTGCGGAGACCGTTTTGTTGACCGCGCTCGCCGAAAACGGCCCCGCAGGCTTTGAACAGGTCCGCCCACATGCATGGTCCGCGAGTGTTCCTGTGTCGGAATGTGAAGTGTTCGAACGGGTTTACACGGCCCAGGTCGACGGTATCCCCGTGCGCATACTGCGCCGCGCCGGCGACACCGCCGAGGTGTTGTTGCTCAGCGATGATCCTGCCGATGCCCAGCGAGTCGGCGCCCGACTGGCCGAGGCCGGGGTGTTCGAGGCTGTGGTGGAAGCCGGTCGACTGACAAACGTGCAGGGCGTGGAGAACCAGTGGGTCTCGAGTAGTTCTGCTGGAGAGTGACAAGGATCATCAACGCGGGCCAACGATGGAGCGGGACGATGCCAGTTTCTCAAGAGCTTGCGGAGTGGGCAAAGCTTGCCGGTTACTCCCTGACGGTTGGCTCAGAAGGCGGGCTCACGGATATCTTTTGGAATCGACTCGGCGAGATTCGCTTGTTCATCCGAGAAATGACCGACGGTTGGGTCGACGTCACCTGCTCCGATCGCCTTCAACCGGAATACTTCTACTTCGCCGGTCGAACGATCGAGGTAGTCGAGAAATTCCTTTTCGGTTGGTTTGGCAACACGACGAGGTACAACAGCGGGATGCCTCCACTGCGTACACACACGACTCTCGCAGAGCTCACTCACGGCTATAAAGTGGCTCTTCACAGATGAGGGTGTAGAGGTGGTTGGCGCGTCGTTGCCGGGATAGAGGTCGAGGTCTCTCGAAAATGAG
>NZ_JBJIAI010000040.1:0-28558 GCF_045311035.1 Mycobacterium sp. SMC-13
GGTAAGACCAACACGAGGCCCACACCTGGGGAATTACGTGACAGCAACCCCTGGGGAATTACGTGACCGACGACAGCAGGATTCTCGGGTCTTTATGCGACCCACAAACTCCGTAACGGGTTGAAGCTCTCTGTGCAAGCTTTTGAAGCCGCGCCCGGCGCCGGCGGAGTGTGGCACTGGAACACCTACCCCGGTGCGCGCTGCGATTTCGAGAGCATCTTCTACTCGTACTCGTTCGACGAGGACCTGCAGCGCGAGTGGCGCTGGACGGAGCGTTTCGCCGCGCAGCCCGAGATCAAGCGATACCTCGAACACGTCGCTGACCGGTTCGACCTCCGACGCAGTTACCGCTTCAACACCCGGGTTACCTCGGTGGTGTGGGACGAGGACACCGCGCGGTGGCGCGTCGGTACTGACGACGGGGCCATCACGACCGCACGGTTCTTCCTCAACGCGGCGGGTGGATTCGGGGTGACGAAGCCCAATGACTTCCCCGGACAGGACGACTTCGGCGGCACGGTGGTGCACACCAGCAGCTGGCCGCAAGACGGCATCGACTTGGCCGGCAAACGCGTCGCCGTGATCGGCACGGGGTCCACGGGCATCCAGGTCATCCAGACCATCGCCAGTGAGGTCGACCAATTGACGGTCTTCCAGCGGACCCCGAACTTCGCTTGCCCCCTGGGCAACAGGCCGTTGTCCGACGACGAATTCAACGCCACGGTGGCCGATTACCCGAAGATTCGTGAGGAGGCACGCAACAGCATCGCGGGCGCGGCGTATCCCCGCGCGGTACTTCCCGCAGCGGCCCACACCCCAGAGCAACAACGCGCCGTCTACGACGAGTTCTACAACGGCGGCGGTTTCCGCATGCTTGCCTCCACCTACTACGACCTGATCACCAATCCCGAAGCGAACCGGACGGTGGCCGACTACATCCGAAGCCGCATCCGCGAGCGTGTCACCGACCCCGAGGTCGCCGAACTGTTGTGCCCGACCGACTACCCGTACGGGGTCAAGCGGGCGACGTTCGAAACCAACTACTTCGACACATTCAACGAGCCCCACGTACGCCTCGTCGATGCGCGCACGACACCGATCGCGCGCATCACAGAAAAAGGTATCGCCACCACTGAGCAGGAATACGAATTCGACGTCATCATCTTGGCCACCGGATTCGATGTGGGCGCGGGAGCCCTGATGCGGATGGGCGTCATCGGCCGTGAAGGCAAGCAACTGACCGATCACTGGGCGCACGGCCAACGGTGCTATCTGGGCGCGGCCACCCACGGGTTTCCGAACCTCTTCCACATCAACGGCCCGCAAGGTCCCGCTGCGTTGTTCAACAATCCCACTGCCATCGAAGACAGCGTCGACTTCATCGCAGACCTGATCACGACGATGGACGAGCGCGGGTACCGAACAGCGGAAGTGACCGATGAGGCCGAGACCCGCTACAACGAGCTGGTCTGTGAAGTCGCCGACGTGACACTGTTTCCCACCGCGACCACGTGGTATATGGGCGACAACATCAAGGGCAAGGCGCGGACCCCGATCTCGCTTTTCACCGGCGCCCCGATGTTTCGCGCGATCGTCGCCGAGGTGGCGGCGCACGACTTCAGCGGATTTGCCTTCGACGGTCACGAAAGGCCGGTTTCGCCACTGGTCAGTCTTGACGGGAGCGAAGTCTTCCTGCTCGGAGGCATGATGAACATGGGCATGAAACCCCTCGAGCAGTGTTCGCTGGAGGAAGTTCGCTTCAGCCTGGAAGCCTTCAAGGCCTTGCAGCTTCCGCTGCCGACCGGGGTCTCCGTTACCGAAGTCTCCTATCCAACGGAGCAGGGACAGCGCCCGGTACGGCTGTATCGCCCCGAAGGCAGCACCGCTCCGCTACCCGTCATCGTGTTCGTTCACGGTGGTGGCTGGATCGGCGGAAGCCTCGACGCATTCGACGAGCCGTGCGCGGTCCTGGCTCAACGAGTCGGCGCGGTCGTGGTGTCACCGGACTATCGGCTGGCACCCGAACATCCCTTCCCCGCAGGCCCCGATGACGTCCTCGCCGCGCTGCGGTGGGCGGGTGAGCATGCAAGCGAGTTCGGCGGAGACCCCGACCGTATTGCGATCGGCGGCGAAAGCGCCGGAGCGAACCTTGCGGCGGTGACCGCACTACGCGCCAGAGACGAGGGCGGCCCCACGCTGCGGGCCCAGATTCTGGTGACGCCACCCGTAGACCCATTGGCCGACAACGGCTCTCGCAAGCAGTTCGCGAACGGACCGATCATCTCGGCCGAGATCGGGGGACGGATGTGGGCCATGTACCTGGGTGACCCCGCGAACGCCACGTCGCCGTGGGCGGCACCGATCCGGGCCGACGACCTGTCGGGATTGCCGCCGACACTGATCGTCACCATGGAGATCGACCCGACTCGGGACGAAGCCGAGGACTACGCGGCTGCGTTGCAAGCCGCCGGGGTGCCGACGCAATGCCGACGCCTCTCACGCCTGATGCACACCACGTTGTCAGTGTCGGGGGCGGTCCCGCGCACCGCGGAGATCCACGACGCGATGGCGGAATTCCTTGGCCCGCTGCTGGTCAGGCAAGCCGTGGCCAGCGTCGTCGGCTGAGGCGTCGGTGGTGGCCGGGGCCTGCAGTGACCGGCCACCACCGACGAAATACCCACCATTACAACCTGATTCACCCTGTCCACACTTGACACGAACAGAAAGAAGACGCACTGAGATGAGCGGATCTCTCCACGGCAAGCGAGCGCTGATAACCGGCGGCCACCGCGGGATCGGTCGCGCGATCGCCGAAGCCTTTACCGAAGCCGGTGCAGTCGTCGCGATCGCTGACATCGAGGGCGCCGACGTCGCAGCGAAAGAGATCGGCCGCGGCGCAATCGGTGTCACATGCGACGTGAGTTCAGCCGACAGCGTGGCCGCGGCAGTGCAGACGACGACCGCGTCCCTCGGCGGGATCGATGTGCTGGTCAATAACGCCGGTGTGGAAGCGATCGGCCCGCTGCACGAGACCAGCGAGGCGGACTTCGACCGGTTGATGGCGATCAACGTGCGCGGACCTTGGCTTGTGTACAAGCATGCCGTGCCGGCGCTCATCGATGGCGGCGGTGCCATCGTGAACATCGCCTCGGTCAGCGGCGTGGCGGCCTTCCCCCTCCTCGGTGTCTACTCGGCGACCAAGGCGGCGTTGATCAGGCTCACCGAAGCTATGACGCTCGAGCTGCGTGACCATGGGGTGCGTGCCACCGCCATCTGTCCGGGCTTCGTCAACACCGAGATGGTGGCCCGCACCAGTGACGTCTTCGCCGACATCACCGGCGCGTCGTTCGCGGAGGTGGTGACCCAGGGTCAGGGCGAAATGGCCGCACCGGCCGACATCGCGGGCCTGGCGACCTATCTGGCCTCCGACGCCGCATCCTTCGTCAATGGCACGGCCATCGTGGTCGACGGAGGCATGAACCTGCGGCGCGTCTAGCGCGGCGACGGGTGCCGGGCCATCCAGGCAGCCACTTGAGCGCGGGACGCGAAGCCCAGCTTGGAAAGAATGCGCTCAACGTGGCCGTCTGCTGTGCGCTTGGAGATGACGAGGCGCTCGGCGATCTCGCGGTTGGACAGGCCCACCTCGACCAACGCTGCGACTTCGAATTCCCGTTTCGTCAGCGGTTCGCTGGGCAGGCGCGCCGATCTGTGTGCACCATCGAGGACGCCGAGCACGAAGTCGATCGCCTCATCGACGTCCATCGGCCTGACGGAAGGTGACGTGTCCGCCGGCGCAGGCTCGGGGGTGTGGGCGACAGCGAAACCGGACAACCGGGGTCCGAACGCACCGATGGAGGTTCCGATTGCCTGCCACAGCCCCATCGCCGTACGGGAGAGCACCCGCGCACGGCCGAATTGACGGCGGTCACCGGCGATCCACCCGAGCAGATCGGTAGTCAGCGCGACCGCGATGCCGTCGCCGAAACCACGTCGTAGTGCCAAAGCTCGGCGCGCGGTGCGCTCCGCCTCGTCATAATGGCCCAGCAACCAATGTGCCAGTGCCGCTGCCCATTCGGCATATCCGCGGGCCGAGCGTTCTCCGTGCTGCTCGCAGAGCGTCGCGGCCTCACGAGCTTCGGCGAGGGCTCGGTCGGCCGCGCCGTCCGTGGCCAAAGCGCTCGCAAGCATGTATCGGGCCGTCATTTCCATTTCGCGATCGCCGCGGGCAGCGTGATCCTCCACCGCTCTGCTGAATCCACCTACGGCAGCGGCCGTGTCGCCGGTGAACAAATCCCGCAGCGCCGTCCAGTGGCGCGCGTGCGCGGCGAACACTTCGTCGTCGGACTCCATGGCGTACGACTGGAGCTCCTTCAACCAGCTGACGGGCGATTCGTGGTCGCCCTGCAGCAGGGCGATCCAGGTGACGACCCACAGACAGTGCGCCCGCGCGGCCGATGGTGACGTTTCGGCCGCGAGCATGGACTCGATGCGCATCCTGCCTTCTGCGAGGCGTCCGTTCAACAACCACTGATAACGCAGTCGGCCCAGCAGTTCGAGCGCGATCTGCCCTTCTGATGGAGTTGTCGCGCTCCAATGCACAGCGGCCACGTAGCTGGGGTGATCGAGGCTCATCTGTCGAATCAAGCTGTCCTGGTCGGGTCCCCACCACTGCGTCAACATTCCGGCGGCGCGACGTAGCATCACGTCGCGGTGGCGGCGGTGCAACTGCTCCGTCTCGCCGGCCTGGTCCGCCAACTCGGCAGCGACCTCTCGCACGGCGGCCGGCAGGTGGTAACGCATGGTTCCCGTACCGCGGTCGGTGAGCACGATCGACTGGGCGACGAGCCGGTCGATCGAGTCGAACACGTCATCGGCACGCAGCTCGCCAAAAGCACATACCTGTTCGGTGAGTTCGAGGTCGAAGGTCGCTGGAAACACCGCCAGGCGACGCCACAGCACTTGCGCGTTGCCGTGACACAGGTCGTAGCTCCACTCCACCATCGCCCGCAGCGATCGGTGGCGTGACATCGAGTTGACATCGGAAGCAGTGAGGGCGGTCAACCGTTTGCGGAACCGCTCGACAACCTGCTCGACCGTGAGGGACCTCAGTTTCGCTGCCGCCAATTCGATGGCCAGCGGCGATCCCTCTAGCAACCGGCATAGCTCGATAACGGCGTCGGCGTTGACCGTAGTCACGTCGAAGTCCGGGTCCACGGCGACGGCGCGTTCGACGAGCAAGCTCACGGATCCGTCGGCGGCCAGCTGCTCGGCCGGCGTTCCAAGCTCGGGCACACTCAACGGGAGGACCGGACGCAGCACCTCACCCACCACGCCCAGGTGTTCCCGGCTGGTGGTGATGACGCGCAGGTTCGGCGCTGCCCGCAGGAGCACGGGCACGGTGACGCGCACCGCATCGATGACGTGCTCACAGTTGTCGAGGACCAACATCAGTCGGCGTTCGGGGAGAACCGACAGCAGCTTGTCGCGCGGCGATGTCGCTGACTGATCGCTGATCCCCAGGGCGCTGACGATCGCGGCCTCGACGTCGTTGGCGCCTGCTCCGACGCTCAGATCGGTCAGCCGGACCAGCCAGGCGCCGTCGGGGAACTTCCCCTGCACACGATGTGCTACTTCCAGAGCAAGCCGGGTCTTGCCGACACCGCCCGGTCCGGTGAAGGTGATCAACCGCGACTGGGTCAGCATCCGTTGGGCTGCTTCCAGATCATGGCGGCGAGCCACAAGTCGATTCAACGGCGCACCTACCCGCTCGCCGCCTCGTCGCTGGCTCCGCGCTGAGCTCATACCGAGATCGTAGGTTGCGTCGGCCTATCTGGACACCACCGTTCCGTAGCACGGCACGCAGACTCGACAGCCTCGGCTTCGACGGGTGCAATCAACCCATGAAGTGGCATCGGCAAGGGCAGTTGACTCCGGTCGATCTCACCGGGTGCTGAGGACGATTCGCTGGAAGGAGCCGTCATGGTTGCTCCTGTCACCCTGGGGAGCACGGACTGGGATGAGGTCTCATATGCCGTGGCAAACGCGTATTTTCCGCACGACTTGCATCCCCTCGGCCACGCGAGAGCGGGAAAGGCACGCGCCGACGGGGTCGATTTAGGTCCGATCAGGATCGCCCATATCAGCTGGGGCGCAGCCGTTTCAGTCGTCACCACCCATCCCGGCGCGTACGCCGTCAACATCCCGGTGTCCGGCCAATTGGAGTCGGTCATCGGTCAGGACGAATTCATTGCTACGCCCGAGCGCGCAACGATCTTCCCTCCTGATACCCCCGCGCGCATTCGGCGGTGGAGCGAATCATGCGGCATCATCGGGGTCCGCTTCGATCGCGACTATCTGCATCGGGAAATTCACCGCGTGCTCGCCGAGCCCGTCGACTGGCCGCCCGATCACCTCGACCTCACCGGCGGCGCCGGCGCGGCCTGGGTACGACTGGTGCAGTGCTTGACGGGCGATATGGCATCAAAACAACATCCCCTCGTCCATGAACAGCTGTGCGCTGCGATCACAACCGCATTCGTGCTTGCCGCGATGCCCGAGAGCGGCGCACAGGCATCGACACTGCGGCCGCGAATCGTGAAACGCGTTGTGGACCAGTTGCGTGACGACCCCGCGCGCGCCTGGACTGCCTGCGACATGGCTCAGGTCGCGGGAGTCAGTGTTCGCCGCCTGCAGGAAGGGTTTCGCGCCTACCTCGGCGTCACGCCTCGCGAGCTGTTGGCCGACATCCGCCTCGCCCGGGTGCGCGAGGAGCTGCTGCACGGAACCGAGAATGCCACTGTCACAGGGGTTGCCATGCGTTGGGGCTTCACCCACACCGGCCGTTTCGCCGCCGCGTACCGCCGCAAGTATGGCGAGTCGCCGTCGCAGACCCTGCACGCCTGACAGACATAGCCATCGGCTGCTGTCCAGAATTCCGCCGGCCACCGGCGTGACCCGGATCGCAACTCACCGCGCATTGCGGATCGTGTCCGCGCTTTGCGGATCGACGCGGCCGCCGAACCCAAATAGTTTGTCCCACAACGATCTCAACGAGGAGTCTCATGGGCGAGCAGCATGACTTGAGAAGCGTCTTTGGCCAATTCGCCACGGGCGTCACCGTCATCACGTGCCGTAACAGTGATGGCGCACCACACGGCGCCACAGTCAACGCATTTACCGCAGTGTCATTGGAACCGAGCCTGTGCCAGGTGACGATGACCAGACGATCCAAGGCCTGCGCGTACCTCAGCGGAGCGCCCTTCGCGGTCAACGTCCTGGCCAGCGATCAAATCGACACAGCGATGCATTTCGCCGGCCGGCCCTGCGTGCGTGACCCCGCATGGGCCGAAGGCCCGACCGGTCCGATCTTGACGGGTACGTCGGCCACCCTGTCGTGCCGCCCGTGGGCCGAGTATGACGGCGGCGACCATGTCATCTTCATCGGCGAAATAGTCGATGCCGTCGCCCACAACAAACCGCCACTCATCTTCTACCGCAGCACCTTTCACAGCCTCGGTGTGCCATCGGCGCACGCGACATGGGCAGGCAGCGCCGATGACCCCGAAATCGGTTGGTTCGACGCTGCGACGTCCTTCACTCCCCTGCACCTCCCTCACACCGTCTAACGCGAAGGAACACCCGACCATGACCACCACCACTCCGAGCAGCGACACCACACCCACCGAAAGCAGCGCCATCAACTACGCCACCCGCCCCATGACCGGCGACGAGTACATCGAATCGCTGCGCGACGACCGCGAGATCTACCTGCACGGTGAACGCGTCGCCGACGTCACCACCCATCCGGCCTTCCGCAACCCCATTCGAATGACAGCACGGCTCTACGACTCGCTACACGGCGGCGAGTACGTCGACGAGGTGACCAGCCCGACCGACACCGGCAATGGCGGTGTCACGATGCCGTTCTTCAAGGCTCCTCATTGCGCCGAAGACTTGCTCAAAGAGCGTGACGCGATCGCCCGATGGGCCCGCATGACCTACGGATGGATGGGCCGCAGCCCCGACTACAAGGCGTCTTTCCTCGGCACCCTGCACGCCAACAAGGAGTTGTACTCGCCGTTCCAGGACAACGCCGAACGCTGGTACCGGGAGTCGCAGGAGAAGGTCCTGTACTGGAATCACGCCATCATCAACCCGCCGGTGGACCGCCAGCTGCCGCCCGACGAGGTCGGTGACGTGTACATGAAGGTCGAGAAGGAGACCGACGCCGGCCTCATCGTCTCGGGCGCGAAGGTCGTCGCCACGGGTTCGGCGATCACCAACTACAACTTCATCGCCCATTACGGCCTGCCGATCAAGAAGAAGCAGTTCGCGCTCATCTGCACGGTGCCGATGAACGCGCCAGGGGTGAAGTTGATCTGCCGGTCCTCGTTCACCCAGCAGGCCGCGGTCATGGGCACGCCGTTCGACTATCCCCTGTCGAGTCGCATGGATGAGAACGACACCATCTTCATCTTCGACAAGGTGCTGGTGCCGTGGGAAAACGTGTTCATGTACGGCGACGTCGACAAGATCAACGCCTTCTTCCCGCAGTCGGGCTTCCTGCCCCGCTTCACCTTCCAGGGATGTACGCGGCTGGCCGTGAAACTCGACTTCATCGCGGGGCTCTTGATGAAGGCGCTCGAGGCAACGGGCGCCGGTGGATTCCGCGGCGTGCAGACGCGGGTCGGCGAAGTGATCGGCTGGCGAAACCTGTTCTGGGCGTTGAGTGAATCAATGGCGCGCGACCCCGAGCCGTGGGTCGGTGACACGGTCATTCCGAAGCTCGAATACGGCCTGACCTACCGGATGTTCATGATCCAGGGATACCCGCGCGTCAAGGAGATCATCGAGCAGGACGTCGCGTCGGGCCTTATCTACCTGCCTTCCAGCTCAGCGGATTTCCTCTCGCCGAACGTGCGCCCGTACCTCGACAAGTACGTCCGCGGATCCGACGGCATGCCCGCGGTCGAGCGCGTGAAAATCATGAAGGCGCTATGGGATTCGGTCGGTACCGAGTTCGGCGGCCGCCACGAGTTGTACGAGCGCAACTACTCCGGCAACCACGAGAACGTGAAAGCCGAGCTGCTGTTCGCCGCCCAAGGACGCGGCGACGCCACTGCGATGAAAGGCCTTGCCGAGCAGTGCCTTTCCGAATACGACCTGGACGGCTGGACGGTGCCAGACCTCATCGGCAACGACGACGTGTCCTACTTCGGTAACCGCTGAGCCCACACGTCCTTCGCTACGAGTTCATGTCGCTACGTTCGCTTCCACCGGCGCGATCAAACTGCGCCGGTGGAAGCCTGAACCTGAGCCCATCCGGAGATGAACGGTGAAGATCACCCGGGTCGAGGCGATTCCGTTCGCCATCCCATACACGAAGGCGCTGAAGTTCGCGTCCGGTGAGGTGCACGTCGCAGAACACGTCTTGGTCCGGGTGCATACCGACGACGGGGTGGTCGGCACGGCCGAAGCCCCGCCGCGGCCCTTCACCTATGGCGAAACCCAGACGGGCATCATCGCCGTAATCGACCAAATCTTCGGCCCGCAGATCGTCGGGCTGTCCCTGCTGCAACGCGAGGTCGTGAACGCGAAACTTGCTCGCACGGTGGGTAACCCGGCCGCCAAAGCCGCGATAGACATGGCCTTGTGGGATGCGCTCGGGAGAACCGTCGGCATCTCGGTCGGTGACATGCTCGGCGGGTTCACCGACCGACTGCGGGTGAGCCACATGTTGGGTTTCGACGACCCTGCGGCGATGGTGGCCGAGGCACAGAAGATGCATGAGGTGTATGGGATCCGCACCTTCAAGGTCAAGGTGGGGCGCCATCCGGTCACGTTGGACACCGCCGTCGTCCGCGCACTGCGGAACCACTTCGGCGACGACGTCGAACTCTACGTCGACGGCAATCGCGGCTGGAGCGCATCGGAATCACTGCGCGCCATGAAGGAGATGAGCGACCTGGGCTTGCTCTTCGCCGAGGAACTCTGCCCGGCCGATGATGTGCTGGGCCGCCGATGGCTCGTCGAGCACCTCGACATCCCTTTTATCGCAGACGAATCCGTGCCCACGGCGGCTGACGTCACTCGCGAGGTCCTGGCCGGGTCGGCGACGGCCATCAGCATCAAGACCGCCAGAACCGGATTCACCCAATCGCGACGCGTGCATCACCTGGCCGAGGGTCTCGGGCTCGAAGTTGTCATCGGCAACCAGATCGACGGTCAGATCGGCACCGCCTGCTCACTCGCGTTCGGTGCCGCCCACCAGAGCACGTCACAACATGCCGCTGAGCTGTCGAACTATCTGGACATGAGTGACGACCTGCTCGCGGAGCCGTTGAGCATCCGTGACGGAGCACTTCAGTGCCTACCCGGCCCCGGGCTGGGCATTGACGTCGATGAGGACAAGCTCGCCCACTACCGCACCGACCGCTGACATCCCGCGGTAGCAACAGGCCCCTCCATTCCCAGGACCCCAGATTTGAAGGAGATAGAAATGACGACTTCTGCGACAAGCGCCACCGCCGCGGCGTCCGGCGCCGCTGCCACTGAGCGTTTTCACACCGACAAGACGCCGTACGAGGCAGTCGCGGACACCCCAACTGAACGGGTCGACATGCTTGCGCGCGAGGTCCTCGCCGGCATCCACGAGACGATCCGGCGGCACGCCGTCAGCTACGACGAGTACAACGCCCTCAAGGCATGGCTCATTGGCGTCGGCGAGGATGGCGAGTGGCCCCTGTTCCTCGACGTCTTCGTCGAGCATGTCGTCGAGGAGGTAAACACCGCACATCGACGCGGCAGCAAGGGCACCATCGAAGGCCCTTACTACGTGCCCGACGCCCCCGAAATCGACTCTCCCGCAACGCTTCCCATGCGCGACGGCGAGCAGGGCACACCACTGGTGTGGACCGGCAAGATCACCACTCCCGACGGCGCCCCGCTGCCAGGCAAGGTCGAACTCTGGCAGGCCGACGCCGACGGTTACTACTCCCAATTCGCGCCCGCCATCCCGCCGTGGAACCTGCGCGCCACCATCCCCACCGACCGTGACGGCACCTTCAGCATCACCACGATCCGGCCGGCGCCCTACCAGATACCCACAGACGGCTCCTGCGGACGGCTCATCTCCGCAGCGGGCTGGCACGCCTGGCGCCCAGCTCACCTGCACGTCAAGGTGTCCGCGCCGGGATATCAGACCCTCACCGCACAGCTCTACTTCCCGGGCGATCCGCACAACAACGACGACGTCGCCACCGCCGTCAAACCCGAACTGATGCTCGAACCGGTCGCCGGACCGAACGGCATCTCCGTCACCTACGACTTCGCCCTAGACCCGCAGAGCTGACCGCCGTGATCTTCCACGTCCGGATGGATGTCCACCCACCCACCGACCTCGACCCAGCGGCCTGGGCCGACCTCGCGGCCCGCGAGAAGGCCTACTCCCAGGACCTACAGCGCAGCGGACAATGGCCGCATATCTGGCGCATCGCCGGTGAGTACTCCAACTTCTCGATCTTCGATGTCGAGTCCAACGACGAACTCCACCACATACTTTCCAACCTGCCGTTGTTCGCATACATGACCATCCGTGTCACGCCATTGGCGACCCACCCCTCCGACATCAAGAGCCCGGCGCGGTGAGTACCCGACCCGTGCTCGGCGGTCTTCACCTTGCAGAGCCGCCGGGTGCTCCGGATTGTCCGCTCCTGGTGGTCGGGCCGTCGCTGGGCACCTCCGCGGCGGCGCTGTGGAATGCTGCCGCGCAACACCTTTCCGCCCATGTCCGGGTGGTCTCTTGGGACTTGCCAGGGCACGGCAGCACCCAGGGAACATGCCATGACCCGTTCGTGATGGCGGACCTCGCAGTCGCGGTTCTGGAACTGGTCGACCAGTCGTCACCCGGGGCCGTCTTCCACTACGCGGGTGTCTCAGTCGGCGGGTGCGTAGGCCTGCAACTGCTGCTCGATGCTCCCGAACGTGTAGCGACAGCAACGCTGATCTGTACCGGCGCGCGGATCGGCACATCGCAGGCGTGGCACGACCGCGCCGCGACGGTGCGGCGCAGTGGCACTCGCGCGGTTCAAGACAGCTCAGCGCAACGCTGGTTTGCCGCCGGCTTCGACGAACGTGACCCTGCGACCTACCGGGCGCTCATCGACGGGCTGGACGAGATCAACCCTGAGGGATACGCCCAAGTATGCGAGGCACTCGCGGACTTCGACGTGGAGACCCGATTGCCGGAGATCGTCGCACCGGTCTGCACCATCGCCGGCGCTGAGGACATTGCCACGCCGCCACAGTTGTCGCACCAGATCGCCGTCGGCGTCCAGGCGGGGTGCAGCGCCGTCCTCGACGGTGTCGCTCATCTGGCTCCTGCCGAAAAGCCCAGAGACGTCGCGGAAGTCATCCTGAGTCACATCGCCAGCTACGCGGACAGTAAGACCTGAAACAGGGCGTAGCCTGTTCGACGTGAAGTCGAAAGCTGCTCTCCCCCAGACTTTCTCGAGAATAGGTCCGGGACAGACCCGTCCACAGCTCAGCAGTTGAGAAGGGTGACGTCGAGTCGTTGCGCCAGTTCCGCGCGGCTGATGCCGTAGGTGTCCCGGACGGTCACGCCGTCGGCCTCGATATCGAACACTGCCAGATCGGTATAGACCCGCGACACGCATCCCAGACCCGTCAATGGATACGTGCACGTCGGAACCAGCTTGGCGGAGCCATCTTTGGCGAACAGCGTCATCATGACGAACACCTGTTTGGCACCGATGGCCAGGTCCATGGCACCGCCGACGGCGGGAATCGCATCGGGAGCGCCCGTGTGCCAGTTGGCCAGATCGCCTGTGGCCGACACTTGGAAGGCGCCGAGCACGCAGACGTCGAGATGGCCGCCGCGCATCATCGCAAACGAATCGGCGTGGTGGAAGTACGCGGCACCGGGCAGCTCGGTGACCGGGATCTTGCCCGCGTTGGTCAGCTCGGGGTCGATCTGGTCGCCGACGGCGGCCGGTCCCATGTTCAGCATGCCGTTTTCGGTGTGCAGCACGATGCCGGCGCCGGCGGGCAGGTGATCGGCGACGGTGGTGGGCTGGCCGATTCCGAGGTTGACGTAGGAGCCGGCCGGTATGTCGCGGGCCACCAAGGCGGCCATTTGGGCTTTGGTCAGTGCGCTCATACCGCTACCACCTTGTCGACGTAGATGCTGGGGGTGACAACTGCTTCGGGATCGAGTGCGCCGGTCTCGACCACTTCGTGGACCTGAACGATCGTGGTGGTCGCCGCCGTAGCCATCACGGGACCGAAGTTACGGGCGGTCTTGCGATACACCAGGTTTCCCATCCTGTCGGCCTGGTGGGCCCCTATCAGGGCGACGTCACCGGCCAGGGGATATTCCAGAATATAGGTGCGGCCGTCGATCACCCGTTCCTCTTTGCCTGCGGCGAGCGGGGTTCCGACGGCGGTCGGGCAGTAGAACCCGCCAATGCCGGCGCCGGCGGCACGCATCCGTTCGGCCAGAGTGCCCTGCGGCACGACCTCGAGTTGGATGTCACCCGCGCGGTAGAGGCCGTCGAAGACCCAGGAATCGGATTGCCGGGGGAAGGAGCAGATGACCTTGCGGACGCGCCTGGCGGCCAGCAGAGCAGCCAAACCGGTGTCGCCGTTGCCCGCGTTGTTCGACACGACGGTGAGATCGGTTGCGCCGTGGTCGATCAGCGCATCGATGAGAGCGACGGGCATGCCCGCCATTCCGAAACCGCCGATAAGGACGGTGCTGCCGTCCTTGATGTCGGCCACAGCATCCGCGGTGGTGTCACAGATGGTCGCCATCACTGCACCGCCTCGAATACCGCGGCCAGCCCCTGGCCCCCGCCGATGCACATGGTTTCCAGGACCGTGCGTGCGCCACGTCGCCGTGCTTCGTAGGCCGCGGTGGCCAGGATTCGGGCGCCGGTGGCACCGATCGGGTGTCCCAGTGAGATTCCGGAACCGTTGGGATTCAGGCGATCATCAAGCGGGTCGACCTTCCACTCTGCGAGCACCGCCAGCACCTGGGCGGCGAAGGCTTCGTTGAGCTCGATCAGATCGATGTCGTCGAGTGTCAGTCCAGCGCGCTGTAGCGCTGCGGCGCTGGCCTTCACCGGCCCGATGCCCATGGCCTCGGGGGCGCAGCCCGACACCGCCCACGCCCGTAACCTCAGAAGAGGCGTCAAGCCGAGCCGGGCGGCATCGGCCGCGGTGGTGACCACACACAGGGCGGCACCGTCGTTCTGCCCGGATGCGTTTCCAGCCGTGACTGTCGACTCGCCATCCACCTTGCGCCGGATCGGGCGTAATGCGGCGAGCTTCTCGACGCTGATATCTGCGCGGGGATGCTCATCGCGGTCGACGACGACATCACCGTGACGGCTTGGCACGGTGACAGGAACCAGTTCGTCGGCGAAGCGTCCGGCTTCGTGGGCGGCGATCGCCCGCTGGTGTGAGCGCACCGATAATGCGTCCTGCTCGTGGCGTCCGATCCCGTAGTCGCGGCGCAGGTTCTCCGCTGTCTCGATCATGCCGCCGGCGATGGGATGTGAACTCCCACCGGCGGTTTCGCGGGCGCGATCGAGCCGGTCCATCAGCGCGATACCGCCCTGCCGGACACCGGTCCGGAGACCGAGGGCGTAGTGCTCGACATTGGACATCGATTCCGCCCCACCGGCGATCACCACACTTGCCGCTCCGGTGGCCACCTGCCCGGCGGCGTAGAGCACGGCCTGCAGGCCGGAGCCGCACCGTCGATCGATCTGCAGGCCGGGGACCCCGGTGCCCAAGCCGGCGTCCAACGCTGCGATACGGCCGATGGCCGGGGCCTCACCGTTGGCATAGCCGTTGCCCAGAACGACATCATCGACGTCACCTTCGTCCAGGCCGGTACGGTCGATCAGCGCGCGCAGAGCCACGGTCGCCAAATCGGTAGCAGTCAGCGCCGCCAGAGCCCCGCCCATCCGGCCGACCGGAGTTCGGACGGGATTGCAGATCACGACATCCATGCCTCGACGGTAGGTCTGCGGGCAGATATTCTGAAATACTTAAATCAGAATCTTTGATAGGTAGAACATCCTAATGGAGCTGCGACATCTGCGGTACTTCCGGGCAGTCGCCGAAGAACTGCATTTCGGACGCGCAGCCCAGCGCCTACACATCGCCCAACCGCCGCTGTCGCAGCAGATTCGCCAGCTCGAGCGCGAGTTGGGCGTGGAGTTGCTGATCCGCTCGACCCGCCACGTCGCGTTGACCCCGGCGGGCCAGGCTTTCCATGCGCGTGCCATCGCAATCCTGGACGCTGTAGACGACGCCGCGGATCTGGCTCGCCGGGTCGCTGACGGCACCACCGGTCGGCTCACCATCGGTTGCGTCGGCTCGGCCACCTACTCGGTGCTGCCGCGGCTGGTGCGGGCGCTCGGTGAATTGCTGCCCGATGTCGATGTCCGAGTGCGTGGTGAGATGCTCGCCCCGGCGCAACTGGCGGCGTTGGCGGCGGGCGAGATCGATCTCGCCCTCCTGCGCCCGCCCGTCATCGACCCCGGGCTGTGCACCGAGATCATCCGCCGGGACTCGCTGTTGGTCGCGCTGCCGGAAGGACATCGGTTGAGCAAGCGAAAGGCACTGGCAATAGGCGATCTCCGAGAGGAAGACCTCGTAGCACATGCCGGCGGGGGTCGCTCTGTCATGGCATTGCTACTGGCGACGCTGTGCGCCGACGCCGGCTTCACTCCCCGAGTGCGCCATGAAGTGGAGGAGACCTCGACACTGGTCACCCTGGTGGCCGCCGGACTGGGGGCCGCGATCGTGCCGGCACCAACATCGGCCCTGGACATCGCTGGTGTGGTCTACCGCCCACTGCAGCCCAAAAGTCTCGGCGTCGAACTGGTGGCCGCCTGGCCGGCCTCGCCCCACGATCAACTGGTCCGTCGCGTGATCGAGGCTCTCCGCGAGAGCGCAACGTGATGCTATTGCCGAAATGATCTTTGGTGTGAGGATTTCCTCTCGCGTCGTGGTGCCGGTGCCACTCACTTGACCCGTAGACGCTTGGGCCAGATGCCCGACTTCCCCGGCGCGAGAATGCCGTTCGGGTCAAGGGCGTCTTTGAGCGTCTCGTTGAACCGCAATAGTGCATGGTTGTTCCAGTCGAACTGATCGGCCACGTGATCCATGAAATCGATGTGGGCGCGGTACTCCGCGAAGCCCGCTTCACGAGCCTTGACGATCACCTCGCGGCAGAAGTCATAGGCGGATCGAACCGCCACCGGGTCCTCGGCGTCGTAGAAAAGGGTGGAGATGTGCGTGAGATGGCGAGGGCTGAGGGTGATCCCGGTACCGTAGTCATAGCCGTACTCGGCGCACGCGTCGCGGACGATGTCGCGGATCTTCAGCACGTCAGCCCCGCGCAGTGGCGCGATGCTCGACAAGCACACGTGACCCGGCTTCTTCGCTCCGACCCAATCCATCACGCTCAGGAAGCTCATACTCGGCACGCCCGCCTGGACCTGCCCAGGCTGACCGAGCGCTTCGATCGCTTCCCGGTCGTCGCCACGGAGCTTCTGGCCGTTGACCGTGCTGCCAGGGATGTGGGCGATAGCAGACCGCACCGCGGCCAGGTTCACGTCGACGATCTCCTCACGGCCGTATAGCGCGAAGCGTAGGTTCCATGCGCCGGCACCGGATTTCTTGCGGAAGCCGTCGAGCACCTCGGCCGGCACGCGACCCGGGTTCGGCCAGACATCGGCCTTCTTCGCCCCCTCCGCGAGTGCGGCGAAGTCGTTGAACACCTCCGGTTGGTTGGGAATGGTTCCGTCGAGGAGAAGCGGACGTAGTGCCTCGACGAGTGCGGCGATGTCGTCGGGCTGCGGGACCGTGATGAAGCCATAGATGTAAAAGTCGGGTCTGCGCATGACCCACAGACCGATCTTCGTCACGATCCCGAAATTGGATTGCATGAAGATGCCGTCGGCACTGGGTCCGAATCCGCGCTTGCTCACGTGCCAACCGTCGCCGGCGCCCAGCGCGCCGAGACCGGTGCGAAGCAGCTCGCCGTTGGCCAGGACGACTTCCATGCCGCACTGAGCGGCGGCGTGATCACCGTAACGGGTGTAGCCAAACCCGTGGTCCATCGTGTTGCCCAGGACCGATCCCCACCCCAGATCGGGCACGTCGATCCAGACGTCGTGGCCGTGCTCTCGCACGTAGGCGTAGAGGTCGTTGAAGGAAACGCCCGGCTCGACCACGACGTAGCCGAGCTCGTCGTTGACCTCCAGCACGCGGTTCATCCGGCGCAGGTTGACGACGACCGTACCGGGCATGCGCGGCGACGATCCCCCGTAGGCGTTGTTGCGCCCCTGGGAGTTGGTCCACAGCGAGACGGTGTATTCGTTGGCGATCCGGACGATCGCCTGGATCTCCTCCACGGTGGCGGGTTGGAGCACCACCGGTGGCCGGTAGTCATCCCAGCTCGACGGCGAGTAGGGGTCGCTGAACTCGGCGAGCGTCGCGTCGTCGGTGTGAACGTGTTCTGGACCGATCGCGCGGCTGAACGCGGCGATCGCCTCGTCGAGCCGACCCGGGCTCGCGGCCACGGGCATGGTGAGTTCGGACATGGTGGCGCTCCTCATTTCATTGCGGAAGTTGCGCATTGCTTGCGGCCGCGCGTGTATGGGCCTGTTCGATGGCGGCATGACGTGCTTGGGTCACCGGAAGGAATTCCGGGTGGGTGATGATGTAGAACTCACCGTCGCCCAGTGCCTCGACGACGAGCCTCCCGACGTCCTCGGGTTGGAGGACACGTCCCGGCGGAAGGGGAACATCTTCGGCCTCAGCGTCTTTCGCTATCGCCGACGGCCGCTTGTGGGATGCCGCGACGATGTTGGTGTCGACGAGCGCCGGGGTGATGACGGCTATCCCGACCGGCGACTTTCTGAGCGCGAGTTCCTGTGCGAGAGCTTCGCTGAACGCCACCACGCCGAACTTCGATGCCGAATAGGCCGACGCCCCCGGAACAACGGTGAGGCCCGCCAGTGACGCGGTGTTCACGATGTACCCGCCTTCGCCGTGCGACTCGATGAGCGGCAGGAACGTCTTCGCTCCGTTGATCACTCCCCAGAGGTTGACGTCAAGGACCCACCGGAAGTCGTCGAGTGTCAGGTCGTCGAAGGACACGATCGGTCCCACGCCGGCGTTGTTCACGACAACGTGAACTTTGCCGAACCGCTCGATCACGGCGTCTGCGAGCGCCTGGACGCTGGCGGCGTCGGTGACGTCTGCTGCGACTGCCGTCGCGCCCAGCTCGGCGGCGGCGGCAGTGAGCGCCTCACCGGGAAGGTCGGCGAGGACGACCTTGGCGCCATGCTTGGCGAACACTCTCGCGATGCCCTTACCGATTCCGGAAGCCCCGCCGGTGACGACGGCGACCTTGCCGGCGAGATCCTGCAGCCGCACCCGCGCTGCGGTCGGGTATGCCTCGCGGCCGACGGGCACCTGCCGCTCACTCATGGCAAGACTCTGGTCGTGCTGTCAAGAATTCGGTCATCTCACATTCCTCACCTAGGGTGGTCATCACTTCAGTTGTCTCCGTAGCGTTTTCACCCGTTCGACGCCGACACGGGGTTGATGTGACTCGGTTCGGCCTCGGCGGCTGGGGCGAGGACAATGTCGAAGCGGGTCCGTGACCACGGCCGGTTTCCCAGGTCCCGGCCGTCCGGAGTCGGCGTTCCTGGCTGCTGTTCGATGAAGTCCTTGATCAGGGACTCCTTGACACCGAACACGCTGTCGCGGTCCAGCAGTTCGTCGCCCCTGACGAAGATGTGCGTGACCAGCGTGCGCAGGTTGGGTGCGCTGACCATGAAGTGCAGGTGCGAAGCCCGCATCGGTGAGCGGCCGGCGGCCGTCAGCATCCTGCCCACCGGTCCGTCATGCGGAATGGGGTACGGCGTGGGAGTTATGGCCCAGAAGCGATAGTTGCCGTCCTGGTCACTGAACATGTGTCCTCGTCCAGCCGTGCGGGTGTCGCTGTACTGCACGTCGTAGAAGCCATCTTCGTCGGCCTCCCAGACGTCGATTCGAGCGCCGGGGACGGGCCTGCCGGAGGTATCGCGGACCGTCCCCTCGACCCAGCATGGCTGTCCTGCGGCGCCCGCGGCGATGTCGCCTCCGAGCTCGATCTCGGGCGCGCCGTCGACGAAGAACGGTCCGAACACGGTGGCTTCGGTGGCGTCGGCGTAGGCCTCGTTGTTGATCGCGATGGTCTGCATCGATACGCCAAGGGTGTCGGAGAGCAGGATGAATTCCTGTCGGCGCTCATCGGTGATGTGACCGACCGCGGTGAGGAAGTCGATGCCCTGCTTCCACTCGTCCTCGCTGAGTCGGACCTCCCGGACGAACGCGTGCAGGTGCCGCACGAGAGCCTCTAGAAGCTGCTTTACGCGGAGGTCGGCGGTGCCGGCGAAGGAATCGACGACACGCTGCAGCAGCTCTTCTTCCCGGGCCCGCTGCTCGGCTGAAGCGGTCTGATCGCATGTGGTGTCTGACAAGTCCGGGGTGATCACTGGGCCTCTGCTCCTTCCCAGGCGTTCTGCAGCAGCTGCCCGAGGTTGTCGGCTGTGACCTTCGCGGGGTTGCTGTCCGGCACGACGGGCAGTATCGCCTCGATCGCGTCGCCAATCTGTTCCTCTCGAAAACCGTGATCGCGCAACGCCTTAGGTGCGTCGAGCCGGACCCGAAGTTCCTGTAGCCCGCCCAGCGCGGTCGCTGCGCCAAGTGCTTCGGCGATCCGCTCGGCCACCCGCGGCGCGGCGGGTGCGTTGAGGGCGACCACGTGCGGCAGCATGATCGCATGGGTCGCGGCGTGGGGCAGGTTGTACCGTCCACCCAGCACGTGGCAGATCTTGTGGTGCAGACCCGAGCCCGCCGACGCAAAGGCGACCGCGGCGAGGTAGGCCCCGCATAGAGCCTGCTCCCGACCGCCGAGGCCAGTGGGCTCATCGACGACCAGCCGCAGACCCTGGGCAAGTGTCCGGATGCCTTCGGTGGCCAGCGCGGCGTTGATCGGGTCGGCCCGTGGCGCCCAGAGCGCGTCCACGCAGTGCGCCAGGCCGTTGAGTCCGGATGCCACGCTGAGGTCGACCGGCAGAGTCAGCGTCAGGCTGGCGTCGTACACCACGGCACGCGGAAGGACCCGAGGATCACTGCCCGTGATCTTGTGAGCGTCATCGGTGAGACCCCAGACGTCGGTCGCCTCAGATCCCGCGTAGGTCGTCGGGACGGCGATCACCGGCAATCCTGACGTCAGTGCGATTGCCTTCGCCAAGCCGGTGGCCGATCCACCGCCCACGCTGATCACGACATCTACGGAATGTTCGCTGGCAGCGGCACGGGCGCGTTCGGCCACCGGCACCGGTACATGCATGGCCACCTCATCGTGGACCAAGGTCACGGGCACTCTCGCGGTCACCGCGCGGGCGAGCTCCGCCGCGGACGGCGCGGCAATCAGCATCACCCGGCGGCTGCCGAGACGGTCAACCTCCTCGGCGACTGCGTCCGCGGCGGCACCAGCGGCGAAATGTACACGCTGCGACAAGGTTTCGTGCACGAAGCGCATCTTCATACCGCCACGCGGCCGAGGACACCGGCCAGCGCATCGCGAAGGCTTCCTTCGGGATCCTCGGGCAGGCTGTAGCTTCGCCAGGCGATGTGCTTGTCCGGACGCACCAGTAGCGCCCCGCTCTCCTCGACCTCGCGCAGCTTCGCCCAGTCGTAGTAGAGGTCTGTTACAGCGCGTCCCGGCCCGATCACCACGCAGTTCAGTGGTACGTCGAGCTCGTGGGCCGTCCACCGGTACTTGGTGATCATCGTGTTGCGGATGCCGAGTGACGAGAGAAGCAGCGCCGCCGATGCCCCGGCAGGCCCGGATCCGACGATCAGCACGTCGGTCTCGACGATCGTCGAATTGGGCGGCGTCGTGGCGGCCTGGCCGTCGTCAAACTCCGGCATCGGAGTCACCCTTTCCCGGCCGGGGTGGGCTCCGGCGCGTGGAATCGAGTGTGGGCCGGGACACAGCGACCCGTCGATAGCTTGGGCTCGACTCGGCGGGAACCCGAACAGATGGCCGTTGCACGAACATTCGTGCCAGGCACCACGCGGGTGGTGGTTCGTCAGGCAGGCGGTAGTGACCGGGCGGCCACGGCACGCCGTCGTACGTCGCTGGCGCGTTCACCGAAGCGGGTCGTGAAAGCGTTGGAGAAATGGGCGGCCGATCCGAAGCCGCAACGGTGAGCAACCTCGGCGATCGTCATCGACGTTGCTTCGGGTTTCTTGAGCAGCGCTCGGGCCGCGTCCAACCGACGCGTGAGCACGGACTCGGGCAGCGTGGTTCCCTCCTCGGAGAGCAGACGCGACAGATGTCGCGTGCTGACGCCGACGGCGGCGGCAACCCTCTGCGCGGACAGTGCCGAATCGCGATAATGCACGTCGAGGTAGGTGTGCACTGCCTTCAGGTGCGCCGTGTGCAGATCATCGCGGCCAGGCGCGCACAGCGCCGCTACCAATTCCAGTATCGCTTCCTCTGCAACCGGTTGCGGCTCATGAACGTCTACGGCCGCACCCACACATCGCGCCAAGGCATGTGCGATCGGCTGTTCGCCGTTGCTGAAGTCCCACACGATGGGCCGATCAAGCTTGCTGATATCGGTGACCGAACCGAGAAGCTCGCGTGGGATCTTCAACACCAATTCTTCGAGACCCTGAGAGAAGCCCCGCATGAAGGGCCGATCAGCGTCGCATATCACCAACTGTCCTGGTCGCAGCGACCAAACCGCGTCCTCGTGGTAGAGGAACGTCTCACCCACCAAACTGAACGACAGGAAAACCGACTCGGTCGGGCTTGCGCGCACCAGCTCCTCGTTGCGTTCCACCACATGTGACGTGCCACGGACCCGCGCCAAGTGCACCCGGTCCAACTGGAGGTTGATCTCAGTCGCCTCAAGCATCTCAGTGCGCAAGCTCCGACAACGCAGGCCGATCAGGGCGGCTTCGTTGTGGCGTTCCCACAGTGGCACCCGCTGCCGATCGGGCAGACCGACAGTGGTGAACACGCGCGGCCGCGCGGGCATGGTCGGCATAACGCGAAACTACTCCTCGAGGCTCGAGTCACACACGCGGTAGGCGGACTTACCGCGGTCCTGGGCAGTCCGTTACCGTGCTGCACGCGATCCCGTGTGCAACAACTGCCGCACTTGTTCGGTCGAGGTCGCCCGATGCAGATCTCTGACAACTTCCGCCGTGACTCAACACCTTTCGTGCGTCATCACAGAATGCCGTCGTCACATGCATCCAGCGCGGGACAAGCTCGATGGTGCGCTCACCATCGACGTAAATCGTGCAGCAATGCTCAATTGCCTGGCCAGTAGACGATGTTCTGAATCGAGCAGAAATGCCTTGTCCCAAGAACATTCACCGCCACCGTTGACGAAGGCTTGGACCAGCAGAACAAGAGTGTCGTCGATCAGCGCTGTCGCAAGCGTGCGCGTTGGGTCGGCCCCTGCGATGTTGGGCATCGGCGACCGCTAGGAGGCGGCCGCCGAGAGAACCGCCGCGGCGGGCGTGGAGTTGCGGCCAATCAGCATTTGCAGATCGCCGCTTTCGGTGTCGAGTGCGCCTGCCGCGATGCCGGTGTCAGCGTCGGCGAATGTGTGCGCGATCGGGGCGGGCAGGCCGGCACCCTCAAGCACTGCAATGTATTCGGTCTCCGGCAGGTCAACGTAGGCCACTGGCATGTCGATGACGGTGGAGATCACAGCCGCGAGTTCGGTGTAGGTCAGGCGCTCGTCGCCGCCGAGTTCGTAGACTTTCCCGGCCTGGTCGTCGGCGAGCAGCACGGTCGCAGCGGCCAGCGCGTAGTCAATGCGCGCAGCGGCAGCGACTCGGCCCTGCCCTGCGCTGCCCAGCAGCGTCCCGGTCTGGCGCGCGGAGGCAACGGCGGGCAGATAATTCTCCCAGTACCAGCCGTTGCGCAGTAGCGCGAAGTCGATACCCGAACCCGCCAGCAAATCCTCGGTTTCGCGGTGTTCGGCCGCCAGGGCAATGGGGCTGTTCAGGGCGTCCAGCACACTGGTGTAGGCGATGAAGCCCACGCCTGCGGCTTTGGCTCGGGCGATGACGTTGGCGTGCTGCGCGGCCCGTTGGCCGATTTCGCTACCGGAGACGAGCAGCAGTTTGTCGACGCCGTAGAGAGCCTTCTCCAACGCGCCGCTGTCGGTGTAGGACGCCTCACGGACCTCCACGCCACGCTCGGCAAGGCGGGCCGCCTTCGACGGCGTGCGAACTACTGCAACCAGGTCGTCGGCCGACAACCCTTGATCCAGCAGTGCGTCGACGACGAGGCCGCCAAGGTGTCCGGTGGCTCCGGTGATCGCAATGGTCATGTGAACTCCTGTGTGATTGACCGACAAAGAGCAGGTACGTACTCGGCATCATGCACTTACTTTTTGTGCAGTGTAGCTGATCCACATAGCACTAAGGGATTGACCGGTATGATCTGCGGCATGTCCGAACCCGCCGCCGCGGAATCGCGTGATGACGGCGATCTCCAGCCCGAAGCCGACGTTTTCGCACGCCGTTGCACATCCCGGGCAACGTTGCAGACCGTGACCGGGCGCTGGGGGATCCTCGCTTTGGCTGCGTTGTCCGAGGGCAGCTACCGGTTCAATGCGCTGCGCCGGCGCGTCGACGGCGTTAGCGAGCGCATGCTGTCCCAAACGTTGCAGGCGTTGGAGCGCGACGGACTCGTCCACCGCGAAGTTCTAGAGGCGATTCCCCCCAGAGTCGAATACAGCCTTACGCCGCTCGGCATAGAAGTCGCAAACAGGCTTCTGGACTTGATCGAGCTCGTTGAGTCACACATGCCCGAGGTCCATGCCGCACAGCAGGACTACGACGCCAGGCGCCGACGGCCTCTGTAGCCCACAGGCATGTATGGGCCTTTCCATCCCAGTCGTGTGATGACGATGCACAACGACAATACGTGCTCCAAAAGTTTTGGTACGCACGCCATCTCGACCGTGGCGGTCTGCCTCTTGAGACTTGAGTGGATACGCCGGGCGTTTGGTGCGCGACGCTCGTCCCTGCTTGTCGCGTTGACGTGACGCCACAGATGCGCGAGGCATCTGCGAGTCTCGCTTCCGAGGGCGGAGCTGCTATGTGTTGGCACTCGGATTGAGTGCGCGCCGAATTCCGCGCGCGGCGGCCAACAGGAGGGGGACGTGTGCGGTGAGTCGATCGTCATTGGGACCAACGATCGACAACGCCGCAATGGCTTTGCCCAGGCTGTCGAAGACGGGGACGGCAAGCCCTGCCGCGTCATCATGGATGTGGCCGGGAAGTAGAGCGTATCCGCGGCGGTGGACGAGGTCGAGTGCGTCACGCAGCTTTGCGGGGTCGGTGACGGTGTGTCCGGTGTAAGCCTTCATCGGTTGTCGCAGAATGCGCTCCCGCTGTTCTTGGGGGCCAAATGCGAGCAGCACATGGCCCGAAGACGAGGCGTGTAACGGCAGTCGGCCGGCTATCCGTGAGTAATTGATGACGGCGTTTTTCGCCGACAATCGTTCAACGAAGAGAACGTCGTCGCCATCAGGAACCCCCAACTGCACGTGGTGGTCTACGACGGCGTGGATGTCGGACAGATACGGCATCGCCGCTTGATGCAGCGACAGGGTTGGCGAAGCGCGTGAAGCCAGTTCCCACAACCGGACGCCAACTCTCACTTCGCGGTTTTCGCCTCGCTCCAACAGTCCGTGCGCGACCAGCTCGGCCACGATCCTCGACGCCGTCGCGACATGGAGCTGACTGCGCCGAGCGATGGTCGAGACGGACAGTGCCGGCTGGTCGGGCTCAAACGCTGACAGCACGCGGATCGCCCGGGCGAGCGTGGATTCCCCCGTGTGGGTCCGTGGCATGTTGAGGTTCACCCCAGCTTCAGCGACTGAATCTTCTCATTCATTGATACACCAGTCGGTGGTGGCAGGGGTTGCGGATCACACTCATTCGCAAGTGTGAAGGAGCGGAGATGCTACCGATTGACGAACGAACGCCAGTAGCCCAGCGACGAAATGCCAGTGTGACAGCCGTCGTCGTCACCGAAAAGCGAGTCGTGGCCGAAGGGGTGGTGTCCCTGGAGTTGTCGGCTGCCCATGGCGGCCGGCTGCCTGATTGGGCGCCCGGCGCCCACATCGACCTCATCCTTCCCAACGGGCTGACCCGTCAGTACTCGCTATGCGGTGATCGCTGGACCCCTGATCGCTATCAGGTGGGCGTGCTCAAAGAGCCTGCCAGCCGCGGGGGTTCGGCATACGTGCACGACGTCCTCGCCGTCGGCGATCAAATCGAGATCGGCGGGCCGCGCAACAATTTCGCTCTAGTGCCATCGCCGACGTATCTGTTCGTGGCCGGAGGAATCGGCATTACTCCGTTGCTTCCGATGATCAGGCAGGCCGACATGCTCGGGACCAACTGGCACCTGCTTTACGGCGGCCGGCGCCGCGCATCCATGGCATTTCTGGACGAACTGTCGGCGTACGGCGATCGGGTGACTGTCGCTCCTCAAGACGAGTCAGGGCTGTTGGATCTGCCGGCCTTCCTTGGAGATCCGCGCGCCGGCACCAAAGTGTATGCCTGCGGCCCGGTTCCGCTCTTGGATGCCATCGAGCGCGCGATGGTTGGCTGGCCGAAATACGCGCTGCGCAGCGAGCGATTTGTCGGCCACACCAATCTCAGCGCCACGTCGCCGACCACGTTTGAGGTCACCCTGGCGCGCACCGGAGTGACCGTCACGGTCGGTCCCGACGATTCTGTGCTGGATGTCGTGCGGGCCGCTGGCGTTGACGTGCTGTCCTCCTGTCAGCAGGGCACCTGCGGCACTTGCGAAGTGACGGTTCTGCGCGGCACGCCTGATCACCGCGACGCCGTCCTCGATGACCACGAACGCCAGGCCGGTGACTGCATGTTCCCGTGCGTTTCGCGTAGCCACAGCGACAACCTGGTCCTGGATCTGTGACCCTTCCCGAATCTCGAAGGAGGACAATGATGTCCACACTGGTGCCACCCACCGCCCTACCCAACAACGATGCCGACCCGTTCAGCGACGAGCTGCTTGAAAACCCTCTGCCCCTTCATGAGGCCCTCCGTGAAGCGGGGCCCGTAAGCTACTTGAGCCTCTACGGCGTCTACGCGCTGGCCCGCTACGAACACGTGCGAGCGGCGTTGAGCAACTGGCAGGACTTTCAGTCGTCGGCCGGTGTCGGATTATCGAACTTCCGGCGCGAAAAGCCCTGGCGCCCACCGAGTCTGCTTCTCGAGGCCGACCCTCCCCGCCACGATGCACCACGGCGGGTATTGAGCAAGATTCTTGGGCCTCGCGCCCTGCACACACTGCGCGAGGGCTGGATCGCCGACGCGACCGCGCTCGTCGACACCGTTCTGGCCAACGGCCCCGAGTTCGACGCCGTCACTGCACTGGCACAGGCGTTCCCGCTGCGCGTCTTCCCCGACACTGTGGGCATTGGCCAGGAAGGGCGGGAGAACCTCCTGCCCTACGGTGACCATTTGTTCAACGCGTTCGGCCCGGCCAACAGCCTCGTCGCCAATGGCGCGGCGCGCGAACCCGAACTCAGCGCGTGGACCCACGCGCAATGTCAGCGGGAAGCACTCGCGGACAAGGGGTTTGGCGCCGACATCTGGGCTGCGGCCGATCGGGGCGAGATCACCTACGAACAGGCGCCCGTGGTCGTACGGTCGCTGCTGTCGGCCGGCGTCGACACCACGGTGCACGGCCTGTCGGCCACGCTCTTCGCCATGGCTACCAATCCCCTGCAGTGGCAACGACTCCGGGAGGGACCCGCGTTGATCAGGACCGCGTTCGACGAAGCCGTGCGGTGGGAGTCGCCCGTACAAACGTTCTTCCGGACTGCCACCCGCGACGTCCATCTTGGCGATTCGGTGATTCCCGAAGGCGAGAAGATTCTGATGTTCCTCGGCGCCGCCAATCGCGACCCCCGGCGCTGGGACCATCCAGACCAATTCGACTTATCCCGAGATCCTTCCGGACATGTCGGATTCGGTATGGGGATCCATCAATGCGTGGGGCAGCACGTAGCTCGTTTGGAAGCTGAGGCGCTACTGTCGGCGCTGGCACGCCGGGTCGAGCGGATTGAGTTGGCAGCGCCGGCGATTCGCCACCACAACAACACGCTCCGCGCATGGGAGAGCATCCCCGTCAAGGTGACGCTGGCTTGAACAACCGGGGTGAGGGTGCGGAACGGCGGGGGATCTGAGGTGAGGGACGGATAGTGCTGCCGCGCCCGGGCGTACGCCTCGGCGCCGGATTCGACTCCAATCCCCATATGGCCCAAGACATCTGGGGATTGGAGTCGTCTGTGCCATGGCGGCATGTCCGAGGAATCGCCGTTGCGACGGCTCATTCGGGCGCAGCCGGCACTCCCTAATTCGGCTGCTGCCAGTGATTCCACTGCAGGAAATGATCGACAGGGGCGCGGTTGACTGGGCCGAATCGACCGAGGGGGTAACCAATTGGCACGATGGCGAATGTGCGGACATTGCTCGGTATGCCAAGTATGTCTTTGAGTTCGCGCTCAAACAGCAAATGCCAGGTGGTCAGGCTGGCACCCAGGCCGGACTGACGGGCGGCCAGGAGCAAATTTTCAACTGCCGGGTAGACGCTGGCGGCGATGGATAGGCGTCCGAACTTGCCGAAGTTCGCCCCGCCGGTCAAGGCTCGGCGGATACCGAGCTTACCGAAAGCACGTGCGACCGCCGCAATATTGTCGAGCCAATTGTCCATCATTGACGACACATCACAGCACACCACGATCAACGCGGGCACGTCTTCGAAGTGGTCGGCGAGATACTGCGCCGCCCCGACGGTGCGCTGATACTGCTTCGGTGACACTCCCGGTGGACGCGCGTCGGCCTGCGCGGTGACGTAAAAGCGTTCAGCTCGCCGCCACAGCGGCGCGATTCGTGCGATTTGGGTTCGGTCGTCAACCACGACGTAGCGAGTACCTTGCGAGTTGCCGCCGCTGGGCGCCCACGACGCAGCCTGGATCAGCCGTTCGATCAGTTCACGCGGCACCGGGTCTGGTTTGAGTCGGCGCATCGCGCGCATCGTGCTCATGACGTCATACAGATCGCCGGCCGGCGGCCGCGTCACTTCTTCTTCCTGCTCCGGCGCGATGACTGCGGTGTGCTCAATGGGCGACGCAGTGATGGGCTGATCCATTTGTTGGTTTCTCCTCGTCTTCGTCGATGGCTCAGAAACTGGTCGCTCCAGGTGTCCGATTGACACCGGGTCTGTCCGGGCGCCGGCGGGCGCAGCGGGCTCCGACGCGAAGGTCATCAGACAACCTGATTCGATGGGTTGCGTAACTGAGCGACATTGTCAGCGGTCACGTATTTCCCCAGGTTTGAGGGGTTGTCCGTCACGTAATTCCCCACCCTGGCTGTCACGTAATTC
>NZ_JBJIAI010000041.1:0-25699 GCF_045311035.1 Mycobacterium sp. SMC-13
GAATTACGTGACAGCCAGGGTGGGGAATTACGTGACGGACAACCCCTCAAACCTGGGGAAATACGTGACCGCTGACATCCTGCTCCAACGATTACGGCGTCAACGTCATTGGTGTCCATGTGTTCATCGTGAAGAAAAGTGATCCGTCACACATCCGGCGTACTACCCGTACCCATACCTGTGTCCATACCTGATCCTTCTGCCGCACGTGCCAGATCAAGGTGCAAGTGCGCAGCCGGTTGTGCCGATCTTGAGCTGCGCCGATCGTCGAAAAGACGGCATTCGGGTCAGTAGAAGCCACGGCGAGCCGATTGGTTGCCGGCGGATTCGCTTGGCAGGGTTGATATTCGGTGGAACCATCGGCGCCGGCGCCGCGTCCGGGGCTCGTTTGTTTGATTTTCGGTCTGGCGCCGTATGGTGAGTGAGGGATGTTTTGCGAGCGTTTCGGTGCAGCCTTGCCGGCGTTCTAACGGGTGTCGGGGGAGCGCGACGATGACGGCACTTCTGCTGACGTTGACGGGTTTGGCATTTCTCGACTCCCTCAACGTCCTGAACATCGGTGTCGTGTCGGCGGTGATCTACGGCAGTCGGTTGAATCGCCAATCTGCGCTACCGGGCGGGATGAGCTTCATCGCCGGAGTGCTCGCGGTAACAACCACTTTCGGTCTGTGTGCCGTACTCGGCCTGGGATTGCTGAGCAATCTGACCAACTTCCACCTGACACCGTCGGTGAGGTACTGGGGTGAAATCGCGCTGGGACTGGTGCTGATCGTGCTGGCATTCTTTCCGCTGGTCGCCCAAAGCACCGCTCCAGGCTGGGCCCTGGCTGCGATGCGCCAGCGCCCCTGGCTGCTTGGATTCCTCGGCGCCGCAATCGGTCTCGGCCAGGCTCCTACCGCTGTTCCGTTCTTGGCAGGCCTGGCAATGATTGCGGCGCTGCATCCTCGGCCACCCACCTGGCCAGTGATGGTGATCGTGTACTCGGCGTTGACCATGTTGCCGTGCATGGTGCTTCTAGGCCTGTCCACCAGTCGAAGTAAACAGGCCGACCAGGCGCAGCGCTGGCTGGTGCGAATCCTCACTCGATACGGGCCGATTGGGGTGCGTCTCTTATTTCTGGTCGCTGGGGTGGCGCTGTTCGCGGACGCGGTTGTTCACCACAATCGATGGTGGTGACACCAGACTCGCATCTGATGGGGGTATCCAAAAGGTACAGCCGGGTTCGGTATGTCAACCCGCAGAGGCGAACTCGGCGTCGCGTCGCGCGGTGTGGTTTGGACCCGTCAGGAGGCGGTGGCGGCGGCCGGCTGTCCGGCGAGGTCCAACGCGATGTCGACGATCATGTCCTCCTGACCACCGACGAGGCCGCGCCGGCCGACTTCGAGCAGCAGAGCACGGGCGTCGACGCCGTAGCTGCGCGAGGCGTTCTCGGCGTGGCGCAGAAAGGACGAGTAGACCCCGGCGTACCCGAGGGTGAGAGTTTCGCGATCGACTTGGACCGGCCGGTCCCGTAGCGGGCGGACGAGATCGTCCGCGGCGTCCTCGAGCGCCATCAGATCGCAGCCGTGCGTCCACTGCAGGAGATCGGCGACCGCGATGAACGCTTCGATCGGGGTGTTTCCCGCTCCAGCTCCCTGGCCGGCCAGCGATGCGTCGACGCGGGTGACGCCTTCTTCGACCGCGGTGACGCTGTTGGCCACCGACAGTGAGAGGTTCTCGTGGGCGTGTACACCGATTTGGGTGCCGGGGTCGAGGATGCCGCGGTAAGCGCGGATCCGCTCGCGAACGCCGTTCATCGTCAACCGTCCTCCGGAGTCGGTGACGTAAACACAATGCGCGCCATAGTTTTCCATGAGCTTTGCTTGAGTGGCAAGCTGCGCGGGGTCGGTCATGTGGCTCATCATCAAGAAGCCCGAGACGTCCATGCCGAGCTCGCGCGCCGTCTGGATGTGTTGGGCGGAGATGTCGGCCTCGGTGCAATGGGTGGCGATCCGCACCGAGCGGACTCCCAGGGCGTAGGCGTGTCGCAATTCGGCGATGGTGCCGATGCCGGGTAACAGTAGGGTGGTCAACACCGCAGTGCTGATGCTGTCGGCGGCGGCTTCGATCCACTCCCAGTCGGTGTGGCTGCCAGGGCCGTAGTTGAGCGATCCGCCGGCGAGCCCGTCGCCGTGGGCGACTTCGATGGCGTCGACACCGGCGGCGTCCAGCGCGCCGGCGATCCGGGCCACGTCGCGCGTGCTGATGCGATGGCGGATGGCGTGCATGCCGTCACGCAGCGTGACGTCCTGGATGTATAGCGTGGGGGTCATGGGCGTGCCTCCGACAGCAGGGCGTTGGTACTGGTGCGGCGGGCGATGGCCTCTGCGACCTGGATGGCGGCCGAGGTCATGATGTCCAGGTTGCCTGCGTAGGCGGGCAGATAGTGGGCGGCTCCTTCGACCTCGAGGAACACCGACACCCGGGTGCGCGCCGGCGCGGAGCCGGGGCGCAGCAGGGTCTGCACGGGTTCGTCGGGTTCGATGGGGGTGAATTGGACGTCCTGCTTGAGTCGGTACCCCGGCACGTAGTGGGCGACCCGTTCGGCCATCTCGTGGATCGAGTCGCGGATCGCGGCGTGGTCCGCGTCCCCGATCAGGCAGAACACGGTGTCACGCATCATCAGCGGCGGTTCGGCGGGGTTGAGGACGATGATGGCCTTCCCCTTGGCGGCCCCACCGACCGATTCGATTGCGTGCGAGGTGGTTTCGGTGAACTCGTCGATGTTGGCGCGGGTCCCGGGTCCGGC
The DNA here is from genome assembly GCF_045311035.1 of Mycobacterium sp. SMC-13. Lineage (NCBI taxonomy): Bacteria > Bacillati > Actinomycetota > Actinomycetes > Mycobacteriales > Mycobacteriaceae > Mycobacterium > Mycobacterium sp. SMC-13. The sequence goes on from NZ_JBJIAI010000041.1 coordinate 2,789, forward strand.
TGACTTCGATGCGATGGAGGCCACGATTTCGGCATAGGGCACCGGCGTGACCGCCGACACCGCGGCGACGATCGGCACGGTGGCCTGGCCGCCGCAGGTGACCATGTTGACGTTGCGCGCGCCCTCGTCGAGGCATTTGTCCATGTTGACCGTTGGGACCACGTAGGGGCCGAGGGCTGCCGGTGTCAGGTCGATGAGCGTCTTACCATGTGGCGCAAGGGCGGCGGCGTTCGCGATGTGTGCGCGGGCAGACGTGGCGTCCAGGACGATGTCGATCTCGCCGAAATGCGCCATCGACATCAACCCGTCGACGCCCTCGTGGGTGGCCGGGATGTTCAGGCGGCGGGCGCGCGCCAAACCGTCGGAGTCGGCGTCGATCCCGACCATCGCCGCCACTTCCAGGTGGTTGGAGGTGCGCAGGATCTTGAACATCAGGTCGGTGCCGATGTTGCCGGAACCGACGATGGCGACCTTGGTCTTGGTCATGGCGTGTCCTTGGGGGAGAAGGTTGTTGACACCTCGCCCAGCGAGGTGATTGCAGCGCGGATATGGGTTCCCGGTGGCGCCGGGGCCATCGGACCCAGTGCGCCGGAGAGAATGACCTGTCCGGCCCGCAACGGCTCCCCGTACTGTTCGGCGGTTCGGGCCAGCCAGGCCAGGGCGTTGAGAGGGTCGCCGAGGCAGGCGCTGCCGGTGCCCTCGGAAACCAGGTGATCGTCGGCGTACATCTGCATGGTGACCTCCCGCGGTTCGAAGTCGGACAGTCGGACCCGTTTGTCGCCGAGCACGAACAGTCCACTGGAAGCGTTGTCGGCCACTGTGTCGGCAATCGTCAAGTCCCAGTTCGCGATGCGACTGTCGACGATCTCGAGCGCGGCCACGGCGTAGTCGACCGCACTGCGGACACTGGTCGCGGTGAAGTCGCCGCCGATGAGGTCGTGGCCGAGGACGAAGGCGATCTCTGCCTCGACCTTGGGCTGTAGGAGCCGTGCCGAGGGCACCGCATCGACATCGGTGACGAACATGTCGGCGAACAGCACGCCGAAGTCGGGTTGGTCGACTCCGAGTTGCTGTTGCACCGCCGGGGAGGTCAATCCGATCTTGCGTCCCACCACCTCGCCGCCCGCGGCACGTCGTCGCCGCACGAGCTCCTGCTGGACGGCGTAGGCGAGGCCGATGTCGGCACTGCCGATGAGATGTCGCACGGGGGAGATGGGCCTGCCGGTGTCGGCTGCGTTGGTCAGGAGGTCGGCCGCCTCGGTGACGACGGCGGCACCGCTGTGCAGGCTCATCGAGAGCCCTCCGCCAGTCGCGCCGTCGCCACCGCGAATCCGGCGATCCAAGCCGGAATCGGCTCGTAGAAACGCATGTTCATCGTGTATCTGCCGACCGCGGCCAGCGATGCAAAGGCGGCGATCCAGGTGCGGACCTCGTGCGCGGAACCGCCGCCCTCGGCGCCCATCGCCTCGGTGGTCCAGGCGTCGAACTCGGCGAGGGGACCGTGCTCGAGCAGGTCCAGGAACCTGTTGTCCCAGCCGGGGTTGATAGGGATCATCGTCGTGCCGCCGGCCGCGTACTGCCGGCCGGCTTCGATCACTCGCCCCTCGCCACGAGTGCGCTGCTCGGGTGTCGGTGGATGCCCTTCGATCAGGGCATCGGCGACCTTCGGCGGGGCGCCGTCGAGCACCGGGACCGGCGGATCGTGGGAAAGGCCTCCGGAGGCGAGGAAGAGCACGCGCCGGTCGAGGTGGGTGACGGCTTCACCAACTGCCTTGCCCAGGGCGCGAATTCGGGCGACGGGGCACAGTGGTGTGGCGACACCGTTGACGAAGATCGGCACCACCGGGATGCGGTCGATACCTCCGAAAAGCGTCTCGAGGGGTTGGGCGAAGCCATGATCGACGGTCATCCGCGCCGAGACGGTCAGATCGACGCCACGCTGGAGCACGCCCTCGGCGATACGGCGCGCGGCGTCGGTGTCGACGGACAACGGCCCGGCTGACGAACCGAAATCGCCCACCGCGTGGGCTTCGGTGCCCAGACAGAAGGGCGGCATCTCCTTGTAGAAGAAGCCGTTGTAGTGATCGGGTGCGTAGAGCACCACCAGATCGGGAGCGAAGTCGGCGATAAAGGCCCGCGCGGCGTCGACTGCAGCGGCGACCCGGCCGAGGGTCTCGGGGGCGGGATCGTTCTTACCGATGAGCGGCGAGTGTGACAGGCCAACGACGGCGGCGGTCATGTCGATACCTCAGTTGTCGGATGACGGATGGATGATGACCTTGCCCATGACGTCGCCGTCGAGCATCTGCTGAAAACCCTTGTGGATGTCGGCGAGTGGCAAGGTCCGGTCGATGACGGGCCGGGTTCCGGTGGCCTCGAGCAAACGCAGCAGCGCCTCGAATTCGGCACGCGTCGCTCCTGTGGACCCCAGGATTCGCAACTGCAGGTAGAAGATTCGTCCCAGGTCTGCCGGCGGATTCATCCCGGTGGTCGCGCCGGCGACCACGACTGTGCCGCCGGGGCGCACCGACTTCAGTGAGTGCGACCAGGTGGCGTCACCGACTGTCTCGATGACCACGTCGACCCGCTCGGGCAGTCGTTCCCCGGTGGGCACGGCTTCCCGCACGCCCCAACTCAGCGCCTGGGCGCGTTTCGCCGCGCTTCGACTGGTGGTGTAGACGACGGCGCCCGCGGCCACCGCGAGTCTGATGGCGGCGGAGGACACCCCGCCGCCGACCCCTTGCACCAGGACACGGTCGCCGGCCTTGATGTTGGCCTGGGTGAACAACATTCGGTAGGCAGTCGTCCACGCCACCGGCAGGCACGCCGCCTCATCGAAGGTGAGCCAAAGGGGCATGGCGACGAGGTTTCGCCGCGGTACCGAGATGTACTCGGCGAATCCGCCGTTATGCCGTTCGCTCAGCAGCGCACGATTAGGGTCCAGTGTTTCGTCTCCGCCGCCGGCGTCCGGGTTGGCGATGACCGGATGAACGATGACCGGATTGCCGTCCTCGTCGTACCCCGACACATCACAGCCCAGCACCATCGGCAGGTGCTCTGCGGGGTGCCCGACACCGCGCAGGGTCCACAGGTCGTGCATGTTCAGCGCGGAGGCCGCCACCCGAACGACGGCCCACCCCGGGCGGGGTTCAGGTTTCGGCACATCGCGAAGTTCGAGCCCCTCGAGGGGGTCATTTGGATTCTGTGAAACAGCTACTGCGGCAAGCACATCGCCAACGTTGGCGGTGGTGATCGTCGATTCACAGCCGGTGTGCCGTTGTGCGAAACGCTCGCTGGAACTCGTTCGGCGACCGGGGTTGTGTGGTCCGCATGACTTCGACCATGCAGGCGGGCGACGAGTGTCAGGCACGCACGTCGCCGCCGAGCACCATGCTGCGACGTCCCGCTCAACTCGAGCGCACCGTCGACGTGTCGGGGCTCGTCGACAGCGATGGTGGGCTGCTGGACCGCGCGGTGTGGACCGATGAAGTGATCTACCGGCAGGAGCAGCGGCGGATCTTCGCCACCAACTGGCTGTTCCTCGCCCATAGCGATCAGTTCCACAAGCCCGGCGACTTCTTCACCACCTACATGGGTGAGGACCCGGTGATCGTCACGATGGACAAGAACCGCAGGGTCCGGGCGTTTCTGAACTCGTGCCGGCACCGGGGGGCGCGGGTGTGCCGTGCGGATTTCGGCGCGACCCGCAGCTTCACCTGCACCTATCACGGGTGGGCGTACGACCTCGAGGGCAAGTTGATCGGCATCCCGAACAAAGAGGGTTACCCGGACGGCTTTCAGTCCGGTCAGTGGGGTTTGGTCGAGGTGCCGAACGTGGATTCCTACCGGGGGTTGATCTTCGGGAACTGGGATCCCGATGCGATTACTCTGCGCGACGCACTGGGCGGCATGACCTGGTACATGGACGCGATGCTCGACCACGATCCAGAAGGCACCGTCGTCGTCGGCGGCGTGCACAAATGGGTGTTGGAGGGCAACTGGAAACTCGCCGCCGAGCAGTTCGCCAGTGACTGGTACCACGTGAACATGAGTCACGGCTCCGCTCTGACGGTGCTGTCGCCAAGCGGAAAGCCCAAAGACGAAGTGGTGCACCGCACCGGACGGCAGTACGTCGATCCGATGGGGCACGGGCACGGCTTCCCGGTGCATCCGCGCAATCGGTTCGACGCCCAGACCGTGCACGAGTGGATGGACTACGCCGCCCTGCGCCTGCGGTTGGGCGACTCACGCGTCGAGGGCCCCTTGACGACCGGGCATGCCAACGTGTTCCCGAACTTCTCCTACCTGCCGGTCAACGGATCGATTCGGGTGTGGCACCCGAAAGGCCCTGACCGGATGGAGGTTTGGGCGTGGACCATCGTGGATAAGTCGATGCCCGAGCATGTGCGCGAGGCTCAGCGCCTCTACAACCTGCGCACGTTCGGTCCCAGCGGAATCTTCGAACAGGACGACGGTGAGAATTGGAGTGAGGTGCAGGCCATCTCGCACGGATTCATCACCAACTCCGTCCCGCTGAACTATCAGATGGGCCTGGGCTCCGAACGCGAGGACGGGCGCCATCCGGGGATGACGAGTGAGTTGTACAGCGACGCCGCCGCGCGCTCGTTCTATGCGCGCTGGTGCGACGTGATGAACACCCCGGCGTGGCACGAGCGAAAGGCCGCCGATGAGTGAGGGCATCCGCGTCGCGGCCGTCGACGACATCCCCGAGGGCGAGGGCATCGTCATCGAACGGTCGATAACCGGTACCGACGACGACGTGGCTCTGCTGCGCGACGACGATGGCAGCGTGTGGGCACTGGACAACACCTGCACCCACGCCGACGCTTCGCTGGCCGAGGGTTGGGTCGAGGGCGGTCACGTGGAGTGCCCACTGCACTCGAGCAAGTTTTGTCTCAAGACCGGCGCCGTCGACGGCCTACCGGCCACCAGGGACGCCCGCCCACATCGGGTAGAGGTGCGTGACGGTCAAGTGTTTCTCTATCCGGGAGAGCGGCCCTGATGACCAGGCGGGTCGCGGTGGTCGGCGGCGGTGTCGGCGGCGTGAGTGTCATCGCGGGCCTGCGGGCCGGCGGCTTCGACGGCGACGTCGTACTGATCGATGAAGGGGAGTTCCCCTATGACCGACCCCCGCTGTCGAAGGCCTACCTGGCCGGCGATGCCGACCTGAAAAGCATTGCCCTGCAGCCTCCGGAGTGGTTCGACGACCAGCGTGTGCGGTTGATGTCACACAGCTCGGTGGGGGCGTTACGTCCCGGTCTGGGTGTGGTCGAGCTCTCCGACGGCAGCGCAATCCGGGCGGACAAGGTCGTCCTTGCAACCGGCGGTCACGCGATTCGGCCACCGATCCCGGGGGCTGACAGCACCCGCGTGCACACGCTGCGCAGCGCGCAGGACGCGGACCGATTGCGCGCCGCACTGGTGCCCGGTGGGCGCCTGCTGATCGTCGGTGCAGGCTTGATCGGCGCCGAAGTGGCTTCCACAGCAATGCATCTGGGCTGCCACGTCACAATCGTCGACCCGGTCGCGGCGCCGCTGGCCGCGATCGTCGGCGACGAGGTCGCTTCCTGGTTGCACGGCATGCACACCGCACACGGTGCCATGGTGCTGCGCGGTGTCGTCGAGTCGTTCCAGGATTCGCCAGACGGAATCACCGCTGTACTGGCCGGCTCCGAGCCGCGGGTGTTCGACGCAGTCGTACTGGCTGTCGGAATGGCCCCGGCTACTCCGCTGGCGCGCGATGCCGGTCTGACGGTAGACGGCGGCATCGTCGTCGACTCGATGCAGGTGACGTCGAATCCGGCGATCCTCGCGGTCGGCGACGTCGCACGCACCTGTGCCGGCGGTCTCCTGCTGCGCCGCAGCGAGCACTGGGAAGCGGCCCAGCACGACGCACAGCGCGCGGCCGCGACGATCCTCGGCGGGCCCCAACCTGCTGCCGGCGCGTCCTGGTTCTGGACCGACCGGTACGGGACACATGTCGAGGTCGTCGGAAACCTCACTGGCGCTGACGAGTTCGCGTCTCGAGGGTGTCCAGGTGAGCAGCCGTACGCGTGCTTCGGATTGCGTGACGGGCGGGTCACCGGAGCGGTGGCGGTCGGTGACTCCGCGTCTGTTCGGGCCGCGCGCCGGCTGATCGACCGCGGCATCACGGTGTCTGCTGCCGAACTGGGCGACCGATCTGTGGACCTACGCAGGCTGATCAGACGATGACGACGACACGGAAGAGCGCGTAATGAGCAGTGCGACAGAGATATTGGCCGGCATCGACGGTGCGCGGCGAGCCGATCACAATGTTCATTTCGAGGTCGAGCAGTTCTACTACACCGAGGCCGAGTTGCTCGACGAAGGGCGGTTCACCGACTGGCTCGATTTATTGGATGACGATCTGGACTACTGGATGCCCACCAGAACCAACCGACTGCGTCGCCAACAGGCGCTGTCAATCTCGGCGCGGGGCGAGGCGGCGTTCTACGACGAGACCAAAGAGAGTCTGGCCTGGCGGATCCGCCGCTTCGACTCCGGCATGGCCTGGGCCGAGGACCCGCCCTCGCGGACACGGCACTTGGTAACCAACGTCGTTGTGCACCATCTGGATTCGAGTGAAGGGACCGGCTCCGAGCTTGCCGCGCGCTCGGCGTTCCTGGTATATCGCAACCGCCTCGAACGCGAGGAGAACGTTTTCGCGGGGCGTCGCACCGACATCCTGCGTCGTAGCCCAGACGGCGGATTGAAGGTCGCTCGCAGAGTCATCCTGCTGGACCAGAGCGTGCTGCAGGCCAAGAACATCTCCACCTTCTTCTGAATCGACGCGGTTCTTCGACCCGACCACATGAAAGGACGTGCCCGTGACCAGCACGGAATTGGACACCGAGATCGACGAGATGCCCACGGTGCACCGGCGGACGGTGACGACCTCCTACGGGGACATCGCCGTCGCGGAGACCGGAGAGGGCCCCGTGCTGGTCATGTTGCATGGCGGCGGGCCGGGGGCCTCCGGGCTGAGCAACTATCACCAGAACCTGCCCGCGCTGGCCAAGAGGTTCCGAGTGGTGCTGCCCGATCAGCCCGGTTTCGGCGGCAGTTACCGCCCCACCGAGGCAGACCTCGATGCGCAGTCGATCACCCAGATCTCGGTTGGCGCACTCTTCGAGGCGCTCGATGCCCTCGGTGTCGACCGGTTTCATTTGCTGGGCAACAGCCTTGGCGGCGCGGCGGCCATCGCAATGGCACAGGCGCAGCCGGACCGAACCACCGGACTGGTGCTGATGGCCCCCGGGGGTGGTTGGCTGCCGTTCGGTCCCACCCCAACCGAGGGACAAAAGGAGATGTTCCGGTACTACAACGGCGATGGACCCAGCGAGAAGAAGATGTCCAACTTCATCCGCGCAATGGTCTTCGACCACAAGCAGTTTGGCGCCGACGTCGTAAGGGCCCGGTACGAGGCATCGCTGGACCCCAGCCACATCGAGTTCTATCACCGGTACAACGCTGCCTTCGGCAAGCGACACGGGATGGATCCGCTGTGGCGGGATCTGCACAAGATCACCGCCCCGACCCTGCTGCTGTGGGGCCGTGATGACCGCACCATCACCCTCGACGGATCCCAGATCATGCTCAAGCAGATCCGTAACGTGCAGCTTCACGTGTTCGGCAACTGCGGCCACTGGGTGCAGTTGGAGCGTCAGCGCGATTTCGAACTGCTGGTGGCGCAGTTCCTGGCGGAGTTGCGGTGACCGGCTGGCTGCAGGGATACGTCGCGCTGATCACCGGCGGAAGTACCGGGATCGGGCGGGCCGTCGCCGAACGCTTCATCGCCGAGGGTGCGTCGGTCACCATCCTCGGTCGTGACACCGACGCGCTGAACGCCGCCCTTGAGGCCAGCGCCGACCCGGCCAGGCTGCACGCGATCAGCGCGGACGTGCGCGATTCGGGGGACCTGCATCGCGCGGTCGAAGAGACGGTTGACCGTTTCGGCAAGCTCGACACACTGGTGGCCAATGCCGGGATCTGGGACTACCACCGTCAACTGACACGGATGACCGGCGAACAGCTCAGTGAGACCTTCGATGAGCTGTTCGCCATCAACGTCAAGGGTTATCTGCTGGCCGCCGAGGCGGCGTGGCGGGAGCTGGTCAAGACTCGTGGCAGCATCGTGATGACACTGTCCAACGCGTCCTTTTACGTCAATGGCGGCGGGCCGATCTACACGGCCAGCAAGCACGCGTGCCTCGGGCTGATGCGTGAGCTCGCCTACGAGTTGGCGCCGAAGGTCCGCGTCAACGGCGTGGCCTGCGGGGCGATGAACACGGCGTTGCGCGGGCCGGCGGCCCTGGACATGCAGGGCCGCACGCTTGCGGCGTCCTTTGCGAAGAAGAAGCCGGACGACCCGCCGCCACCGATCCCGCTGTACGACTCGAGCACCGATCCCAGAGATTTCACCGGGTCCTACGTTCTACTGGCCAGCCGCGAGCAGAGTGGACCCATTACCGGACAAGCGATTTCGGTCGACGGAGGTATCGGCGTGCGCGGGTTCGCGGCGGCCGCTGGAGGGGACCACCTGTGAAGCAGCTGTCGCTGGACCTGGGGTTGGGGTGGACGGTCACGCCGGGTGCGACCGACGCCCTCGACATCATGCGGCGTGACGAAGACGGCGAGCGCGTGGAGGCGGTGGCCCGGTATGCAACCGGAGGTCCGCTGCGCGACGCCTACCCGGTGGGTGCCCACGATGTCGAAATTCGCATCTCTCGCCGAGACCCTACTTCGTCGCGGCTGACAGGCTTTCTCGACGAACTCGGCGCGTCGATACTGGCAGCAGACCGCGGGTGCCGACGCGTTGTCGTAGCTGTTGCACGCGATGATCTGGCCGCGGTGACGGCGGCGGAGTCGGTGGGCTTTCGCCACGTCGTGGACGTCGACGTTCCCGGTGAGGAATTGAGTCTGCTTGTCCGAGAACCGGAGTGGGTAACTCAGGTAGACGCCGACCTCGATCGAGTGCCCGGCGCCTGATCACCCATTGCGGTGTGACTGACCCATTGTCCGGGAGGCCGAAGCGCAGACGCGCCGCAAGCTGTGCGTGAGCGGACGAAGATCGGCGGAGACGGGCACCGACACCGACATCGCGGCGATCGGTAATCCGTTGCGGCCGAACACCGGTGCGGCGACGCAGCCCAATCCAGGGCGGCTCTCCTCGCGCTCGATGGCGACGCCTTCACTCCGCACGCGATCGAGCGCACGCGCCAACTCGTTGCCATCTGTGATCGAGTGAGAGGTGAGTGCGGTGAGCCGGCCGCTGAGGATCTTGTCCTCCGCAGTGGCGTCATAGGCCAACAAGACCTTCCCGACGGCGGTGCAATGCGCGGGTAAGCGCCCGCCGACCCGTGACGGGGCGACCGCGTTGCGATGTCCATACAGTTTGGCCAGGTAGACGACGTCGGTACCGTGCAGCATCGCGAGATGCACGGTCTGGCGCGTCGCGTCGAACAGTTCGGTGAGGAAGGGCATCAGCTGGTCACGCACCCGCTCGTGGCTCGGCGCGTACACCGCCAGGCCCAGTTCGTGTAACCGGGAACCCAGCCGATAATCGGTGCCGATGCGTTCCACCATGGCATTGCGCTCCAGCATCCCCAACACGCGGTACGCGGTCGACTTGCTCAGGCTTGCGCGCCGCGCGAGTTCGCTGACACCGACACCGGTGCTGGCCTCGGCTCCGAATGCAACCAGCAGGCTGAACGCCTTGTCGACGGCGGCTCGGTCGTCGCGCACGGAGTCGAGTACGGCTGTCATGACTTCCTCCAGGGGGGTGTGACGGGGTCTGTTTGATTTCACTGTTCGTCACTCTTAGTAACCATGATGCAAAACCGGCTGCTGTTCGTCAATAATGACGATATGACTATTAAAAGTGACAGTGCGTCGGAGGAGAACCAGCTCGTCGCCCGGAACGTGCGCCGGTTCCGCCGAGAGCGTGCCATGTCACTGGGGGAGTTGGCCCGCCGTTCCGGTCTCGCCAAGCAGACGTTGTCCAAGATCGAACAGGGCACCGGCAACCCGACGGTGGAAACGCTGGCGCTGCTCGGCGCTGCGCTGGACCTCCCTGCCCGGCGGCTACTGACCGAATGGGGCACCCCCGTGTATGTCCAACGTCGCGATGACGGGGTGTGGATCGACGGACCCGAGCGGGCGGAGCGCCTACTCGACGAAATCTACGGCTCGGGTTATGTACGCACGCTTCTGCTACGACTGGAGCGCGGAAGCGCTGAGCCTGCAGTGGTCGAGCCGCACCCACCCGGCACCCTTAATCACCTCTTCGTGATCACCGGGAGGCTGCGCACCGGTCCGCTCAGTGAACCGGTCGACCTGGCCGCGGGCGACTTCGTTCGATTCCCGGGCGACGTGGCACACCGCTATGTGTGTCTCAGCGATCGGGTGACTGCGCACATGGTGACCACGTTGCCTCAGATTCGCCAGATCGGCCCTGTCATACCGCCCAGCCACGGCGGCAGTGACGATTGATGATCTCGTACGTACCCATATCTCAGAACGGGCGGCGCGTAAGTGGAAGTGCCTCTGCCAGTGGACTTGTCGAAATGAACGATCGCGAGAACTGCCGCCGACCGCTACGGAAGGACGCTGAGCGAAATCGGCAGCGGGTGATCGAGGCGGCTCGCCATCTGTGCGCAACAAAAGGTCTGGACGCGACCCTCAACGACGTTGCCCACCATGCAGGCGTTGGCGTAGGCACCGTCTACCGGCGGTTCGCCACCAAGGAAGACTTGTTCAAGGCGATTTTCGAGGACCGGCTCAACCAGCTCGCAGATCTTGCCGAAACGGCATTGCGCGAACAGGATTCGTGGCAAGGGTTCGCGTCGTTCGTTCAGCAGGTGTGGGAGATCACCGTGACAGACCGAGGTATGGGCGAGATTGCGTTCAGCAAGATCCAAGTTGGTGAACGACTGGAGGCGGCGCGTCACCGGCTGCTGAGCCACCTGTCGAAGCTCGTTGAGCGCGCACAAAATGACGGCCACCTTCGCCCGGAGGTTTCCCCGACCGACATACCCATGATGGGGCTGATGTTAGTTGCGGTCAGTCAATTCGCTGGCGCCGTCGAGCCCCATCTATGGCGGCGCTACGTTGAGTTCTTCCTCGAAGGACTGCGCAATCGCAACCCTGCTATGCGCCTCGAGCTAAATGCACTCAGCGACGACCAGCTTGATACAGCAATACAAACCTGGCGCCCGGACGGGCTGGTCTGAGTGAGCCGAGTGCATCTGCGATTCACCAACATCGGACGAGATCGTCCCGAGGCCGACGTCGGTGTTGCCGCCACCAGTTCGAGAGGCACATCGAGGTCAGGTCGGGATGGCGCGGCGCCGTGTCTCGATTTGCCGAACTAGGCTGTGGATGGTGTTGTCGCGGTTCAGGACAGCATCCGTGACTGGGTTCAGGACGCCGCGCAAGGCCGAGTAAGCGGCCCATGGACGCGGGGCGAAGATGCGCGGTGAACGTTTCCGCAGACCGGTGACGAGGCCCGCTGCGACGACTTCGGGTTCGGAGAAGTGGCCGAGGGGTCCGCGGAAGGCGTGCTTGAACAGTTGGTCGACCAGCTCGTCGCTCTTTGTGGAATCGGTGATCGGGGTTTTGGTCCACGATGGGTAGAGCACGCTGGCGGACGCGCCGTAGGGGGCGAGTTCGGCGCGGAGGCTGCGAGCGAGCATCTCGACCCCGGCCTTGGAGGCGCCGTAGGCCGAGTTCAGGACCGCGTTGATGAACGAATAGCCCGACCCCGTGACGATGACTTGGCCCTGGTTTTGGGTGATCTGCGGGAGTGCCGGCTTAACGGTGCGGATGACGCCGAGCAGGTCCACTTCGATGACCTTCTCGTAGGCGGTCAGGTCGGCGGTAGCGAGCGTGACGGGTGGATTGTTCGCGATGCCGGCGTTGGCCCACACGACATCGAGATGGCCGAATTCTGCGACGGCTTTGTTGACGGCGGCGCTCATCTGATCGACGGCGGTGACGTCGGCGGCGAGGGGCAGTGAACTTCCGGCAGGTAGCTGTGTTGCGAGCGCGGTGACGGCATCGTCGGACAGGTCGACCAGGACCACTTTGGCGCCCTGGGCTGTCAGTGCCCGTGCGCCCGCGGTGCCGATGCCGCCGGTGGCGCCGGTGATGAGGATGACTTTGTCTTTGAGGTCGTAGGTGGACATCGAATTTCCTTGATCAGTAACGGATTTAGCGAGTTAGCCGGCACGTAGGGAAGTCGGGGTCGGCGCTGACTACAGAGATCGGAAGGGGCATTTGTCCCCAGAGCACTTCGAGCATTCAGTTCCGGTTTGGTTCCGGAATTGGCTATCTTCCCGCAGAGCCGGTCAATGCCAAGGTGGGCTCGTGTCGGCTGCTGGCTCGGCTGTCATGCCATCCGCTGGGGGACGCGATATCGATCGCACGTTGGACGGCCCGGTCACGGAAGCCGATGCGCTCGACGAGGATGCGGAAGAGGCCGGGTGCCTTCGCCGTCAGTGTGAGCGTTTTCGGGATGATGATCTGGTCGGCGCGGCGCTCGATGCCGTTGACGATGCCGGCGGTCACCGTCGGCATCGGCACCATCTTCCACAGGCCTTTATCGTTGCCGCCCCACAGTTCTCGGCCGGCGGGGTCGGCGACGACGTCGTCCATCATGGGGGTACGGACGAAGGTGGGGTGCGCACTGCCGACACCGACACCCAGAGAACGGAGTTCGAGTCGAATGCTGTCGCACATGGCCCAGACGCCGGCCTTGCTGGCTGTGTAAGACGCTTGCAAGGGGGAGTGTACGAAGGCAGCCATCGAGGAAATCGCGAGGAGATATCCGCGATGGGGTTGCACGTGAGGCAGGGCCGCACGGAATGTGCGCCAGACGCCGGCAAGGTTGATGTCGATGACTTGTTCAAATGCCGCGGGGTCGAGGGTGGCCATCGGCGCCATCGTGTCGATGCCTGCGTTGGCGATCACGATGTCGAGACGTCCGAAATGCTCGGCGGCGCCCATCATCGCTATTTCCAGGCTGCCGAGGTCACGCACGTCGGCCCAGAATCCTCGCGCGACGGTGCCGCCGCCTAGTTGCTCGGCTTGGGCCTTGACGGCTTCGAGGTTGAGGTCGAGCAATGCCAGGTTGGCGCCGCGTGCGCGCAGCGCGTCGGCAAGGGCTGAGCCGAGGCCGCCGGTGGAGCCGGTGATCACGACGGTGCGTCCGGTGAGGTTGTAGCGGGACACGGTGTGTTCTCCTGATCTGCCGTGATTACGGGGCGACCGGTACGCGGTCGTGCAAGAAAGCGATCTGGTCTGCAACGACGCGTTCGAATGCCTCGCCGGTGTAAATGTCGAAATGGCCTTCGGGATATACCCGCACGACTCCCTGCGGTGCGGTGCGGGCGTGGCGCAGAGTCGCCTCGGCAGGGGCAACGGTGTCGGTCTCGCACACACAGAACAGGATCGGGCAGTGCACCTGCGCGGCGAGCCGGCCTGGACGACGCAAGGGGATTCGCAACCCAACACGTGCCGCAACCTCGTTGCGATGGGGTGCCCCATCAGGGACGAGGCCGAGGTATCCGGGGACCGCGTCGGCGGCGGTCATCAGCGCCGCGGACTTCGGCGGCCCGGCCAAGGGCAACATGATCGGCGGCTTTCCGGCGAGGCCGGCGATCGTATCGGCGATTGCGCGGGTGGTGACCTTGAGCGACGTCCACGGGTTCATTGCGGACAGGGAGGCGATGCCGTCGGTGAACGGACACTGCGCGATGACGGCGGCAACACCGGGTTCGCGAGCCGCCGTGACGATCACATGCCCGCCGCCGAAGGAGGTGCCCCACAGCACAATTCGGCTCGAGTCCACATCTGTGCGGCGGCGGGCAAATGCGACGGCGGCGGACCAGTCAGCAACCTGTCGATCGATGTCGAGCAGTTGGCGGGGCTGGCCGTCGCTGGCGCCGAAATGACGGTAGTCGAACACCAGGCAGGCGTAGCCGGCGGCAGCGAATCGCTCCGCGTACGCATCCAGCCGCATTTCTCGGATCCCGCCCAGTCCGTGGGCCATCACGATCACTGGCGCGGGCTGCGCGGTGTCGGGGAGGTACAGCCACGCGCGGCAGGTTGCATCACCGGACGGGAATTCGACGTCGAGGCGGCTGGTCATCGGTAGCTCCTCTTGGCGCGGGTCGCGCCTTAGTGGGTCGGCAGGCATTGGGCAACTCCTTGTGGATCGAGAACCGATGTGGGCTTGGCCTCGAAAACTGCTACCAGTGATGTTCGTCGCTCAAGCGGGAATCGCAAAGAGGCGGTTGCACACGAAATCGCCATTTGCTTGGGCGCTGGCCCAACGCAGCTCTAGTCTGAGTGGCATGAGGTGGCAGAGACCTTCGCCCCGCATATGCGAGTTGATGCAGACCGGCGCGGAGAGCCTTACCGCGCATGGTGAGGTTCTGGAGTCTCTTCTCGCCGAGATCGATGAAGCCACGCTCGCTGACCAGGCGCCGGGTTTGACGCTGGACCCGGCGCTGGTTGCGGCGTTGCGCCGCAGTAACAAGGCCAACCTGCTGTTTTGGGTCGAAGCCGTGCGCCGCGATCCCGCTGCGCCAGTGGCCCCCAACTCCGGACCGGAGCCGACGATCATCGCCCGTGACCTCATCCGCCGTGGCCTCGACGACAGTGTGCTGCAAGCGTGGCGTGCAGGGCAGAACGTGGCGTGGCGTCGCTGGATGAGCATCGCCCTCGGGATGACCGGCGATCCTGATGAGCTCGCCGAGTTGCTGGACTTTAGTGCTCGCTCCATCTTCGGATTCGTCGATGCGACAATAGCTTTGGTCTCGGCGCAGATGCGTGACGAACGTGAGCAACTCACCAAGGGCACGCAAGCAGAACGACTCGAAACCGTCACACTCCTGATCGAGGGCGCACCTCTTCGGCGCGCCGTCGCCGAATCCCGCTTGGGTTACAGTCTCGATCAATCGCATCTGGCAGCGATCGTGTGGAGTAACCAGGTGGAGCCTGATGCAGCCACTTTGGGCCAGGCCGCGGAAGCGCTGGTGACGGTCGCCGGGGCACGCCGGCCACTCACTGTCACCGCCAGCGTCGGCGCGCTGTGGGTGTGGGTTCCAGCCGATCATCTTCCCGACGCGCAAGTGCTCGAATCGGTACTGGGCCAGACTGACGCCTTCGTGGCGATGGGGTCACCCGCCTCGGGCATTGATGGATTCCGTCGCAGTCACCTCGAGGCCCTGGCCACTCAAAGGCTCCTCGTGCGCGCAGGCCATCTGCGCTGCGCCTGCTGGGATTCCCTACAGCTGGTCGCGTTGGTCGGTCACGATGACGGGCTTGCTCGCGAGTTTGTGATGCGTACGCTGGGCGACCTGGCGCACGCTGACGCGGAGCTGCGCCGAACTCTGGCGGTGTATTTACGCGAACAGTCGAACGCTCCCCGGGCTGCGAAAGTTCTTTTTACACATCGTAATACGGTGTTGGCGCGCGTTGCTCGCGCCGAACGTCTGCTCCCAAAAACCCTCAGCAGTCAGAGTCTTGAAGTCGCGGTCGCGCTCGAACTTGCGCCGTGGATCGACTCGAGGGGCGGGTGATGGGTTGTGGATTTTCGCACCTCTTAGCGCCGGCGGCTGGCGCGACGACGTTGTGGCGCGCTGTCATGCTGCGCGGCGCGCAGATGATCGGACATCATTTTTGCCATTGCTTGTCGTTGCGGTTCTGTTGGTAGGGGCACCTCGGTCACCATTTGGCCGACCATGAGGCCGACCGGCGCAGCCCACAGGAGGTCTGCGATCGCACTGGCGTGGGGCGAGCGTGCGCCGATAAGTTGTGCGATGCGTTGCAGTCCCGGTTGAAGCTTGGCGAGTTGTTCTATGCCCAGGGTCGACCGCAGTGATCTGGTGGCGATGAGGATTTCCATGGCCGTCATGCTGGCCGGGTTGAGGAAGGTCTTCCAGGCAGCGTCGGCGAGCGCTTTCATGCGTTCGTCGGTTTCGGCAATGCCTTCGACTTCGTCAGCGAGATCGTTCACCGAGCTCACGAGGGAGGTGATGGCGTGGTCGACGACGGCGGTAAGCAGCCCGTCCCGATCGCCAAAGTGATATTGGACGACCCCGGTGCTCACCCCGGCTCGTTCGATGATGTGCCTGGTGCTGGCAGCGGCAAATCCTTCTTCGCGGATGCACCGGATCGTCTCTTCAATGACGAGTTCCCGCGTGCGCTCGGCACGTTCCTGACTGCGATGTCGGGATTGCCGTGGCGTGATGCGGTTTTGGGGTCCGGCTGTCATCGGTGCGCAATCCCGGGTATCCGACTGCTGGGGGAGCTGTGTCGGTGCATGGCGACGTGGGGTTCTGTCACGTTGCGCCGTGATCGTCGAGACGGCGCGACACCTGCGGTGATCGGTGGCTGCACGCGTCGATCCTATGCGGGTGCCGCAATGCGATGACTGAACGTCGTGGCAGTGCATTCATGTTTGTTGCCGCGGTGCCCGCATGAGGTCAATCCAACTCTCAGTGGGCAGGCGCTTGCTGTCGTCGACAACAAATACGCCGATGCCCCCAGTGTGGTCTTGGAAGAGTCCGTTGGCCGAGTCGTACGTGGCGAGTTGAGGCCGCAAGGGATCGAGTGATCGACCTTCCCCCGAATTCGGCACCCCGGCGGACCGCCAGCCTGCCGGGGCGTCGGCGTTCGGTTCTTGTTGAGGCTGCGGCGGTTGCTGACCGTACGGCGGAACGTGTTGGTCTGCTGGAGGGTCGTAGGGCAGTGGCACGGGCGGAGGACCGGGTGTGGCCGGGGGAACCGGTAGGGGGTAGGGGGCGTACTCGGCAGGCCCAGGCCCCGGCGTCACCCCGGGTGGCAGCTGTGTGACGGGGGGACCCGGGTCGTAGTCGGCGCCGGGCGGAATATTCGGATATTTGTTGGGGGGCAATATGTTCCGCGGGCCGGTGATCGGTGTGTCTTCGGGTACGGCCGGTCCGCGCCAGGCTTGATTGCCGATCGGTACGTAGCCTTGGGGATCGCGGCAGAGAGCTATTGTGGGCGCGCGTTTGCCGGGGAATTCTTGGCAAGGGTAGTTGCGGGCGCCGCGCACCACCACCGATGAGCTCTGGGGCACTTTGCAGTAGAGATCTTTTGGTAGGTCGCGCAAGGTCTGATCCCCGGGGGATCGGATGAGCGTCGGTGGGATGAAGCCGACGTTGCACGGCGGCGGGTCACCCAGTCCCAGTTTGAAGTCGACTTTGACGCCTTCATCGGCGGGTAGCTGTTCTGCGGCGCTGATGAGTACGGCGGTAACGGCGGGAAGGACGACCAGTGTCTGCTCGATCGATTTGTGGTAGATGACCCCGATGCGGCCGAAGTTGGCGAGGTTCGCTGCCAGCATGGGGAACGACGGCCGGATGCCGTCAAATGTGCGTGTGGCCGCAGTTGCGGCTGCCGGCGCGATGTCGAGCAATGATCGCAGTTGCGGGTCGGCCGTGCGCACGTTGGTGGTGAGGCGGGCCAACCGGTCGGCTAGCGCGGTGATGTTCGCGCCGCTGCGCAGCTGAGAGTCAAGGAACGGGCCTATGCGGTCGATCAGGACGGTGGTGTCCTCGCCGTGGGCGCTGAGCTGATCGAGCAGAGTGCTGGCGGTATTGACGAGGCGTGCGAGGTCGGGGCCGGCGCCGTTGAACGCGGCGGCGGTTTCGTGCAGCAGGTCCTTGAGTTTGCTTTGGTCCAGGGAGTCGACCAGACCCTCTGCTTGGCGGAGCAGTCCCGCAATGTCCCCGCTGAGCGTGGTGTGAGAACGGTCGATGATCGATCCGTCGTGCAGTACCGAGCCGAGCGGGCCGCCGGATGCCGGCATGAGATCGACGTATTGTTCGCCGATCGCCGAGACGCTCTTGGCTGAAGCGGTGACATTGGCAGGTATGGCGATACCGGAGTTGAGACGCATGTGCACGTCGACGCTGAGTTTGTCGGTCAGGTCTACCGAGGTGACGCGGCCGACGGTGGTTCCGCGGTAGGTGACGTTGGCGTTGGGATACAGTCCGCCGCTGGCGGCGAAGTCTGCCGTGACGTCGTAGCGTCCGATGCCCAGCGCCTCGGGCACGCGCAGGTAAAAGATGGCCACCGCGCCGACCGCGAAGATCGAAACGACGACAAAGATGGTCAATTGCCATCGAATGAGCCGGGTGAGCATCAGCGCGTGCCGGCCGTGGCGGGGTCGGGTGCGGCGGGTATGGCGAAAGGGTCTGCGGCCTGTCCGGACAGGTTGGCTTGTTCGCCCATCAAAAAGTCAGGGGCATTGAGGATTTCGTCCAGGTGCTTCATGTTCGGGTCCAGCGGCGAGGTGGTGAAGATGTTCTCGCCCAGGCGTCGTTGGGTCAGGTCCAACGTGGCGATCGCGTTGAGGTAGTCCCCGCGCACCGCTTGCTTGATGCCGGTCTGCGGGAACGGGTAGGTCGCGGTGATGGGTAGGGCGTCGATGAGTTCCTGCGCATGGTCAGCTAGCGGCTTGATCACGGCGTAGGAGTGGGTGAGGTCGGCGGTGATGTCGGCTTTGGTTTGGGTCAGGATATGCGAGGCGGCCTCGCTGAAACGCCGCAGCGCGGCGAAGGTGTCGATGATCCGCCCAGCGTTGGCGTTGAGGGTCTGGGTTGCGTCGGGCAGGGCCGCCAATGCGGCGGTCACCGTCGGCGCGTTGGCAGCGAATTTGGCGGCCACCCTGTTGGTCGATTCGATCGCGTCGACGATGTTGTGGCGTTGTCGGTCGACGGCGGCGGTGAGTGTCGCCAGTTGGGGGAGCAGGTTGGCGAATTGGCCGGCATGCCCGGCGGCGGCGGCGTAGGCCTCGTCGGTGATGTCTTGTAGTGCACCGAGATTGCCCTTGTTGACGACCACGCCCAGGGTGGAAAGTACTTCTTCGGTGCTGGGGTAACGACCGGCCCGTTGCGCCGGGATGGTGGCGCCGTTGTTGAGCTCGCCCACCGGTGGCTCGGTTGAGGGCGCGGCAAGTTCGACGTGTTGAGAACCCAGCAGTGAGGTTTGACCGAGGGTGACGGTCGCGTTGGCCGGCAGGCGCACCGCCGAGCTCAGCGATAGCTGCAGAGCGGCGTAGAACGTGCCGTCGGGCCGTTGCGCGACGCGTTGTCCGGAGACGCTGCCGATGGTGACGTCATCGACGAGGACGGGCGAGTTCTGCGGGAGGGCGGACACGTCGGGCAGCTCGACGGTGACGGTGAATGATCCGGTGTCGTGGCCGAGTGTTCCCGGCATGTCGAGCGAGTTGAGTCCTCCGAATTCGCATCCGCTGACCGCAAGGACGATGGATCCGAGCGTCGCGAGCAGCCGCACCGGGCGGCGTCGGGCCGCGGCGGTGCTCATTGGTGCGGTCCCGGTACCGGCGGGGTGGCGGAGAACGGCTGATCGGGTACCGCCGGCATGGCCGGGCCGCCGGGGGCGGCGGTGGTCATGTCGCCACGTGGCGCTGGAGGTCGCGTTGGGTTGGGCAGGAGCAGGGTGGAGAGGTCGGTCGCCGCGGGCGTGGTCGGCGTGGTCGGTCCGGGTAGCGGCTGCCATTGCAATTGCGAAACTGGCGTTTGGGCCTTGGCTTCGGTGGCTGGGGTGTCGTAGGTGATTTGGCCCTTGTACGCGGTGATGGTGTTGATCGGATGGAACAGCACGGGCGGGAAGTTCATCATGATCCGTTTCAGAACCGGGGCCATGCGTTGCCGGCAGATCTCGGTGCGCTTGTAGTAGTCGGGTGTCCCGCCGGCGTCGAAAACCCCGGCGCACAGGAACTGGACGGGATTGGCGAAGTTCGGCAGGGACAAAATGGCGCCGATCGAGCCTTGTGCGGGGTTGTAGATGTTGTAGAAGTTCGCCAGCGCGTTGGGTGCGACATGCAGCACCTGTTCGATGTCTTGGTCGTGTTGGGTCAGCAGTGAGGTGAAGTCGGTCAACTTGGCCACCTGGCCGCTGATGGCCGGATTATTCTTGGCCAGAAAGGATTTGACCTGGGTGAGGGCGCCGCTGAGTGCGTCCAGCGACCGGGCGACATCGGTAGAGCTGTCGGCGAAAACCTGTGACAGAGAGGCGACGTGGTCGGTGAACTGCACGATCTGCTCGTTGCTGCCAGACAGGGCGTCGACCAACGTGCGTAGGTTCTTGATGGTGCCGACGAGATCGAAACGCGAATCGCCCAGGCGCCCTGCCGTTTGGGCCAGTTCGCGCACCGCGTTGCGAAACGATAGGCCGTTGTTGTCGAAGGTGTCCGCAGCCTGGTCGATCGCTTCACGCAGCGGCCCTTGCAGGGTGCCGTTTTGTGGGCCCAGCTGCGACGCTAGTTGGGTCAGTTGATCTTTGACATCGTCCCATTCGACTGGGACCGCGGTGCGCGCGATAGGAATGGTGGTGCGGTCGGCCAGTTTTGGGCCGGTGGTGTAGACGGGCGCCAACTCGAGTGTGCGTGCTGACAGCAGATTTGGCGCCATGATCACCGCGGTGACGTCGGCGGGCACGGGAACGCCGGCACGGACGGTGAATGTCACCACCGCGTGGTCGGGCCGGGGTTCGATGCTGGTGACCGATCCTACTGGCACGCCGAGGATTTCGACCTCGTCGCCGGGGTACAGGCCCACCGTCGATGCGAAGTAGCCGGTGATGGTCAGCGGTGCGGTCCTGGACCACTGCATCGCCAGCGCGCCCGTGGCCGAGCCGAGCAGCACGACGAGCAGAGCGATCACCGCAGAGCGACGGCGCAGGGCGGCGTTGAGTCTGCTCACGGTGATTTCGGCCTCACGATAGTGCGGTCGGTGATGAATCCACGCAAGAAGTCGGCCAAGCTGGCGGGGAGTTTCCCGGGTTGGAAGTAGGAGTCCAACAAGACGGCACCGAGTGTGGGGGGCGGAACACCAAAGACGTTGGCTTGAAAGCCGGGACCGGATCCGACCACTTCCCCCAGCGCGGTGGCGTAAGCGGGCAGCCGCGTCAACGCTTGGGAGATGTGTTCGCGCCGCTCGTTGAGATTGTCCAGAACAAGGTTCAGCTTGACCAAAGCGGGCCCCAGGGACTGTTGGTTGTCTTTGACGAAGCCGGACAGTTGGTCAGCAAGACTTTTGATGCCCGAGATGAGCTGGTCGATGGCGTCGCGCCGGCTGGCCAGTTCCGCGAATAGGGCGTTGCCGTCGGTGATCAGCTGGTTGATTTGGCCCGCGCGTTCGGCCACCACGTGGGACAGGGACGCGGCATGGCGCAGCAGCTGTCGCACCTTGTCGTCGCGCGCGTTGACGCTGCTGGCGAGGGCGGTGATGCCTTCGAGTGCGGCATGGACCTGGGGGGTGGCGTCGCGCATGGCGGCGGTCAAGGTGTGCAGTGCTTCAACGAATTTGGGGTGGTCGAGCTCGCCGACGTTGTGCCCGAGGTCTTGTAAGGCGTTGTTGAGTGTGTAGGGCGTGTTGGTGCGCGCCAGCGGGATAAGGGTCATGAGTCCCGAGCCGCGGGGCGTCAGCTCGATCGAGCGTTGCCCGAGCACCGTGTCGGTCTTGATGGCAACCACGGATTGATCACCGACGCGGATTTTGCGGTCCACGGTGAAACCGACCTTGGCGGCCTGGCCGGCGACGTCGAGTTCAATGGCATCCACGTGTCCCACGGTGTATCCGTAGACCTCTACCGGATTGCCGTCCGCGATGCCGGCGGCATGAGCGAAGTAGGCGGTGTAGTGACGGCCTTGGGGCCAGAACGGCAGCCCGGTGTAACCGAAGGACACCAGCACCAAGCACGTGACGATAGTGATGCCGAAAACGCCGGTACGTAACGGATCTCGGCCGGCAGGATCATTTGGCAAAGTCACACCTTCCGTGATCCGATGCTGGTGGTTTGACGGCGGGCAGCAGAATGTCGCTGCCGGCCGGGCCATTGATCTTGATCTTGACCGAACAGAAGTAGATGTTGAAGAATGAGCCGTAGGCGCCTAATGCGCTGAGGCGCAGGTAGTCTTCAGCCAGCGGTTCAATGGTGGCATTGATGTCCTTCTTGCGGTCATCGAGTGCCGTTGCCAGTGGACCGGAGGCATCGATGATGGCCCGGAAAGGGCGCCTTGCCGTGGTGAGCACATCGGTGAGGTCGCGTTGGGCATCGGCCAACGGCGGCAATGCGTTTGCGATTGGGTCGCGCCCGCGGTTGAGTGCGGTGATCAGCTGCTGAAGCTGGTCGACGCTGGTGCTCAGTTCGGTGCTTTTCTGATCAGCGGCCGACAGCACAGAGGTTAGGTTGTCGATGGCCTGCTCGATGAGGTGGTCGTGGCTCGTGATGGTCTGGGTGAATTCGGCGGTGTTGGCCAGCACGGTCGACAGCGTCGCGCCCTTGCCCTGGAGCAGTTCGATCAGTGCGTTACTGACTTGGTTGACCTTGGCTCCGTTGAGGCCTTTGAGCACGGGGCGCAGACCGCCGAGCAATGCGTCGAGGTCCAGTGCTGGTTCGGTGTTGCTCCGCGGGATCGTTTCTCCGGCACGGAGCTTCCGTAGTTCTCCCGGGCCGGCGAGGACTTCGAGATATCGGTCACCGGTCAAGTTCTGGTAGCGGACCGCTGCGCGGGTGGAGCTGTACAGCTGTTGCCGCCTGTCCACGGTAAAGGTGACCGTGGCGTGGTCGCCGTCGATCGCAATGTTCTTGACCGTGCCCACGGCGACGCCGGCGATACGCACGTCTTGACCGGTCTTGAGGCGCGACACCGACGCAAACTCTGCGTGAAAGGTGTTGGCGGAGCCGAATCGAAACTGGCCGAAGGTGACAATCAGACCGGCCATCACCAGCAGAGCAATGATCAGAACCTGTGGATCCCGGGCGGGCGTGCCTTCCCGGAAGATGATCTGCAAGGAATCCGAATTCTGA
>NZ_JBJIAI010000042.1:0-25658 GCF_045311035.1 Mycobacterium sp. SMC-13
TTGGTAACCACACCGATACCGGAGGTCCTCACCTACTTCCGCTCACCACGCCGTTCACAACCTGTCTGGGAGTTACAGCTAGGTAGCGGTCGCCGAACAGGTTGTCGTACCTGATCACCGCGCGGCTTCCCTCGGTCAGGACGACCGAGTTCTCGGCGGAGAATTCGACTCGTACGGTGGAGTCCCGGTTCACCGAGATGCTGCGCACCTTGCCGACCTCCACCCCGGCGATGCGGACGAGGCTGCCCTTTCTCATATTGGACACGTTGCTGAACTGGGCGAAGTAGGTCTTGCCCACGTCGAACCGGAATTCCGCGAAGACCGCCAGCAGGGCGAACGTGCCGAGGGCACAAACCGACAGGAAGACGGCCAGGCGCCAAATGGTGCCCTTCAGCTGTTTGCTCACACTCTCTCCTGTTCCCTGTCGTTCACGGTCGGGTCACCCGGGCGGCGGCACGGGAGCCGGTATGGCCGCGGTCGGGGCCGTGCCTGGTGTCGGTGGTGGCGGCGGCGGGGGTGGCACCCCGGGCCACAGGGGTGTTCCGCCCGGTCCGTACAGCGGCGCCCCGTAGGGCGGCGCCCCCGGGTAGGGAACCGGGCCGGGCGCCGGCCCGGGCAGGCAGGGCCGGATGCTCGGGGGTTCCGGGACGGCGCGGGTGACCGGGAAGAAGTCGACCCAGCAGGGGTGTCCGATGCCGGGGTTGGGCCGCCAGTCCAGGCCTGTCCCCCAGCCGACGTTGGTGATCAACTGTCGCACCGGCCAGTTCTTGGTCGGGTCGGGCATCGAGCCGCATCCCGGCTTTCCGCCGGGGCCGCCCTTGGCGGCGACGATGGGCAGATTGTCCGGATAGAGAAACGGGTCGTTACCGAACATGAGCGCCGCATCGAACTGGGCCGACCGCCCGTCGGCACCCGCCCACGCCGTGTAGCCGCCGTTGTTGAGGTACCACGTCGCG
This sequence comes from Mycobacterium sp. SMC-13, assembly GCF_045311035.1. Taxonomy (NCBI): domain Bacteria; kingdom Bacillati; phylum Actinomycetota; class Actinomycetes; order Mycobacteriales; family Mycobacteriaceae; genus Mycobacterium; species Mycobacterium sp. SMC-13. The sequence continues at coordinate 957 of NZ_JBJIAI010000042.1, forward strand.
CCCTGCAGCGCACAGGCGTAACTGGGACTGTACTGCAGCAGCAGGTCCGTCGTCGGCTGGAGAACCTCCACCGACCGGACGAGATTGTCTTTGCTCGCACCGAGCAGGTTGATCCCGGCGGTGGACATGCCGGTGACGTTGAGCAGCAACGCGTCCAGCGCTTCTGCGTGATCCACGATGGTCGTGCTGGTGGTGCTGGCCGCATTCAGAACCGCCACGATGTCCTCTGCGGCACTGCTGTAGGTGTCGTTGAAGCTCTTGAACGAGCGCCAGTCTTGGCGGAGGGTGTCGCTGCGGGCGTTGAGCGCCAGCAACACCTGGTTGAGGTCGGTGGTGGCCTCACCGATGCGTTCGCCTTGTCCGCGCACGGCCTCTGCCACCGCGGTCAGCACGGCGTTCAACTTGGCCGGGTCGATAACCCCGATCAAATCGACGATGTTCTCGAACACGGTGTTGATCTCCGTGGCGACGTTGATCGAGCGCAGCACCGCGCCGGCGGCAAGCCGCTGGACACTCGGGTGCTCCGGCGGGATCAGCTCGACGAACTTGGCGCCGAACGCCGTGGTGGCGTTGATCTGCGCCTCGACGTTGGCGGGGATGTACCGGATTTGATCCGGCTCAATCTCCAACGTGAGGCTCACGGAGTTCTTGCCAGCGGTGATCTGGGCGACGCGGCCGACCTGAACACCGCGCATCTTCACTTTCGCGCCGGTCTCCATCACCACACCCGCGCGATCAGACGTCAGCGTCACCGGCACAAAGGACCTGAAGGTGCCGGCAAAGGTGCTCGAAGTCACGAAGACAAACGCGGCGATCGCCACAAACAGAATCAGCGTCCACCACGCGGAGTGGAACCGGTTCTCACCCGGCCTGGGATTCATCCCCGGTCACCCCGCCAGGTTGAAATTGCCGGACTGGCCGTAGATAGCCAGCGAGACGAATACGATTTCCACCGCCGCGACCACCATGGAGGTGCGCACCGCACGCCCCACGGCCTCCCCGACACCGGCGGGACCGCCGGTTGCGGTGTACCCGTAGTAGGTGTGCACCAGAAGGATCACCACCGTCATCGCGACCGCTTGAAAGAACGACCAGATCAGGTCGGTGGGATTGAGGAATGTGTTGAAGTAGTGGTCGTACACGCCCGAGCCCTGCCCATAAATCGCCGTGGTGCCGGTGCGCGCGGCGAGAAACGCCATCATCACCGCCACGCAGTACAGCGGAATCACCACGATGACACCGGCCAATACCCGGGTGGAGGCCAGATAGGCGACGGTGCGAACACCGAGCACCTCGAGCGCGTCGATCTCCTCGTTGATGCGCATCGCTCCGATCTGAGCGGTGGCGCCGGCGCCAATGGTGGCCGAAAGCGCCACCGCGGTGGTGCCCGGCACGATGAGCCGGACGTTGAAGAAGGCCGAGGCAAACCCCGTCAACGCCTCCACCCCGACGGACGCAAACTGGTTGTAGCCCTGCACCGCGACCAACGCGCCAGTGGTCATCGTCAAGAAGCCAACGATCGCGACCGTGCCCCCCACCACGGCCAATGCCCCAGAGCCCAAACCCATCTGGGCGATGAGCCGCAGCAGTTCGGTCCTGCAGTGGACAACGGCGTCCGGGATGGAACTCAGGGTCGTGACGTAGAACCGTGTCTGTGCGCCGATGCTGTTCCACCCGGCGATCAGCGACTCGAGGGCGCGCCGAAGCCCCGGGTGCAAACTCGAGACGACACTGCTGCTCATGGATCGCCCTTACTGCACCGTGAACTGGATGCCGACGGCAGTGACGATGACGTTGATGGCGAACAGCACCATAAAGGTGAACACCACGGTTTCGTTCACCGCATTGCCCACACCGGCCGGGCCGCCGCCCACCGAAATGCCCTTGTAGCACGCGATAAGCCCGGCCGCCAGCCCGAACAGCATCGCCTTGGTCAACGAGACGACAACATCGGCGGCGCCGGTGAGCACCGTTAGCCCCGCGACGAACGCACCCGGTGAGACGTGCTGGATGCTGACGACGAAGAAAAACGCCCCAGTCAGGCCCACCAAGATCACCGTGGAGGCCAGGGCCAACGACACCGTGGTGGCGGCGAGCACCCGAGGAACCACCAGCGCTTGGATCGGGTTGATGCCCATCACCCGCAGCGCGTCGACCTCCTCGCGAATCGTCCGCGCACCCAGATCCGCACACATCGCGGTGGCGCCCGCGCCGGACACCACCAGAACCGTCACGATCGGGCCGATCTGGTTCACTGTCCCGATCGCGGCGCCGGTGCCGGAGAAATCCGCCGCTCCGAACTCGGTCAGCAGAATGCTGAAGATGAACACCAACAGCACCGAGTACGGCAGCGTCAACATCAGTGCCGGCAGCATCGACACCCGCGCCACAAACCAGGTTTGACTCAGGTACTCACGCCACGCGAACGGCGGGCGGAACATCTGCACAAACGTGTCTAGCGACATCGCAAAGAAGTCGCCGACACCGCGCATCGGGGTCAATAGAACGCGCGACGCCATCACGACGGGTTCCCGCTGACCACGCCCTCCGACCGCCGCTGACGGCCGGCTGGGCCGCTGAGCGTTGCGTGAATGACCAGTAGCTCAGGTGTGCGCGTCACAGCCAGCACCGTCATCAGACCACCTCCGTTCTTTCGCACGTCCCCGGCACACCGATTTCTGGTAAGCATTGGCGATACTATAGAGGACGTTGTGATTGCCGTCACCCCCCTTTGCATCGTTGCCAGAGATTGCCCGCCCATGCTGTGTTGCATGAGATACCGCTGGCCAGCCTTTCGGCTTGCGCGCACCTGCCCGCCACCGGCGCCTTCCACCGGTTCGGTCCCGGCGAACTAGACCGGAGCCGAGTTGCGCAGCCCGCGCCAACCGGACTCAGGAGAAGCAACAGCGTGTCCGTGGTGCAGAGACGGATTAGGAGGAGGGCAGCACATACGACGTGACGACATCCGCAATTCCGCTCGGTGGGCGAGCCGAAAACCATGAAGCCGCCGATACCACTGCATCGCCTATGGGTCGCTTCTAGGTGGCGCGCCTGAGCGGCGAGCGCCGCGGTCTTCCCAGGAAACTGGCGGCCAGGGATCCTGTTGAGTTTGCTGCGAGTAAGCTGCGGGAGAATGGGGGCCGAGCTATACATATGGATCATCATGAGGATAGAATGGGGAGGGCGGCCTGGCTGCGATCCTGTCGCAACGCCACTTCCCGGTCCGTACGGTTGGTGTACGCGTGCGAGCCGGCGAGACCGGACAGTCGCCACCGGATAGTGAAAGGTTAGTAACATCATCGGGTCGATTTGCGACTGGAGGAGCGGATGACAGGGCGGAGCTTTGTGGTCGGGGTGGGAATGGTGCCGTTCGCCACCCCGAGCAACAGTGATCCCTACGACGTGATGGCAGAAGGCGCTGTCAAAGCCGCGCTGGCCGATGCCGGTGTGGATCTCGCCGACGTGCAGCAGGCCTATGCCGGTTATGTCTACGGCGATTCGACGTGTGGACAGAATGCGCTGTATCGAGTCGGGATGACGGGCGTGCCGGTGGTCAACGTGAACAACAACTGCGCCACGGGCTCCTCGGCGTTGTGGCTAGCTCGCCAGGCGGTGGCCGGTGGTGCTGCAGACTGCGTCCTCGCGTTCGGGTTCGAGCAGATGCAACGTGGCGCGCTGAAGTCGCACTGGGATGATCGGCCGACACCCTTCGCGCGGTTCGCCGAGGCCGCCAGCGGAGCGCAAGACTGCCCCGACGGGGTACCCATGCCGGCACTGTGGTTCGGCGGCGCGGGCGCCCAGTACGCCGACCGGTTCGGAATCCGTCCGGAGACCTTCGCCAAGATCGCGGTGAAGGCGCGCCGACACGCGGCCAATAACCCCTACGCGGTGTTCCGTGATCCCCTGACAGTGGAAGAGGTGCTGGCCTCCCCGCATATCTATGGCCCATTGACCCGGTTGCAGTGTTGCCCGCCCACCTGCGGAGCGGCGGCCGCGGTGCTGTGCAGCGAGGAGTTCGCCCGCCGCCGCGGCCTCGACACCACGGTCGCTATCGCCGCGCAGGCGTTGACCACCGACACCGACACCAGCTTCGCCGACGCCGACATGGCCAAGCTGGTGGGCTATGACATGGCGCAGTCGGCGGCACGGCAGGTCTACGAACAAGCCGGGGTCGACCCCATCGACATCCGGGTCGTCGAATTGCACGACTGCTTCACCACCAATGAACTGCTGACCTATGAGGCGCTCGGGCTCACCCCAGAGGGCACCGCGGAAAGATTCATCACCGACGACGACAACACCTACGGCGGCCAGGTCGTGACCAACCCCTCCGGCGGGCTGCTCTCCAAAGGGCATCCTCTGGGGGCAACGGGCCTCGCCCAGTGTGCCGAGCTGGTGTGGCAGCTCCGAGGCCAGGCCGCAGAGCGGCAGGTGGAGGACGTCAACCTCGCGCTGCAACACAACATCGGTCTCGGCGGGGCCGCGGTCGTCACGCTCTACGAGAAAACACGTTGACATGCCCCGGTAGTGAGGCGGTATTACGAAAGAAGCGTTGCCCGAGATGACCATGACGATCGACGCCGGCAGGCTCCGCTTTCTGCGCCAAAGTTACCGGACAGGCCGATCCCGTCTACTTCGACCACGGCGCCGCCCGCGCCCTCCGACTGAGGGTTCAGCCGCCTTTTCTGGTGGCAATCAATCTCGAACAGCCGGTTAGTGATCATCGCAGGCGACATGCCCCATATCAGCATGCGTTGACCTGGGACCGCATTGAAGTCACACATCGATTGCTGTTCGCGCACCGTTCAGGGACCGCAGTTCATGCCCGAGCGCAGCAGACATTTCGCTACCGTTTTTTTCAGCGCTCGGCCCTAGCCCTCGTCACGTTCGTGGTTAGCTGCGGAAGGAAACCGCGGAGGGCGGCGATCTTTGATGGCGGACGCGCCCTCAATCACATCTACGTCGAAGAAATTCAGCATCTCAAGCGCCAGTGAAGCCTCGAAAATCGGACCCGCGTTTCGCACCCAGTGGTTCAACGCCCGTTTGGTCCACCTAACGGCGTGCTGCGGGCCACCAGCCAGCTTTTGAGCCACTTCAAGGGCGGTGGGCAGGACTTCCTCGGGCGGACGGCACAGGCTGACCAAGCCGATTCGCTCGGCCTCTTTCCCGTCAATGAAATCTGCGGTCAGCAAATAATACTTGGCCTTGGCAAGGCCACACAGAATGGGCCAGACGATTGCGGCATGGTCGCCGGCGCCAACCCCGAGTCGTAGATGGCCGTCAGTCAGCTGCGCGTCCTCGGCTATCACCGAAACGTCAGCCATCAAAGCTACCGCCAGTCCCGCACCGACGGCCACCCCATTGATCGCCGAGATGATTGGTTTGTCGCAATTCGCGATGTTGTAGACGATGTCGCGTGCCTCGGCCATTGTCTCGACGATCTGCGAGAAGTCGTTTGCCTGATCGAGCACCATGTCGAGGTCACCCCCCGCGCAAAAAGCCTTGCCAGCGCCCGTGACAACGGCGACCCGAGTTTGCGAGTCAGTGCCGACGTCGAGCCACACCTTGCCCAACTCCCAGTGCAACCGCTTGTTGGCGGCATTGAGCCGGTCGGGCCGATTGATGGTGACTTGCAGAACGCCCTCGCTGGGGCGGTCGAACGTGAGGTGCTGGTACTGGTCATAGCTGCTCATCGAGTCTCTCCTTGATCAGACAGTAGGCGCCGCGCACGGAGACCGTCGAGGTTGAAAGTGAGTAGGGACCGCGCGGAAAGTCCGTGTTCGGTGTGACAGTCGACGGCGACGGTGGCTGTCCGCGCGGTGTCGCGTTGGTTCACTGCCAGCACCCGCCCGTCGGTCCGCAGCGTATCGCCAGCGCACACCGGGGCCATCATCTGCAACTGCCGACGAGCAAGCCATGCCTGCGGGCCGGCCCACGCCTTGCCGATCCGGTCCACCAACCCGTGGAAGAACATCGTGTTCAGGTAGACATCGCGGGCACCCTGCTCTTTGGCGTAGGCCTGGTCGTGGTGACCACGGAAGAAGTCGCGGGTGGCGGCCGCGTTTAGTACGCACCGCGTGACGGTGACCGGCATCGTCACCTCAGGCAACACCTCGACGGGCTCAGCGCGGGGTTGTTCGGCCGGGCCCGGTCGTCGTTGAGGGGTTCCGCCCGCCCCAACAACGTAGCGGAACAGCACGTTGTCGTTGGTCGCCACCAGGGTGCCATTCTGGTTGCGGCATTCACTGCGCGTGGTCACGAAGTGCCCGACACCCAGTGCGGTTCGTTTCTCTGCCGAGATCGATTCCACCCGCTCGGTGGAGATGAGCCGGTCCCCGACCCGCATCGGGGCGAAAAACCGGCTGTCTGTCGAGACGTTGATCAGCGTGGTACCCGGCAGCGGCACCTCCAGCGCGAGCACCGGCGCGTGTTCGGGCTTGCGCCGCGGGTTCCACGGCAGCGGGAACGCCCACACCATGAGCATGCCCGGCGGCGAGATCCGAGCCCCGTATCTCGTCGTCGCGGCCTCAGTATCCCAGTAATTCTCGTCAGCATCCTCTATCAGGGCACAGAAGTAGGCGATTTGGGCTTCGTTGACCGCGAACGGCGACCGACTGGTTACTTCGCGGCCCACCCAGACGGCCGCTTCTTCGGCCGGCCCGGTGACCACGTAGCTGAGCGCGTCGGCGTAATTAACGCCCATCAGCGTGCGGACCCGATCGGGCGGAACTGCGGAATCGCGAGTTCGCCCCGCGGTTCGAACGTGACCTCGACCGGTGTGCCGACCTCAACGTCCTCCGGCGAACAGTCGACCACGTTGGCCATCATTCGCGGGCCTTCCGACAATTCGATGACGGCCAGCACGTAGGGCACCGCGAAGGCCGGCGACGGGGGCTGGTAGACCACGGTGTAGGTGAGCACCGTCCCTCGCCCCGAGGGTTGTTCCCACGTCAGATCGGTTCCCCAGCAATACGGACACCATCGGCGAGGATGGTGGTGAAACCGGCCGCAGGCGCGGCATCGTGGCAGCACGAACCGGCCCGCGGCCGCTTCCTGCCAGTAGACCGCCGTGCTCGCGGTCAGCGCGGGAACCGGTGGGGTTGTCATGGTGTCCTTCCCAGCAGGACCGTCGAGTGGTCGGCCATCACGCCGCCGTAGGTGTGAACCAGCGCGATCTCGGCGTCCACTTGGCGGCCTTCGGCTTGGCCCATCACTTGACGTGCCCCCTCGACGAGCATCGACATGCCCGAAGCGTCGCCGGTGTGCCCGAACGACAGCAACCCACCGTAGGTGTTGATCGGCAGATCGCCGCCCGGGGCGCCGCGACCGTCCAGGAAGAAGTGGCCTCCTTTGCCCGGCTCGACCAGGCCGGTCTCCTCCACCAGCAAGATCGGGTTGATGGTGAACGCGTCGTAGAGTTCGGCGAGGTCCACATCGGACGGAGACACGCCCGCCATGTCGAATGCGGCGCGCGCCGAAACGCCGGCGCCCATCGTGGCGAAGTCGCTTGCGTGGCTGATGTTGCCGTGGTCGTGGAACTCCCCAAAGCCGAGCAGATATGCGGGCTGTTCGGTGAGTTCGCGAGCCCGCTCACCGCTCGTGACCAGGAACGCCGCGCCTCCCTCGCAGGGCACCGAGCAGTCCAGCAGGTTGAACGGCCACGCGATCGGGCGTGAATCCAGCACCATCTCGATGGTGAGCGGGCCGGCGTCACGCATCAGGGCGTCGGGGTGTCGCAGCGCCCAGTCGCGGCTGCAAACCGCAACCGCCGCCAGGGCGTCCCGCGATGTACCACGTTCGGCCATGTGCCGGGTGGCCGCCAGCGCGTAAAGCGCCGGAATGAAGCTGCCATAGGGATACTCGAAGTCGGGGTGGCTGATCATGCGTGCCATGGCGTCTGCGCCGCCCGCGCCCACCTTGGGAAACTTGCCCGCCCCGACGCACAGCACCGAGTCCGCAAGGCCCGCGCCGATCGCCAGCGCTGCACGCGAGAGCATGATCGTGTAGGTCGCGCCGCCCGCGTTGATCGTCTCGCAGAACCGTGGACGAATCCCCAGGGCGTCGTTGAGCCGCTCATGGACGAAGATATCAGCGCCATGCCCCGCGGCCATGCCCGCCGGGCACACCAGCAGACCATCGACGTCGTCGGGCCCAACCTGAGCGCCTTCCAAGAACCGGCGCAGCACCAATTCCGGCATGCCCGCCCCGTCCTCGTCGGGATATCGCCCTGGGCGCAGTTCCTCGACCGCCGCGATGGCGGGACGGCCGGCAAGGGCACGCGAACTCATGACAACCTCGCAATCGTTCAGATACCAATACGTCGCCAGCCCGTACAAGAACCCGTCGAACGTCATCAAAGCGGCCGTCGCCGATGCGCTCACCAGGAATCGCCCCCGACGTCAGTAGGACTTGGGTAGGCCCAGGCTGTGCTGGGCGACGAAATTGAGGATCATCTCCCGGCTGATCGGCGCGGTGCGCATCAGCCGCGCCGGCCCCCACAGCGTTGCCAACCCGTATTCGGTGGCCATCCCATTGCCCCCGTGTGTCTGGATCGCCTGATCCAACGCCAGGATCCCCGCCTCCGCCGCGGCGTACTTCGCCATGTTGGCGGCCTCTCCCGCACCAGAATTCCCGGCGTCATGCAACTCGGCCGCCCGCTGGGTCATCAGCCGCGCCAGTTCGACCTGAATCTTGGCATGCGCCAGCGGATGCGCCACGCCCTGATGCGCGCCGATCGGGGTATTCCAGACCTGGCGTTCCCTGGCGTAAGCGCACGCCTTGTCCAGCGCGTAGCGGCCGATCCCGGTGCTCAACGCCGCGCCCATGATCCGCTCCGGGTTCAGCCCCATAAACACCTGTCGCAGCCCCTCGTCCTGCTCCCCGACCAGGTTTTCGGCGGGCACCCGCACGTCGTCGAAAAACAGCGTGAATTGCTTCTCGGGGGTGACTGCCTGCACCGGGATGAGTGTCTTCTGGAGCCCGGCAGCGTCGGTGGGCACCACCACCAGCGACAGCTGCCCCCGACCCCGCTCGTCGGTGCCGGTCCGGGTCACCACCAGGACCGCCTGGGCCTCATCGACCCCGGAAATGTAGTACTTGGTGCCGCGCAGCACCCACTCGTCGCCGTCACGCGTCGCGGTCGTGGCGATGTTGTGCGAATTAGAACCCGCATCCGGTTCGGTGATCGCAAACGCCATGATCATGTCACCACTGGCGATCCCGGGCAGCCACCGCTGCTTTTGTTCCTCGCTGCCAAACGCCTGAATTATCGTGCCGCAGATCGCCGGTGATACCACCGTCATCAACAGCGGACAACCCGCCGCGGCCAACTCCTCACCCACCGCGTGCAGCTCGTAGATACCCCCACCCCCACCGCCGTACTCCTCGGCAATGTTCACTCCCAAAAACCCCTGCTTGCCGATCTCCCGCCACAGCTCTGTGGACTTCTCCCCCGCCAACGACTTGCTCAGGTAGTACTCATGGCCATACGAACGCGCAATCGCCGCCACCGCCGCCCGCAAATCCCGTCGCTCGTCACTTTCGCAAAGCTCCATCCCAACACACCTTTCCTGTCAACTGAGCATTACCGGCGGTCCAACGACCCGGTGAACGACGTTGCAGCCGCAACCCGTCGGCGTCGACTGCACAGTCTGCCGACCGACCGACCGACCGATCGGCCCGGCGATGCGGCGCGGAGCATTCAGCCCACGATCACACGTTATCGGCCATTAACATCCGGGCGCAAGCCACCATATGGGAGCGTCCGCCGCCAGCGTTGTCTCCGACGCGTCCCAAGGCAAGCGATTGACGGTTAGGTCTGGAAATATCCTTGGTGCTGGTCGCGTAGCACATTCTTTTGCACTTTGCCCGTCGCGGTGCGGGGCATCTTGTCGGTGAAGATCACCGCCTTCGGGACCTTGAACCCCGACAACCGGCGGCGCGCCGCAGCCAGCACGTCATCCTCGGTGAGCTCGGCACCCGGTTTGGGGGTGACGATCGCCACGATCGCCTCGGTCCATCGCTGGTGCGGCAATCCGACCACGACCACCTCCTGGATTCGGGGCTCCCCGTCGTAGAGCGCCTTTTCGACCTCGATGGAGGCCACGTTCTCACCGCCGGTCTTGATCACGTCCTTCTTGCGGTCGGCGAACCACAGCAGTCCGTCGGCATCGAAGCGTCCGATGTCGCCGGAATGAAACCAACCGTGCGCGAACGCCTCGGCGGTGGCCTCTGGGTTGCGCAGGTAACCCTCCATTGCGTGCGGGCCGCGATAGACGATCTCGCCAGCCTCACCAGGAGGGAGCAGATTGCCGGCGTCGTCCATGATCCCCACCTGAACATTGGGAACCGGCAGGCCGACGGAGCCCGCATGCGAGAGCTGATACTCAGGCGGAAAGACGGTCGTCAGCGGGTTCATCTCGGTCTGGCCAAAACCGAGCGCGAACTGACAGCCGAATACCTCCATGGCGATGCGTAGGTCGGTGTCGGGCATCGGCGCCATCGCATACAACGCCAGACGCAGGCTCGACAAGTCACGCTTGGCGATGTCGGGGTGGTCCATCATCGCCCGGTACATCATCGGCAGCCCGAAGATCTGGGTAACCCGTTCCGCCTCGATGGTCGCCATCAGCGCGCCAGGGTCGAACGCACGCATCAACACCGCGGTGCCGCCGACGTACATCAGCCCCGTGGTGAACCCGTTGAGCTGGGCGGTATGAAACAGCGGCATCATCACCGCTGACCGGTCCTGCTCGCTGAACCGCAACACCAGGGGGGCCGTGAGTGACTCGATGTAGACCGCGAGATGACTGCTCACCACCCCCTTTGGCGCCGACGTCGTTCCGCTGGTGTAGAGGTAGCTGATCGCGTCGCGGTCATCGACGAAGCATTCCGGTTCGGCGTCGGAGGCGTCGCCGACGAACTCGCTCATCGCCCGCCACCAATGCGAACCGGCGGATTCCCATTGTGTGCCGGTGCCAGGTGCGACGATCACATCGGTCACCTTGCGTTGTTCGAGGCGGTCTAACGCCGCCCCGACGAGTTCGGCCAGTTGGCTCTCCACAACCACCCCTTTGGTGTGGGAATGCTCAAGCACGTAGGCCGTCTCAGACGCGCCCCAAGCGAGGTTGATCGGGACACACACCACTCCGGTCTTGGCGCACGCGTAATAGGTGAGAAGGAACTCGATGCTGTTGCCGCAGGCCAGAGCGAGCGCGTCACCCCGCTGGTAGCCCGCGGTCGCCAGCGCGTTGGCCAGCCGATTCACCGCGGCGTTCAACGCACGATAGGTGAGCCGGCGCTCGCCGTCGACCACGGCTTCGTGCTCGGGGCGCCGCCACGCGGTGCGGGTGAGCATGTCCCCGACGTTGACGCGTGTCACAAGATTCTTCTGCAGATCCACCGCGGTCATCGGCGCTCTCCTTCCGCCATGGAAAGCAGCTAACGGGCGGTGCAGTCCCGATGAACTGGCGTCCGGCAGCTTGCGTGCAATCCGTGTACATAGTGTAATGATTATCCATAGTTATTTCGTTGAGTCTTGCGAATCCGGCCCGCGACGTAGCAATCGCTGGGTAGTGGCTGGGGGTCGAGTGGGCCGCGAAGCGGAACGCACCTCAAGACACGGATCAAGGGCGAAGGGCGGGGCTCATGCCAGGAGTAGACGGACGGGTGGCGATCGTCACTGGGGCGGGCCGCGGCCTCGGTCGCAGCCATGCTCTACGCCTGGCGGCGGGGGGCGCGCTGGTCGTCGCGAATGACCTTGGGGTGAGAAAAGAGGGGGGTGGCGCGAACGCTGCGGCGGCGCAGGACGTCGTGGCGGAGATCCGGGCCGCCGGCGGTGTCGCCGTGCCCGATGACCACGACATCGCTTCCGAGACCGGCGCGAAGGAGGCGGTCAAATCCGCGCTCGAGGCCTTCGGCCGGCTAGACATCGTAGTCAACAACGCGGGCATCCTGCGAGACGCGACGTTTCACAAGATGACTGTGCAGCAGTGGGAGGCCGTCCGCCAGGTGCACCTGGATGGAACCGCGTTTGTGACCCGCGCGGCTTGGCCCCATTTGCGCGAGCAACGCTACGGCAGGGTCGTCGTAACCTCTTCCGGCGCCGGCCTGTTCGGCAACTTCGGACAAGCCAACTACGCGGCCGCAAAGCTTGGTGTGGTCGGACTGATGCATACACTCGCACTGGAGGGTGCCCGCCATGGCATTCGGGTCAATGCCGTCGCCCCGGTCGCGCTGACCCGGATGACCGTCGGCCTGCTCGACGATGCCAGCGACCTCGACCCAGCCTGGGTATCGGCCGCCGTCGGTTGGTTATGCGCCGAGGAATGCGATCTGACGGCCGAGATCGTGCGGGTTCACGGTCGCCATTTCAGCCGCGTACGGATCGTCGAATCGCGCGGCGTGGACTTCCCGTCCCCACCGTCCGATGATCACCTCGCAGCCAGATGGGCGGAGATCGCCGACCTGTCTGGCGCACAGGAGGGTCAGGCGGCGGTCGCCACCGCACGCCATGCGGGCTCGGGATGAGTCGGCCAACGGCAATTGATACGCCGACACCGATTGTCAGCTGACAGGTTGTCAGCTGGCAGGTGAAACCCTGCGCGGCTGTCGCTTGATCGGCCTCGCCGTGTGAGGCAGTCGCTGCCCGGACGACGGTGACGGAGTTATCGCCGCAGCGCAAGGATTTCGGCGCGAACGATGCTTGTTCCAGGGCGAACAGACACCGGCATCGCCGAATCCGGTGCGGTTCACAGCCCTACTGCAGATCCGGTTCGACTGTCTTGCCGCCGACCGGGCTGGATGCCATTCGGCGATCGTGTCGTAGTCAGTTCACGACAGCAACTGACCCGGGACCAGCGGCCAGCTCGCGGGCGATGGCAACACCAGCAGTCAACAGGTGCTGCTTATGGCCGAAACCTTGGCACCGCCCGATCTCGCCCCTCAGCGCCGGCTGGGTCAACGCGGTCACGCAGACAGCTCGGTCGACCGCGTCGGCGACTCCGCGTCACGTTGGGTAGAGCCGCGCCAGCCGTAGCGTTCGCGGGCTCCGCGGCACGGGCGCTACTTCAAAATGTTGTGTTTATCTGATAATAGTTATACTTTATGATGGTCGATGGCGGTTCGTAGCTGGGAAATCGCGCTCATCTGGCGCCCCAACGCTGACGCCGCGGCTCCCGCGAACGAAAGGACGTGCCAATGACCACCCCGGCGCTCGACCAGCTCACCGACGCGCAACAGGAACTCGTCGAACGCGCCCACCTCATCGCCGGCACTGAGCTTCGCCCGCACGCCGCTGAGTGGGACCGCCGCCAGGAATTCCCGGAGCGCTCCTACCAGATCCTGCGCGAGAACGGCTTCACCGGGCTCACCGTGCCGACCGAGTACGGCGGTCGCGGCCTCGGGGTGTTCGAGGCCTGTCTAGTCCTCGAGGAGCTGGCGGTGGGCTGCATGGCCAGCGCGCTGACCATCCAGATGCAGCTCAACGGACCCCCGCGGGTGATCGCCCGGATGGGTAGCGAACAGCAGCGCCAGCAGTACCTGCCCGAGGTGGTCGACGGCACTCGGCGGTTCGCCGTCGCGATGACCGAGCCGCAGGCCGGATCGGACGGCACCGCGCTGGCCACGACACTAGCCCCCGATGGCGACGACTTTCGGCTCACCGGCGCCAAGTGCCACATCACCGGCGCGCTGCAGGCGCACACCTTTCTGGTGTTCTGTCGCGCGCCCGAGACCAACGGTCCCGACGGGATAGGCGCGGTGCTGGTGGACGCCGACGTCGAAGGCCTGGCGCCGATCGAAACCGAGGAGAAGATGGGCGGTCGCGGCGTGGCCGAGGGGGTGCTGCGGTTCACCGACGCCCCCGTGCGCCGCGATCAGGTGATCCTCGAACCGCGTCCCGGTTCCAAAGAGGGCGCCTCGTTTTTGATTCGCCAGTTCAATCCCGAGCGGTGCGGCAACGCCGCGATGTCGATCGGGGTCGCGCGCGCCGCCCTGGAGGACGCCGTCGAATACGCCAAGGAGCGTGAGCAGTTCGGCCGCCCGATCCTGGAGTTCCAGGGCATCCAGTGGAAGATCGCCGACATGGCAACCGAGCTGGATGCCGCGCGGTTGCTGCTATGGCGCGCCGCGCGCACCGATGTCGCCGGTTTCCCGGGTATCCGCGAGACCGCGATGGCCAAGCTGTACGCCAACGAGGCCGCGGTGCGGGTGTGCAACGAGGCGATCCAGCTGCTGGGGCACAAGGGATATCTCACCCGCTACCCGATGGAACGGTACTTCCGCGACGTGCGCGGAATGGGCATCGGCGGGGGCACCACCGAGATCCTGCGCAACATGATCGCCGCAGAGGTCACCGGCGTGCGCACCAGCCAGCGGCGGTGCTGAGTCGTGAATTTGGGGCTGAGCGCAAGCGCCGAGCACTACCGAGCCGGGCTCAAAGACTGGGTTGAAGCGAACCTGCCGCCACGGTGGCGTGACATCCCGGTCGGAACGGGCGACGACGAGTCCTACGTCGCGATGCGCCGGGAGTGGGGCCGGCGCCTGTTCGAGGCGGGATGGCTTGCCCCACATTGGCCCACGGAGTACGGCGGCCAAGGACTAGGGGTAGACGCACAGCTCGCGTTCGTCGAAACGCTGGTCGAAACCGGCGCGCCGGAGCCGATGAACACCAACGGCATGGGCATCTTCGCCCCCGCGCTGATGCGATTCGGCACCGACGAGCAGCGAAGACGGTATCTGCGCCCGATGCTGTGCCACGACGACATCTGGTGTCAGGGGTTCTCCGAACCCCAGGCCGGCAGCGACCTGGCGGCGGTGTCCACCCGGGCGGTTGCCAAGGCAGACCACTTGCTCGTATCAGGCCAGAAGGTGTGGACATCCTACGCACTGTTCGCGCAGCGGTGCTACCTACTGGTCAAGGTTGCCGACTCGCCCGGCCCGACGTTGGTCGTGGTGCACATGGACCGCCCCGGCATCACCGTCAGGCCGCTGCGCAATCTAACGGGCACCAGCGAGTTCTGCGAGGTGTTCTTCGATGACGTGGTCGTCGATGCGGCCGACGTGGTCGGCGGGATCGGCGACGGGTGGCCGGTCGCCACCTACGCCTTGGCTCGGGAACGCTCCAGCGCCTTGGCCCAGCGGTCACTGCAACTGTCGCGTGAACTGACGCGGATGCTGAGCGCGCTGGACGATGTCCATCGCGACGCGTGCGCCGAGAACGCCCTGGTCGACGCGTTCGTGCGCACCCGCGTGGTGGACAGCACAGTACGCCGGGTATTCGCGCTCGATGCTGATGCAGCCGAGCCAGGGATGCTCGCACCGATCGCGAAGGTTCTGTGGAGCGAAAGCCACCAGAAGCAACTGGCCACCCTGCTGGAGGCGGCCGGACCAGAAGTGGCTGCGGCCGGTGCCGGGTGGTCGGAATGGACCCGCTCGTTGTTGTTTGCCCGCGCCGAAACGATCTATGGCGGCACAAGCGAGATCCAGCGCAACCTGATCGCGAAGGCGCTCGGCCTGCCGAGCGACCGCCGGTGAAAGAGGGTGGAATGGACTACCGGATCGATGACGAACTGGCAATGCTGCGGGCCGCGCTGCGGGAGTTTCTCGAGGCGCGGATGCCCGACTTGATCCGGGAGCCCGCCCGGGACAACCGGGCAACGGCGTGGCGGGAGCTGGTGTCGGCCGGATGGTTGGAGCACTTCGGCGCGGCAACCGGAGAAACCGGGGCGCCGGCGGACTGGGTCGGCGGCGTGCACGTGGCCGAAGCGTTCGGCGCGGTCCCCGTGCCCGGACCGGTGGACGTGGTTGCCGGCTACCTGATGCCGCTGGCGAAGGCCGCCGGCATGAGCGGGCTGCTCGAACGACTGCACACCGGCAGCGTCATCACCGCGGCGCCCCCGGTTCCGGACATATCCGGGCGCGACGGGGTGCCGCAGTGGCGGCACCGGCGTCTGTGCGCCGTGCGTGAAGCGAACCGGATTCGGGTCAGCGGAGTGCTGGCGCGGGTTCCCGCCGCCGGCGACGCTCAGGCGGTGGTGGTGCCGGTCGACCTGGACGGCGTACCAGGGCTCGCGCTCGTGGGCTGTGACCAGGCGGGAGTCGAAGTCGGCGTGTCAGCCGGCGTGGACTTGCGTCGGCCCGTCGCAGATGTCCGCCTGCGCCGGACCCGCCTGGAGGCCGAAGCGCTGTACACCGACCCTGGCCTGTCGGCGCTTGAGGAGCGCTGCGCGACGCTGTACAGCCTGTTTCTCGATGCGGAGGCGGTCGGTGGCGGCGCCGAGGTGATCGCGCGCAGTGTGGACTACTGCACTACGAGAACGCAGTTCGGGCGGCCGATCGGGGCGTTCCAGGCGATCCGGCATCGGCTCGCCGACGCCGCCAGCGGCGTGGAGGGAGCCCGTTCACTCGTCTACCAGGCGGCCTGGAACGTCGCCGCGGGCGCGCCCGGCGCGATGTGCGACGTTCGGGCCAGCCGCCTGTGGGCCTCGGCGGCCTACCTCGCGGCCGCCGAGGCCGCCATCCAGTGTCATGGGGGTATGGGGTTCACCTGGGATCAGCGGCTGCACCTCTGGTATCGCGCCGCGGTTGCCGGTCGGGGCGCCGATACTGTGGTCGGGGCACGTTCAGCGCTCGCCGCACTGCTACGCGGCGACGAACGTCTTGTGCCATCCGCACCACACGGCAGGCTGGCCGCGGCGGGGAGGACGAGCAAGTGAGTGAACCCGAGGTGCTGTTCGACCGGCCGCGACCCGGTGTCGCGGTTCTCACCCTCAACCGGCCGGGTGCGCGCAACTCCCTCGGTTGGCAAACCTGGCACCAGCTGGGTGAGGCAATCGATGAGGTGGCCGCCGACGACAACTGTCGCGCGGTGGTACTCACCGGCGCCGGCGGGACATTCTCCGCCGGCGGCGACGTCAAGACCTCCCCGGCCCGCGGAGCGGGGCTCGGCGCGCCCGCGGCGCGGTTGCTGGTCGGACAGCGCGTGCTCGACACGCTGCTCAAGTTGCCCAAACCAGTGCTTGCCGCTGTCGAGGGGCCCGCGGTGGGTGCTGGCTGGAGCCTCGCATTAGCCTGCGACCTGGTTGTAGCGGCCCGCGACGCCGTGTTCGCGGCCCCGTTCGTGGCGCGCGGCCTAGTGCCCGACTGCGGAGCCGCCTGGTTCTTAACCCGTGCGCTGGGCCGGCACCGGGCCGCGGCGCTGCTGTTGAGCGGCGAACGGCTCACCGCGCCGCAGGCCGCGGGCGCGGGTCTGGTCAGTCAACTCGCCGAGCCTGGCGCAGCGCTGACCGTCGCCACCGACCTCGCCGCAACCCTCGCCCGCGGCCCTGCAGAGGCACTGCGCTTGACCAAAGGCATGATCCGCGGCGCGCTCGATGTACCGCTGGAAAGATTCCTCGAACTCGAATGGCTGTCGGCCACCCTCGATCTGACCGGGCCCGACGCTGCCGAAGGCCGCGCAGCCTTTGTCGAGAAGCGCGATCCTGATTTCTCCAAGATCCGCCGATCCGCCGATGAAGCTAGCTGAGCGGTGACCCTGAGCCGCTAAGGCCAGCAGGCCGTTGTCGCGGGCAGTGCTCAACTACGTCAGCCGCGCGGCCGGGCTGCCAGAGTCCCACTGACGACGTTGCC
This sequence comes from Mycobacterium sp. SMC-13, assembly GCF_045311035.1. NCBI lineage: Bacteria > Bacillati > Actinomycetota > Actinomycetes > Mycobacteriales > Mycobacteriaceae > Mycobacterium > Mycobacterium sp. SMC-13. The sequence continues at coordinate 18,585 of NZ_JBJIAI010000042.1, forward strand.
GACGCTACGATATCTCCGCGCTCGCGGCCGTCAGCTGTAGAAGCACGTTCCGTGCTTGGACAACGTCACTCGCAGCACGGCGACCGAGACGGCGCTCTAGCGGCCTCTACCCCGGCGCCAACCTTCGTGATGAAGGGCAAGAGTCTTATCTGTAACGGTTGAGGGGTGTGTAGGACTGTTCCCCACGTGGTTCTCAGCGCGGTTTGACGTCGTAGGTGACAGTGTTATCTGTAACGGTGTCACCCACGTTGGGGTGGTACGTCTCTGTGTTGTCGGCTGGAGGGCTTGGCCAGCCCGGTGAGTCGGGTCAGTGCGGTGAATCCGTCGTCGGTTCCGGGCCAGTGTGCGCGAACGGTGTCGAGGCCGGCGCGGCGGACGACGCTGCGCAGGACGGCGGCGACGATGATGGCGTCGTCGGCGTATCCGAGCACCGGGATGAAGTCGGGGATCAGGTCGATCGGGATCGCGAGGTAGGCCAGCAGCAACCCGAGGCGGACGCGGATCCCGCGCGGCAGGGTGCTGTCGCCGGCGAGGCGACGCACCAGCCGCAGCACGTCGGGCAGGATGCGCACCGCCTCGCGCAGTAGCCCTCCCCGCGGCCGGAGAATTGCCAGTGCGACCAGCAATGCCAGCCAGGCGAATAGGAGTGCGCCGCCAACGCCGATGAGGAGATCCCACCCGAATGAGCCCGTCACGATTCGTGCGCCACGTGCAGCCGCTGCGAGGTGCGCGCATCGGTTTGCGCGGATGTTTCGGCCTGCAGGGCAGCGTCCTCAAACGCTGCCAGCTCAGCAGCCGCGGCGTCGACGGCTGCGCGGGCAGCGTGCCCACCGGGGGCCGTGAAGTAGTCACGGGCGGCGATCTTGGCCAGCCAGCTGCGGAACCGGTCCAGGTCGGCTTCGGACTCCTCGACCTCGGCGTAGGTGAGCCGTCCGCGAGCGCGTTCATCGGCCAGCTCCTGGCGCAGCGCCGGGAGCCGCTCCAGGACTTCGGCGTACTCGCCGTCGCGGGCGGCGTTAAGCTCGTCGATCACGGCCTGTTCGTCGGCGGGATCGACGAAGCTCATCGGTAGGACGCGGGCGGTGCCGCCGTGGTGATGGATCCGATCGGCCAGCCGCCGCACTTCGCGGACCACATGTGCGTGGGCGGGCAGCAGACACACCGATTGCTGCAGATATAAGGCACCGAGCGAGCGCAGTTTGCGCCACACCTGCACCCGCAGCGTGCCCGCCGCGCCAGCAGTCGACACGCTGATCACCAGCCAATCGAGTTCGTCGCCCCTAGCCACAATGAGATGTTACACCCGTAACATCATGCTGATACAGCAGCTACGCGGGCTGAGGTATCTGGTGGCCAGCAGCTGCACCCAACCTCGCTGCGGCAGCCGTGAGATTGATCCCGTTGACGCGGTCAGCGTGTATGCCCCAAGCTGTCGACGTGGCCCAGATCAGCGAAACGCTGTTGATCGACCAGGTCGTGGCGCGGCTCACCGCCAGCTACGCCGACCTGCCGCCGGACCATGTGGCCGGCGCCGTGCGCAGCGCGCACGCCCGGTTCGAGCAGAGCCCGATACGGGAGTTCGTGCCGCTGCTCGTCGAGCGGCATGCCCGCGCCGAGTTGTCCCGCAGCGCCGGTCTGCTTACCTGGTCGTCCTAGGCGTCAGCGCAGGCCCGCCCCGCTTTGCACCGCTCAGCGGCACCAGATCGAGATCGCGACCACCCAAACCGATCAGCTCCGTGGTTGGGTAGCGGTCAGAGGTGTGCCGGCCCGGGCCCTGCCGCAGCGGGGAATCGCTCCTCGATCGCATCAAGCAGGCGTTGCAGCGCGTACTGTTCCTGCTCGCGATGCCGGATCTCCCGTCTGATGCGGTGGACCTGGTTCATCTCGCCGCGCAGTTGATACTTGGCCAGCGCGGCCTCGTGGGCCGCCATCCGGTCAATGAGCAGCTCACGCTGGCGCGAAAGCTCACCCCGGTAGTAGTCGGCCTGGCGAACATCCGCGGCTCGCGCGGCTGCGATGTCGTGGTCTGAGACGGTGGACGTGCTCATCTGGCACACCGTAACCGAGCACCAGACCATGCGCGCGGGCAACAACGAGCCAAAAAGCTCCACCGCCACCCGTTGCACCGCGGGCCAGGAACTGCGGCGTTCAGCTCGTCGACGCGTTCACCAACGCCAACCGCGCCGGCATGACATCGCCCCACAGACGCAGCGCCACCGCGCGATGCTCCCGATTCCCACCCCGGATTCTCGGACCGCACAGGCGATCTCGTCGAACGCGTCCCGCTCAGAACACCCACGCCATCCGATCAAAACGCCGATCGCTACATCGATCACTCGGCGTGACGACGGGTCCGCACCCCGGCCCAACTGGCTCACCTCGTCCACCCTTTCCGCGCCGGAATCATCTCGATCAACCCTGTGTACCCCCGGGCTATGAACAACAGCCACCTCGCAGAAGAACAAACTCGCGACGCCGAACCCGGCGATCGCGGTGCTCAGTCATCTCTTCCTCCGACGCCCCCGGGAGGTCCAGGCAGGTACGACGCCGACCACTTATGCCAACCGTTGGCCTGGTCGACGCCATCACCGATTCTGATCCGACAGACGAACTCGCCTGCTTCGTGGGCGATCACATTGATCTGCTCCCGGAGGTAATTTAGAACCTCGCTTGCTGTCCGATCCGAAGGGACGAACAGGTGGACCGTTTTCCACATTTCCTCCACCAGGCTCCCTTCGCCCCCTCCACCGCACCGATCGCCGCGGTCGGCCCAGCGCAACGCCCGTCGTCACAGTGCACACCATGCACGCTGACTGCACCCGCAACCGTGAAAAGGCGACCTGATCATCGGTGACATAGACGACGGCCGGGCCAGCGTCCAATGCCCACGTTGCGGCGCCCCAAGTCGCCGACCCTGTGAAACGGTGCGCCCGGGCGCCAGTCTCGTCGGCTACCACCGCGAGCGCGGCTACCGCCACGATGAGCTCCTCGACCTGGGCTACATCAAGTACACGCTCGTCAACGAATCCACCCAGCACCCACTTTTCCTGTGGCGCCGCCGGACACAACGCCCGATCATCCGCGACGGCTACCGCCAGTCCGACTAAGGCCGGGCACTACGGCTCAACTAGTTCGAGAAGTCGTCGGCAACATGTGTCGCACGTGTCGCTGAAAGAGCAGACGTTCTACACATGTAATCTACGTTGCTACCAGCAAGAACACGCCAATTGTTCATCTCATTACAGATAAGCGGTCGCGGTGAGGCGGTCAACAATCGCGGCTAGCACGGTTTTCGATGTCCCCTCGCGCGACACCATCTAATCATGCCGAATCAACCAGCGGCGTTGGTGAATGCTACAGCCAGATCGGCGTGCCACGGCACCGACACCTCGTCGCTATCCGGAGCCTGGACCGTTTGTCTTCCCGAACCAGGAGTCTGCGACCGCAACGCAAGGCCATACGCAAGTCGGTGAAGGCGATTACTCAGCCTGCCGGGCGCGCTGGACCCTGAAGAGCTTTACTTTGCCGCTCACGCCTTTGAGCCGGCGTGCGCCCATCGACGACCAGGTGAAGTCCGCAGCGTTGCCGACGGCCTCGCGCGTGGAGTCGGCGACCGCCACCGTCCCCGGCCGCGCCGCTGCCGTTACTCGACTGGCCACGTTGACAGGACTGCCGAACCAGTCGCCCCCGCGTGTGATCGCCAGTCCGGAAGCCACGCCGATCCGCAAGCGCGGCAAGCCATTTGCTGCCGCGTCGTCAGCCAAGTCGAGGATTGCCCGCAGCAATGGCGCCGGATCGAAGCACATGAGCATCACGGCGTCACCCACCGACTTCACCAGCCGCACCGGGGTGACCGCTACGTGCTGGGCCGATTCGGCGAGCCGACTGGCAACGCGTTCAAGCTCCAGAGGTGGCAGCACCTCCCCCAATTTGGTGAAGCCGGCAACATCAGCGAACGCCACCGTTACCTGGTGGGCCCCGGGTAATCTTCCGGCAGCCCGCTCAGCGGCGCTCACGGCCTCAACCTGGAACGAAGTGCGAAGTTGCATAAACAATAGGTCTTCGATCAGCGGTCCGAGGTGAGGCGCGGATCGACGCGCCAGCTGCTCGACCGCCTGCGCCAGCTCGATTTCACTTGTCCCCGGCCGCAGGAGGGTGTTGAGGGCCGCATCGCGCATCGTCGCGGCGGCACCCCAGTCCCGCGATCAGCATGCGCATCACGGCAACCGTTTCGTCCGGCTCGACGCCCATGTCGAGGAAGAATTTCGCGTGCGCGATCGCTTTTCCGTCGGCGCGCAGCAGTACGGCTGCGTCGGGGTCGTCGATCCTCGGCCTTCCGACCGCGCCGTAGAGGCGCTGCAGGAGGTCCAATTCGATCCCTGTGGATTCGCTGATCTCACGCGCGGACACATAGGTCCCGTCGTCGCCGAAGATCGTGTTCGCGGGCAGCAGTAGAGGCGTAGCGAGCGATCTACGTATCTCGTCGAGGGGGTAGCCTTTTCCGATCAGCCATGTGACGAGGTCGGCACGCTCTTCGCGGGCTTGGCCCTCAAGGCCGTCGAGCATACCAAACTCCTCGATGTCGTGGTTAGCTGCCATACCGCAAACGTACTGCTCGATGCATCGCCTACCGCATCGATTCGCAGCGCCACAAGTCGACGGGTGCGTTCGGACAACTTCGCGAAACTTCGCGCTCGGTCCATGCGGAACCGGGCTTCCGAATCAGTGAGGTATTTGCACGCCAAATATCGCCACGGCCCCACGAGCAACTTGGGCATAGCCCGATATCCAACGGTGACTCGCAAGAATTCCCGGGCGTCGGCCACGACCGGCCACCCCGTCTGGCGCTTGGGATGATCTCCACACTTTTCGGGCGTCGCGATCACATCGCCTCCACGGCCGACCCGGGTTGCCGCTACACGGGATCCTGAACCGTGACTCGGTCCCGTTGCTTGTCGACATCGCTAACAGGTGCAGAGGTTGACCGCGGGCCCGCCATGCCAAGATCCCGCCGAGCGGGATACCCATTGACCTGCTATAGAGTTGGCTTACGTCCCTCGTCCGCCGGTGACTGACCATAGCCGATCGCGCGAATGACCACAGAACCGACAACGCCGGGCTATCCGTGACGCCGCCCCACACTCCCTTGAGTTGACCACGAGACTACGCGAGGCAATGACTTGCGAGTCACGTCAGCGAATTCTCGTGCAATTCAGTATGATTTATATCAGAGGGCTGCAGGCTGGAGCTGAAGCTCCGCCCCACGTCACGCCAAGCAGGGCATAGGAGCGGGAGTGGACAGCGATATCGACCAGGCGGCAAACACATCTGAGATACCGCATGCAGCGCGCCGCTATACAAGAGTACCCAAGGCGTCAGATATTCTGGCCGACCGGCTCCGCGCAAAAATCCTCGGCCGCGCGATGCGGCCCGGCGACCAACTGGCTTCGGAAGCGGAGTTGATCTCCGGAGAGGGCTTTAGCAGAGGCACCGTGCGAGAGGCGCTGCGCCTGCTCGAATCCGATGGTTTGATCGAAATCCGCCGAGGCCCACGCGGTGGCATTCGGGTAACTCGTCCCGACCTGCGGCAGATCAGCAGATCCGTTGCGCTCCTACTGACCCTCGCTGAAACCTCAACCAGAAAGTTCTACGAGTTCCGCAAACTCCTCGAACCCGCTATTGCCGCTATGGCAGCCCGGTCGGCCACCGACGAGCAGCGCGGCTGGCTACTCGCGATCGCTGACGCCACATCTCGAAACGGCTCATGGGAACCATCGGTGGAGTTCCACGAGGCTCTCGCGGTTTGCAGCAACAACGAGGTCTTGCGGCTCGTCATATCGATGTTCGAGCAAGAGTTGTCGTGGCACGTCCCAGGTGAGTCGCTCACCGAGCTAGACATGGAGGATACCCGCCGGGCGCACCAGAGCATCGCGCGTGCGGTGGCTGCCGGCGACGCCGACCGCGCGTCGAGCGCAATGCAACGTCACCTGAACCAGTTCGAGCGAATGCTCGACACAAACGGCCGCCTCGACGAGCCGCTGCTCCCCCGAGAGCGTTGGCTCCAGTGACGCCGACCCCCTCGCTCGTCACCGTTTTCACAACGCGCTTACGGGGCATCAGGCAGCGAAGCCATCCACCGATGCATGCCCAACACGCAGCCCGCGTCGCGTCCCTGGCTTGGCAGGGTTGATGCAGACAACAATGATCTTTATTGACTGGGCTCGTCATCGAGGAGATGGACGGCTTGGGCGGTGTAGGTTAGACAGCCCGGCGCGGTGGCGCATCATGTCGCGAATTGTGATGGCTGACTTGCCGTTCGCGCCGAACTCGGGCCAGTATTCGGCGACCGGCACGTCGTAGGAAGCAATCCCCGGTCGACAAGCCGACGGATGACCGTGGAAGCCAATCCCTCTGTCGCTGAAAACGCCATCGCGCCGGTGTTGGCCGCCGACGGTACGCTGCCATGACGATCGGCCCCACCCGATCCACACATCAACAACCGGTCTGCCATCGAGGTATACCGGCAGCGCGCCCGAGACTGTCAAGTTAACGGTGTAACTCGTTGTTGTAGTGTTACTTTCGTTCTGGGGTTAAACGTCCGGGGAAGGCGATCTCGAACGCGTTGAGGGGTGCCTTCCAGCGGTTGATCCAGCGTTGTCGGCCTTTGCCGGTCGGGTCGAGGCTCATGATCGCCAGGTAGACGCACTTCAGGGCGGGCCTGCTCGGTCGGGAAGTGCCCTCGGGCGTTGACGGCCCTGCGGATGCGCGAGTTCAGGCTTTCGATGCTGTTGGTCGTGCAGATCACGCCGCGGATTTCCTTGTCGAAGGCCAGGAATGGCACGAACTCGGCCCACGCGTTGTCCCACAGCTTGACGATCGCCGGGTAGCGCTGGCCCCAGGTCTCGCTGAACGCGACGAATGCATCCAACGCCGCCGACTCGCTTGCCGCGGTGTAGACCAATTTGAGATCCTTGGCGATCGCCGCCCAGTCCTTCTTGGGGGTCGGGGAGCAGATTCTCGAAATCCGGCGCTAAGGATTTACGGCAGATAGTAGCGTACTATCTGCCGTAACTC
>NZ_JBJIAI010000043.1:0-24038 GCF_045311035.1 Mycobacterium sp. SMC-13
CCGGTAAGACCAACACGAGGCCCACACCTGGGGAATTACGTGACAGCAACCCCTGGGGAATTACGTGACCGACGACAGCGACATCTCTCACAGCATCGGCTGCTGTGGCGCAGAACACATCGGTTTAGGTACCCGTCTCCATACCTGCGGGCATACCTGTCTTGGCTCTGAGTGACCATTCGGCAACAAGCCGCTTTGCGATCTCGGCCGTCCCGCGAAGTGGGCTGCGGCATGAAAATTCGGGCGATGCGGCCCACACCAGGGAACAGGTATGCGAACGGGTATGGCAGTGGGCATACGTACCCGTGCGGGCCCCCGGCAGATCACGGATGGTCCTGTGTCATGAGTCACAACCACGTAGACGCCGTCATCGTCGGCGCCGGATTCGCGGGCCTGTACGCCACCTACCGCCTTCGGGACCAGCAGGGCCTTTCCGTCCAGAGCTTCGAGGCACTGGCGGGACCGGGCGGTGTCTGGCACCGGAACCGCTATCCCGGCGCCCGTTGCGACCTGGAGAGCGTGTGGTACTCCTTCTCCTTCGACGAGGATCTGCAGAGAGAATGGCGTTGGACCGAGCGCTTCGCCTCCCAGCCCGAGATCCTCTCCTACCTCGAGCACGTGGCGGACCGGTTCGACCTGCGGCGTAGCTTCCGGTTCAACACGCGGGTCATCTCCGCGGTCTGGCGGGACGACGCCGATCGCTGGGAAGTTCGAACCGACGACGGTGCGGTCACGATGGCTCGGTACTTCATCAACGCTGCCGGAGCGTTCTCCGTGTCGAAGCCGAATGATTTCCCCGGTCAGGACGATTTCGCGGGCACGATCGCCCACACCAGCCAGTGGCCGGCCGAGGGTGTGGACCTGCATGGCAAGCGCGTGGCCGTGATCGGGACGGGGTCGACCGGGATCCAGGTCATCCAGACGATTGCGGGTGAGGTGGGCGAGCTCACGGTCTTCCAGCGCACACCCAACTACGCGTGCCCGCTGGGTAACGGCCCACTGTCCGACGATGAGTTCGCCGAAGTCGTCGCCGACTACCCCCGACTGCGCGCGGAGTCCAGGGCCAGCATGGCCGGCGCACCGTATCCACGCGCCGAACGGCCCGCCCTGATGGACCCGCCGGAGGTGCGGCAGAAGGTCTACGACCATTTTTACGAGGCCGGCGGCTTCCGCATGCTGGTCTCCACGTACATCGATCTCATCACGGACGCCGACGCCAACAAGACCGCGGCGGAGTACATCCGCGGAAGGATCCGGCAGCGCGTCAACGACCCTGAGGTCGCCGAACTCCTCTGCCCCGACAATCACCCGTACGGCGTGAAGCGAGCCACGTTCGAGTCCGGCTACTTCGAGGTGTTCAACCTGCCGCACGTGCGTTTGGTGGACGCGCGATCGACCCCGATCGAGAGGATTACGCGCAGAGGGATCGCGACGACGGAACAGGAGTACGAATTCGACGTCATCATCCTGGCGACCGGGTTTGACGTGGGTTCCGGTGCTCTTCTCCAGATGGGCGTGGTGGGTCGCGACAACCGCAAGCTGGCCGATCATTGGAGCGGGGGCCAGCGAGCGTACGTGGGGATGGCCACGCATGGGTTCCCCAACCTGTTCCACATCAACGGCCCACAGAGTTCGGCCGCGCTGTACAACAACCCGATCGGCATCGAGGACAGCGTCGACTTCGTGAGCGGAATCATCGCGCACGCCGATGCCGCCGGTTGCGCCCGTGTGGAAGCGAGCGAGTCGGCGGAGAACCGCTACAACGAGCTCGTCATGGAGTGCGCGAATGCGACGCTGGTCCCGACTGCGACCACCTGGTACATGGGAGACAACATCGCGGGCAAGGCGCGCACTCCGCTCTCCCTGTTCACCGGCGGACCGATGTATCGGGCGATCTGCGCCGAGGTCGAAGCAACGGGATATGCAGGGTTCTCGTTCGACGAGGACGAGCAACCGCTGTCGAGCCTGGTGCAGGTGGATGGCTCCGCGGTGTTCTTCCTCGCCGGCATGATGAACAGCGGGGCCAAACCGCTCGAGGAGTGCAACCTCGAGGAAGCGCGGGCCGCCATGGACATGTTCCAGTTCTTCCAGGCGCCGCTTCCATCCGACGTCTCCATCAGCGAGGTGGACTTCCCCGCCGGCAACGACGGTCGAAAGCTCCGCCTGTACCACCCCAAGGAAGCGTCGGCACCGCTGCCCGTGGTCCTGTTCATTCACGGTGGCGGCTGGATCGGCGGCAGTCTGGACGCGTTCAACGAGCCGTGCGCCGCTCTCGCCCACAACACCGGGGCCTTGGTGGTTTCGCCCGAGTACCGGCTGGCGCCCGAGCACCCGTTCCCGGCTGCGGTCGAAGACACGCAGGCGGCCCTGAGGTGGGTCGCGGACAACATCGCGACATACGGCGGAGATCCGGAACGGATCGCCGTCGGCGGCGAGAGCGCGGGTGCCAACCTCGCTGCCGTTGCCGCCCAGCGCGCTCGCGACGAGGGCGGCCCCCGGCTCACCGCGCAGGTGCTCGTCGCCCCTGTCACGGACCCGTTGGCAGAGACGGCATCACGGAAGTTGTTTGCGCACGGCCCCGTCCTGTCGATGGAGCTCTGTGCACGGATGGCCGGGATGTACGTCACCGATCCCGCCGCGCTGACCTCGCCCCTGATCGCTCCTGCCCGGGCTGCCGACCTGTCGGGGCTCCCGCCCGCCCTGGTGCTCACCATGGGGGTCGACCCGCTGCGTGATGAGGGTGAGGACTACGCCCGCGCGCTGGCCGCGGCGGGTGTTCCCGCGGAGTCACGCCGGTTCGAGGGCCTGATCCACACCACGCTCTCCATGTCGGGCCCTATCCCGAGGGCTGCGGAGATCCAGGAGGCTATCGCGACGTTCCTCGTCCCGCTGTTCTCCGCCAGCAACGCCCCCACGACAGTCGGCTTCTGACCCGAAGAAGCGGCAGAAGCAGGATAAGAACTCATCGCTGGGGAGGTCTTTGATCCGCGAATCCGGTTCCGACGGATACCGATTCGATACTCGGCTCAAGCCGAGGAAACGATCTGCCGGACCCATCCGAGATCACAACCGCGAATCACGACCTGCCCGCTGCGCCTACGGAATCCGATCACAGACCCATGTTCTTGGCGATGATCATCTTCATCACCTCGCTGGTGCCACCGTAGATCCGGTTGACTCGACAATCTGCGAATATGCGCGCGATCGGATACTCGACGACGTATCCGTAGCCACCGTGCAACTGCAGGCATCGATCGACCACTCGTGACGCCACTTCGGTGCAGAAGAGCTTGGCACTTGCACCGTCGGCCGGCGTCAGTTCATGGGCATCGTAGGCCTCGAGTGCACGGTCGATGACCGCTTCAGCGGCGTCGACCTCGGCCTGGCATGCGGCGAGCTCGAACTTGCTGTTTTGGTAACTCGCGAGCGGACGTCCGAAGACCTGCCGTTGCTGCACATACTCAGCGGCAAGCCGCACAGCGGCCTTTGCCTGAGCATATGCCTCCACGGCGATCGTCAATCGTTCCCGAGCGAGGTTCTGTCCGAGATGCGCGAAACCCTGGTTCACGTCGCCGATCACGTCTTCGACGGGGACTACGACATCGCGGAAGGACAGCTCCACGGTATCGATCGAGTGCTGCCCGATCTTCTTGAGCTTGCGGCCGACCTCGAAACCCGGTGCGGTGACGTCGACCGCGAGCAGCGAGATGCCGAACCGGCGATCCCCGTCCTTCGGCGGTGCAGTGCGGGCGCAGACAATGACGCGATCGGCACGAGCACCGCCGGTGATGAAGGTCTTGGCACCATTGAGAACAAAGTGGCTGCCATCATCGGAAAGCGTTGCTGTCGTCCGCATCCCGGCTAGATCCGACCCCGTTCCCGGTTCGGTCATGGCAATCGCGAACATCGTCGTACCCGCCACGAAACCCGGCAGCCACCGCGCCTTCTGCTCTGCGGTGGTCAACTCGAGCAGATACGGCAGGCAGAGGTAGATATGGGCGCCGACACTGCCGAAGGACACTGCCGCACGGGCACTTTCCTCGATGATAATGGCCGCGTACTTGAAGGAGTCGACGCCGGCGCCACCATATTCCTCCGGCACTTCGATGCCCAAAATGCCCAATTCGCCCAGACGCTGGGAGAACTGGCGCGGGGTGACACCGGCGTCCTGCCACTCCTCATAGACGGGCACCACCTCCTCCTCGATGAGCGAGCGGACCATTTTCCGAAACGCGTCGTGTTCGGCGCCGAATACGGTTCTCTGCATTTCTTTTTCCTCGGGACTCGATCAGCGTCAGTGGGGTCAGGGGTAGAAACGAAACACTGGCTGAGCGATGCACGCGGGCTTGTCCGAGCCCTCGATATCGATGCGAATATCCGCACTCAGCTGCACACCGCCCCGGTCGACCTGCGTTACGTCGACGAGAGTGCCGGCCGCGCGGATGCGGGCTCCGGCCGGAACGGCGGATGGAAAACGTACCTTGTTCAAACCGTAGTTGACCTTCGTACCTACCCCTGCGACGTCGAGCAGGTCGGACCACAGCGGGATGACCAGCGACAGCGTGAGGTACCCATGTGCGATGGGTGCGCCGAACGGGCCGTTCTTCGCGCGTTCGGGATCGACGTGGATCCACTGATGGTCGTCGGTCGCGTCGGCGAAGGTATTGATCCGACTCTGATCCACAGTCATCCAGTCGGTCGTTCCGAGGTCGGACCCGACGAGTCCGCTGAGTGCGTCGAGCGTAGTGGTGATCAAGATTCCTTGCCTTCCGTATCGAGATTGAGCACGCGTATTGCGTTGTCTTTGAGGATTTTTGGGATCACGTGAGACTTCATTTCCAACGTGGCGAAGTCGGCCAGCCAGCGGTCAGGTGTGATCATCGGGTAGTCCGAGCCGAAGAGCACCTTGTCGGCCAAGAGCGTGTTGGCGTAACGCACGAGTTGAGGCGGGAAGTACTTCGGAGACCATCCAGAAAGGTCTATGTAGACATTCGGTTTGTGGGTGGCGACGGCCAACGCCTCGTCCTGCCATGGAAAGGACGGGTGCGCCATGATGATTCGCAGATCGGGGAATCTGACCGCCACCTCGTCAAGCAGTATCGGATTGGACAGCCCGAGGCGGATGCCGCCGCCGCCGCGCATATTCGCTCCGATACCTGTCTGACCGGTGTGGAACAGCACAGGCACGCCGTACTCCTGGGCCACTTCGAGCAACGGATAGGCCGTGCCATCGTCGGGTGCGAAGTTCTGGATGCTGGGGTGGAGTTTGAGCCCTCGCACTCCGTGCTCTTCGATCAGCACTCGCAGTCGGCGTGCGCCGGCCCGGCCTTTGGCGGGATCGATGCTGGCGAACGGGATGAGCACATCGGGGTGCGCGGCGGCGCCGGCGGCGATCTCCTCGTTGGAGAGTGCCGGATGCCCGGTGAACGCCTCGATGTCAACGCTGAACAGGACGGCGCCGATCTGACGCTCGCGGTAGTACGCGGCGATGGCGTCGATGTTCGGCTTGACGGTCTCAGCGCCGAAATACTGCGTCGAGGCCGCGACGAACTCGTCCGGCAGCGACATGTGGCCGTTGCAGTCCACCTCGACGTGGACGTGGACGTCGATGGCCTTGAGGTTGGTGGGATCCATGATTCCGGTTTCCTAAACGGCGGCCGGTTCCGGCAACTGCTCGCCGACCGACTGCAATCGGGGCTCGAATACGGTGGGCCAGGCCTCTGCGATCGCGTCGGCGGTCCACCCTCCGTCGGCGTAGGCGGCGACGATCTGCTCTGGGTGAGACCACAGGGACAGGCGATCGCCCCCGATCCCAATCGCCTGGCCCGTAATCTCACCCGCGGCGTCAGATGCCAGGAACGCGACGAGACCGGCCGCGTCCTCGGCCGTGCCGAACCCGAGCGCCCGACGCGCGAACGGGGGCATGGGATCTCCCTGGCGCGCCATGTCTACGTAGTGCTTGAGAGCGGGAATGGTCTCGGTCATCGCCGTAGCGGCCACGGGCACCACCGCATTGACGGTGATGGCTGCGCGCGAGAGCTCCATTGCCCAAGTTCGAGTCATGCCGACGATCGCCGCTTTAGCGGCCGAGTAGTTGGTTTGACCGAAGTTGCCGCGCTGTCCCGCCGGCGATCCGATCAGAATCAATCTGCCGCCGCGGCCTTGTTCGCGCATACGGATGGCGGCGGCTCTGGCGCAGGCGAACGTGCCGCGGAGATGAACCGCGATCACGGAATCGAAGTCATCATCGGTCATCTTCCAAAGAACTTTGTCCCGCAGTACACCGGCGTTGCTCACCAGAATGTCCACGCCCCCAAACTCATTGACGGCGCGATCGATGAGCTGCTGCGCTGCCTCGCTACTTCCCATGGCAGCGACCTCTGCGACCGCAATGCCACCCGCTGCTCGGATCTCATTGACTGCCTCGTTCGCAACCTCGGCGTCGATGTCGTTCACCAACACCTGAGCGCCCGCGACGGCCAACCTCTTCGCATACGCGAGTCCGAGCCCACGTCCACTGCCGGTCACGATCGCGACCTTGCCCTCGAGATTCATTTGCACTCCTTCCTCGACATAATTGATGAGAACATCAATGATTGTAAATGTCAATGATTGTTCAGTCTGCGCGAGACATGGCAGACTTAGCTCTGGAAGGAGGCCTGTCATCGTCGCTGCACGCCCACGGCGGACTCGCCCCGCCGCCTTGTCGGAGGACCCGGGATTCCTGCTCGCTCGCGCCGGCGGACAGGCGATCCGCCAGCTCAATCGCACACTGGAGCACTTTGGCGTGCGGAGTAGGCACTACACAGCACTCGTCGCGGTCAAAGAACGCGAAGGGGTGTCTCAGCGCGAGCTCAGCGAGATCCTGGACATTGACCCCAGCGCGGTTGTCGCCGTGATCGACGATCTGGAGCGCGCGGGTTACGTCAGCCGCACGCCCAACCCAGACGACCGGCGTACCCGAATGGTGGTGCTCACCGCCGCCGGTCGCGCTGCGCTCGCCAAGATGACACACCTATCCGCGGCTGTCGACGAGCACATACTCTCCGCATTGGAACCCGGCGAGCGCGAGCTGTTTGTCGATATGCTCTGTCGCGTCGCGCGACTCAAGCCATAGCAAGGCGCGAGGCCGGCCGGGTCCGAAGCCAGCGGGGGTCGTCGCCCCGGACTACCCTGTGCCTACCTGCCCGCGGATTAGCCGGCAGACACGCCAAAGCCCATGGGGACAACGCCTTTCGACTACAAGCCCCAGAAACATCACTTGACGAGTTGATCGCGCAGTCTTGAGACTTCCGTTCAGAGCCGCAGCTCGTCGCGGGCTGTCATCGCCGGCTCTTCGATTGGGAGGTCCCTCAGCACGCGGCGAAGGATCTTGCCCGCGGGCGATTTCGGAATGCGGTCGATGAACGCCACCCGTCGAATCTTCTTGTAGGGCGCAACGCGCTCAGCCACCCACGCGATGATCGCGTCTGCATCCGACGGGCCGGGGTCGGCGGCGCTATGCACCACATAGGCGGTCGGCAACTCACCTGCAACGCGGTCCGCCAATCCGACTACCGCTGCATCCGCGATCTGTGGGTGCTGCAAAAGCAAGGCTTCAAGTTCTGCGGGCGCAACTTGATAACCCTTGTACTTGATCAACTCCTTCAGACGGTCGACGACGTAGAAGCAACCGTCGCGATGCTCGACGACGTCTCCGGTCCGCAGCCACCCATCAACGATCGTGGCGTCCGTTTCCTCGGGAAGCCCCAGATATCCCTGCATGATCTGCGGTCCTCGAACCCAGAGCTCGCCAGCGCTTCCAACACCGACGTCTTCGCCCGTAGCCGGGTCGACGATCCGGGCGGTCGTGCCCGACAGAAGGTGACCGACACTTCCCGCCGGTATCGCGACGAACTCATCCGACGGCGCGCCGTGGGTCCCCGGACTGGCCTCAGTCATGCCGTATCCCTGGCGGATCCGAATTCCGGTTCGCTCCTCGACGCGCGCGGCGAGTTCCTCATCCAGCGGGGCTGCCCCGGATATCGCCCTCGTCATCGACGTCAGGTCGTACTGGTCCACTTCAGGAGCCGTCGCCAACGCCAGGACGAGTGGCGGTGCCAAGTGTCCGAGCGTGACACGGTAGTTCTGCACGACTTCCAGGTAGCCACGAAGATCGAAGCGCGGCATGGTGATCACCGTGGCGCCCGCAAGAATCGCGGAGTTCAGTATCACCGTGAATCCGTAGATGTGAAACAGCGGCATCGCCGCGCACACGACAGCCTCGGCATCCAGCGCCCAGCAATCATGCAGCTGTATCAGGTTGGCGACCAGGTTGCCGTGACTTAGCATGACCCCCTTGCTGGTTCCACTTGTACCGCTCGAGAATGGCAGCGCCGCAAGATCATTCGTCGATGCGGGCTGGTAGGAGATCGCCGGTGCCGACGAGAGAAGAGCACGAAAGGAGCGTGTGTCGGCAGAGTCGTCGAACGAGTAGCAGGCCTCAACCTGGGTACCCACAACCGCTTCGGCAAGCCAGCCGCCCCCGGTTGCCGCTACAACGGCTTTCGCGCCGGCTGTCGCCAGCTGCTTTCCGATCTCTGAACCGTTGAGCACCGGATTGATAGGGCTGACGACAGCCCCGGCCCGCAGGATCGCATAGACGGCGACCGCATACATCGGCTGGTTGTTGCTGATCAGGGCGACTACGTCACCCGGACGAATTCCGTCCCTCAGGAGCCCGCCGGCCGCGCGCGCGGACATCTCGTCCAGCTCGCCGTAGGTCAAAGTAAGCCCGCTGACCGCATCTATCACCGCAGGCTTCGACCGGCGCGAATCCACATCGGCCAGTACAAAGTCAGCGAGATTGATTGTGGGCACGTCAATCTCGGGGATCGGCGCGGAGAAGATCATGCACATCCTTTCTTGGCTGGCCACCACACGCTGTTGCTGTTCAGAACTTCCCTGGCGGCCGGGCACGCTGGCGTCAACGTCGCCAGTGCGTTGGAGGCTGAGTAGTTGTCGGGGTCAGGCGTGGCAGTCACGACGTCGTCGAATCTGGTCACGACTCAACAGGCACCTCGGGCGAGTAAAAGACCGGCTGCTCCGCGCGGGCGCTGGCCAACACCGACTCGATGTCAGCGGAGAATAGGTCGTATCGCTCAGCAAACTGGATTGCCGGACCGCCCCGCTGCGACTGAGGCACGTCGGTTGGTTTCGCCATCGATCCTCCTCGCCGGTTGGAGCGCACGCCATCGCATTGACAGTAGGAGGATGTGTCGTCGGGCACATCGGATGATCACGCCAAGTTCGTTTGACCGAATTGGTCGGATCAACCAATCGCGGGGCTACGGTGAGAAGATGGATGGCCTCCGCGAAGCCGTGCTCGAGATGATGCGTGATGTCGCCGAAATCGGCGTGCAGGCGGCCGAAGTCATTCTGCGCGAGGTTCCCGAACTACGCGATGCCAGCGCCGAGATTCAAGCTGCCATCCGCACGGTTCCGGGGGCCGAACTGTTGGCCAGCTTCGACGCCATGGTGCGCGCTCTGCCCCGGGAAGCGATGACACCATCGACAGAAGTGGTGGAGGCCACCCGCCTCATGGCACGGGCCAGGATTCCGCTGCCGGCGGTGCTGCGGTGCTTTCGGGTGGTGCAGCCGATCATCTGGCAGTCATGGTCGGAGGCGGTGCGCCGAGCGTTGCCGGATAGTCGTCAGCAGTCCGTGCACGATGCAGGCGCAGCGTTCATGTTCACCTGGAACGACCGTTCGTCGGAGGTGATCGCCCAGGAGTACCAACTCGAACGCGACCGCCTGGCCCACGCAACGTCAGCGGCACGAATCGACCTCGTCGAAAGGCTGCTCGCTGGTGCGCCTTCCGATCCAGAGTCGACACGACGCACCCTGGGCTACGCGATTGAAGGCGTCCACGTCGCCGCCGTACTGTGGACCGACCACGGCGCCGACGTCGACTCGCTCTTGCGGTTGGAGCGTGCCGCAACTCGGCTGTCCGGGGAGCACCGTCCATTGCTCGTCCCGGCCGGCGCGCACACCATGTGGGCGTGGATGCACACGCTACAAACGGTCGGCTTAGAAGCCGACGTGCACGCCGCCATCGGCGACCCCGGCACGGGTCTGATCGGATTTCGTGACAGCCACAACCAGGCCCTGCAAGCCAGACGCGTGGCTGAGCTGATCCCCGGTATGCCTGGCCGGATCATCCGGTTCGCCGACGTCGAGGTCCTCAGTCTGTGCACCGTCGATCCCGACCGCGCCCGCGCCTTCGCCCGCCGAGTTCTGGGCGACCTGGCGGGCGATGGGGACATCCAGGCGCGGCTGCGCGAAACTTTGTCTACGCATTTCCAGACGCGCTTCAACCAACGTGAGACCGCGCGCCGTTTGGGACTGCATCACAACACGGTGATCTATCGGCTACAGCAGGCAAACGCCGCACTCGGTCGGCCAGTGGATGACGATCCGGTCGCGGTGGCACTGGCGTTGCGGCTAGCTCAGCTCCTCCCTGTCACACAAGCCCAATCCTGACATCGAATCCGGTGGCCCTGGTGTCCATCCAGCTAACACCTGCCCGGGAGCCGACCGCTCGACGAGAGATGGGTGTTGGCTGTTTGCGCCACCACTACCTCCATCGCCGTTCACACTGGTCGTCCAGAAAGGCGTTCTACCGCTTGGGAAGTGGATCGACACTTCTCAAGGACTTTCGGTCAGTGAAATCCGGCGATAGCAGATCCACAACCCTTGTCGTTCACTTACCGCATGCGAACCCAAGTTGCCATCATCGGCGCCGGGCCGGCCGGCATGTTGCTGTCACATCTGCTCGCGGCTGATGGCGTCGAGTCGGTGATCATCGAATCGCGAACCGAGGACTACGTTCTCGCCCGCATCCGTGCCGGAATCCTGGAGCATTCATCGGTAGAGTTGCTTCGCGCGGTCGGCCTGGGTGACCGCCTGGGGCGCAACGGTATCGAGCATCGCGGAATCTATCTGCAGACGCCATGCGAACGGCAGCATCTCGACTTCGTCGACCTCGTCGGCCGCAGCGTATGGGTGTACGGGCAGACCGAGGTCCAAAAGGACCTCGTCGCCGCGCGCCATGCCGGCGGCCAGCAGATCATCTATGAAGCCGAAGCGGTTCAGGTGCACGACATCACCTCGGACCAACCGTATGTCACTTTCACCGTCAACGGCGTCGATCAACGTGTTGGCGCCGACGTAATCGTCGGCTGTGACGGCTCGTTCGGCCCCAGTCGTGCTGCCATTCCCGAAACCGTCAAACAGGTCTGGGAAAAAACCTATCCATACTCATGGCTTGGCGTACTCGCCGACGTCCCGCCGTCGACCGATGAACTGATCTACGCCTGGCATCCCGATGGCTTCGCAATGCACTCCATGCGTTCCGAAACCGTCAGCCGTCTGTACCTTCAGGTTCCAAACGGGACCAACATCAATTCGTGGTCGCACGAACGAATTTGGGACGAGCTGTCGAAACGGCTCGAAGGAGACATCGGTGACTGGTCGTTGAAGACCGGCCCGATCACCGAATGCAGTGTGCTACCGATGCGGAGCTACGTCCAGAGCCCAATGCGCTACGGGCAGCTGTTCCTGGCCGGCGACGCCGCCCACATCGTTCCTCCGACCGGAGCCAAAGGGCTCAACCTCGCCATAGCTGATGTTGCGCTCCTCGCCCCCGCCCTGACCGCCTTGGTGAAGAAGCACGACCCGAGACTGGCCGACACCTACTCACAGACGGCATTACAGCGAGTCTGGCGATGTACACACTTCTCCTGGTGGATGACGAGCATGCTGCACATCAGCGGTGACCCATTCGATGCGGAGTTGCAGCAGTCCCAGCTCCGCTGGGTATTCAACAGTGCGGCAGCCGCGACGGGGCTGGCCGAAAACTACGCCGGCCTACCGCTGACCACTGTCTGAACAGCGGCACACCGAAGACGAATGAGGGACGGCCCGAAGCATTCGCCGGGCCGTCCCCATTCCATAATTCAATGCGGCTACGCCTAATGGCCGCGGGCAATCCAATCCTCCAAGTACGGCGCTTCACCGCCGACACTGGTCGAGTCTCCGTGGCCGGTGTAGACGTGAGTGTCGGCGGGCAGCGCCAAGATTCGGTCCCTGATCGACCCGATGATCGTCGGAAAATCGGAGTGGGACCTGCCGGTCGCTCCGGGGCCACCGGAGAACAACGTGTCACCAGAGAACAGTGAGTTCGCCTCTGGCAGATACAAGCACACCGATCCTGGTGAGTGGCCAGGCGTATGAATCACATTCAGGTGTGTGCCGGCGAACCCGATGCGCTGGGTGTCGTCCAGTGACATGAACGGCCGGTCCGAGTGCACTGCTCGCCAGAGCATGGTGTCGGCAGGGTGCAGCAGCACGGGCGCGTAGAGATTCTCTCCGAGTTCTGCGGCTGCGTTGATGTGGTCGTTGTGTCCGTGGGTACAGATCACCGCGGTGACGTCACGCCCACCGACAGCCTCGCCGATCGTCGCCGCGTCATGGGCCGCATCGACGACTATCACCTCGGTATCGGTGCCGATCAGCCATACGTTGTTGTCGACGTCCCATGTTCCACCGTCAAGGCTGAAGGTGCCTGAGGTGACGACGCGTTCGACGCGAAGCCCTGCCTTCTCGGCCACCACGGTCGCTGCGCTCACAGCACAACCACCGAGCGCAGCACCTTACCCTCGTGCATCGCCTGGAACGCCGCTTCGATGTCGTCCAAAGTAATGCGTTCGGAGACAAAGCGTTCCAGCGGTAGGCGCCCCTGTTGGTACAACGACACCAATGTCGGGAAGTCGCGCTCTGGCAGGCAGTCGCCATACCAAGACGACTTCAACGAACCGCCGCGGGAGAACACATCGACCAGCGGAAGTTCCAGCCGCATATCAGGAGTCGGCACCCCCACCAGGACTACTGTGCCGGCAAGGTCGCGGGCATAAAAGGCCTGACGCCACGTCTCGGGCCGGCCCACAGCATCAATCACAACGTCGGCGCCGAAGCCGCCGGTGAGCTCCTGGATTGCCGCCACAGCGTCAGCCTCGGCCGCGTTGACAGTATGCGTCGCACCGAATTCTTCGGCCCACTGCAGCTTTACGGGATCTCGGTCGACAGCGATGATGGTAGACGCGCCCGCCAACCGAGCACCGGCAATCGCGGCGTCACCGACACCGCCGCATCCGATGACTGCCACCGAGTCACCGCGGCTGACACCGCCGGTGTTGACCGCAGCGCCCAAGCCGGCCATCACGCCGCAACCCAACAGACCGGCGACCGCAGGATCAGCGTTGGCGTCGACCCGCGTGCATTGCCCCTCGTGCACAAGAGTTTTCTCGGCGAACGCACCGATCCCCAGCGCTGGGGTCAGAACTGTGCCGTCTGTCAAAGCCATTGGCTGTGAGGCGTTGTGGGTGTCGAAGCAGTACTGTGGACGCCCGCGTTTGCATGCCCGGCACTGCCCACATACCGCCCGCCAGTTGAGAACCACGAAATCCCCGGGTGCTACCAGGCTGACATCGGGGCCAACTGCTTCAACGACACCTGCTGCCTCATGGCCCAGGAGAAACGGAAATTCGTCGTTGATTCCGCCGTCACGGTAGGTCAAGTCCGTATGGCAAACACCGCACGCGGACACCTTGACGACGACATCATGGCCGACGGGGTCCGGAACAATGATGTCGACGATCTCGGTGGCTGTTTTTGGCTTGCGGGCGATGACTCCGCGGACTGTGCTCGACATTCATGTTCCTCGCATTTGGCGGGCGCGCAGGGTGCACGCGTCTTTACGTGCCTCACCTTGAGTCCGACACAGCAAGCAACGCAACACCGGCCTTTCACTGGCCGAAACAGTGGGCTTTGAAGCCCGAGTAGTGGCACAAGGCCGTCTGAATTAACCCAAACTTCGCGAAATACCCTGTGCAGCAACATTCAATGCTGACACGAGCCGCAACTTGTCGCGGTTGAGACTGGGTACTACTACGCCCAGCGCGGCGACGACATCGTCGCCGCGGTACACCGGTACCGCGACTGAGCAGGCCCCGAGTGTCATCTCTTCGACAGTGGTGGCATACCCATCCCGGTGGACCCGGGACAGTTGGTTGCGCAGCACACCACTATGGATGACGGTGTGCGCAGTGAGTCGAGTCAGATGGGCGAGCACGTCCGTCCGGATGGCTTCGGGCGCATGCGCCAAAAGAACTTTGCCAACCCCAGTGGCATGCATCGGTAGTCGTGTTCCGATCTTGCTGACCACTGGGACGGACGCGTGTCCGGATAGCCGTTCGATATACAGGGCGTTCGTTCCCTCGCGGACCGCCAAGTGCACTGTGGCCAGCGTCGCGCCGTACAGGTCATGCAGGAACGGGGAAGCCACTTCCCGCAAGCCGGTTTGCATGGGGGCCAACAGGCCGACGTCCCACAGGCGACGCCCGATCACGTAGTCCCCTGACGATGTTCGCGTCAGCGCACCCCATCGCTGTAACTCGTTGACCAGCCGGTACGCGGTCGGCACCGGCAGATCGGCCCGCCGGGCCATATCGGTCAACGACAGGCGACGATGCGCCGCGTCGAAGGCACCCAGCAGGGCCAGCGTGCGCGATGCCACCGACACGCCCGGCTTCGAGGCATTGCCTGCCATGGCACCTCCTCGCATCTGACCGACTAGCTTTCACTGAGTAAAAGCGTACTCTCGGCTTCTCACAACGGTTGGGGTTAGCGTCAGCACCCATGACAGCTCTAACGGACGCCCCGGCGCTGGCGTCCCAGCAGGAAGTCTCGGCGGAGATCACCGCATACCGCCGCTCGTCCGCAGTGGCCCAACCGCAACTGGATTACCCGCCCTATCGGAGCAGTGTCCTGCGGCACCCACGCAACCCGCTGCTGTTGACCGATCCTCACGAACTCGAGCTGTCTGGGCCGTGTTTCGGTGCGCGGGATGTCTCTGCCCTAGACGCTGATCTGACGATCGGACATGCCGGAGAGCCGATCGGTGAACGCATCATCATCACCGGACGGGTCACCGACTCACGTGGCCGCCCCGTCGCCGGACAACTTGTCGAAGTTTGGCAAGCAAACGCCGCCGGCCGCTACATCCACCAGCGCGATCAGCATCCCGCCCCACTGGACCCCAACTTCACCGGCGCGGGCCGCTGCATCACGGATGCTGACGGCACCTACCGATTTGTGTCGATCAAACCGGGGCCTTATCCGTGGCGTAATCATCACAACGCCTGGCGACCCGCACATGTTCACTTTTCTCTGTTCGGCACACAGTTCACTGAGCGCCTGGTCACTCAGATGTATTTTCCCGGTGATCCCCTCTTTGCGTTGGACCCAATATTTCAGTCGATCACTGATCCGGCCGCGCGCGATCGACTGGTCGCCACGTATGACCACGACCTCACTCAACCCGAATACGCGACCGGCTACCGCTTCGACGTTGTGCTCGACGGAGCCCGCCGCACCCCTTCCGACGAGGACACCCATGTCTGAGCTTGCCGCGACTCCCGGCCAGACCGTCGGCCCGTTCTTTCACTACGGACTTTCTTATCGTGGCGACAATGAACTTGTGCCTTCTGGACATCCCGGCGCGATCCGATTGCACGGCACTGTCTTTGACGGTGCCGGAGAGCCTGTCCCGGACGCGCTCGTGGAGGTTTGGCAGCCAGACAGCGCCGGCACCGTCATCGATGCCGAGGGCTCGCTGCACCGAGATGGATGGACGTTCACGGGCTGGGGCCGCGCAGCCACCGACCCGACCGGTCATTACAGCTTTACCACCGTCGCACCCGGCGGGCAGATCCCATACTTCGCTCTCGCCGTGTTCGCACGTGGTCTGCTCGACGCCTTGTTCACTCGGGCGTACCTGCCGCACGCCAATCTCTCCGACGACCTGCTCACCCGACTCGAGCCACATCGGCGACAGACGTTGATCTGCCAAGCCGAAGACGGCGGCTATCACTTCGATATCCATCTGCAGGGGGCCTCCGAGACCGTGTTCCTCCGTCATTCCAGGGTGCGTACATGACCAACCTGTTGTGGCCCGGCGATCACCGCGCAGAACGGTTCCTCACCGACGCCGCGGTGTGGGAGGCGATGCTGCAGGTTGAGAACGCCTGGCTGCGTGGCTTGGCAGACAACGGGTTGGTCCAGCACGCTGCTGCCGACTGCGATCTCTCCGGTTTGGTTGATGAATCCGACCGGGAATCGGTGACCACCGTGTCGGACGACGGGGGCAACCCAGTCATCCCGTTGGTCGCATTGCTGCGACAACGCGCACCAGAGGCTACTCGACGCTGGATTCATCGCGGCCTCACCAGCCAGGACGTCATGGATACCGCCCTGATGCTGACGTTGCGCGACGCGCTGCGTCGGCTCCGTACTGAGCTCGCCAACCATGTGGGCAGCCTGGCAAGCCTGACCGCTGCGCACCGTCACACGCCGATGTTGGCGCGGACTCTCACCCAACCGGCGATTCCAATTACGTTCGGCGTCAAGGCAGCTGGCTGGCTGTGCGGCGTCTGCGACGCTGCGAAAGCGGTTTCCAGCCTAGGAACGCCCATTCAGATCGGCGGCGCAGCAGGCACTTTGGCGGCGTCGACGGAAATGGCTGCGCTCGTGAAGGGCAGCGCGCAGGCCCCCGCGACTGCGCTGGCCTTGTTGGAGTACATGGCCGACGACCTTGAACTCGACAGACAATTGCCGTGGCACACCCGGCGAAGCCCCGTCACTGCGATCGGCGACGCACTCGTCGGGTGCACCGACGCATGGGCCCGTATCGCTTCGGATGTCGTGACGCTCAACCGATCAGAAATCGGCGAACTCGCCGAACTCCGAGAGACCGGTCGTGGCGGCTCCTCGACAATGCCCGACAAGCACAACCCGGTGTTGTCAGTTCTCATCAGGCGCGCCGCACTGACAGCTCCGGCGATGGCCGCGGCCCTGCATACCGCAGCCGCGTTCACCAACGATGAGCGGGCTGACGGAGCTTGGCATGCGGAATGGGACACCGTACGCATCCTGGGCCGGCGGACACTGATCGCCGCGTCCCAGGCCACCGACCTACTGACAGGATTACAAGTCGATTCCGAGCGCATGGCTGCCAATCTGGCTACCGCCGCCGTATCGGGCGAACAGGATGCCATCGCTGCCCTGTTCGGAAAGCATTCCACACCAACCTATTTCGGAGCATCCGATGCGATCATCGATCACGCTCTGGATCGTTCACGACAATTTCTCGAGGATCTTCGATGACCCTCCCTGCTCTCACCGCGGTGGACTTCGGCGGTCCACAGGACGCCCCGTTGCTCGTCCTCGGACCGTCACTCGGCACATCAGTGGCAGCACTGTGGTCCAATGCCGCCAGGCTCCTGGCCACCCGTCATCGGGTTATCGGGTTCGATCTTCCCGGGCACGGTGGGAGCCCGCCCCCTGTCGAGGCCTTCACGATGGCTGACCTGGCTCACGCCGTCGACGCTGTCGCCATGTCATACGCGGCCGGCCCCTATCACTACGCAGGGGTCTCTGCGGGCGGCGCGGTGGGTTTGGAACTCCTTCTCGAGCACGCGGACCGGATTGCCACTGCCGCCTTGATCTGCACCGGCGCCAAGATCCGCACCGCCGAAGCCTGGAGCGAGCGAGCACGTAACGTGCGCCGCAATGGGACTTCCGCGATGACGGAATCCGCTCGTATCACCTGGTTTTCGGCAGGATTTCCGCTGCGCGATCCCGACACTGCCGCGGCGCTGCTCGAGTCGCTGAGGGAAACAAGCGCTGAAGGCTACGCGGCGACATGCGAGGCACTCGGACAGTTCGACGTCCGAGATCGCCTGACCACGATTGGAGGCGACGTCATCGCGATCGCAGGCGCCGAGGACATCGCCACCCCACCGTCGTCACTGCTCTATCTGGCCGAACACATACCGCGCTGCGACTACCTCGAAATCGCTCAGACGGCACACCTGGCACCGGCCGAGCAACCGGAACTCATTGCACAGGAACTTCTCGCACTCACTCAACGGAGCCCGGCATGACCGACCAATTCGACCGGTACCAAGCCGGAATGTCAGTGCGCCGCCAAGTATTGGGTGATGCCCATGTGGACCGTGCGAGCGCGCGCACCACCGAGTTCACTGCCGACTTCCAGCGGCTGATAACTGAGTACGCGTGGGGATCGATCTGGACGCGCCCCGGGCTCGACCGGCGGTCACGCTCGATCATCACCCTCACTGCGCTCGTTGCGCGAGGGCACCACGAAGAGCTGGCCATGCATTTACGCGCGGCACGCACGAATGGACTGACCGATGAAGAAATCAAGGAGGTACTGCTGCAGACGGCGGTCTATTGCGGTGTGCCCGACGCCAATACCGCGTTTCGTATCGCGCAGGACACCCTGTTCACCAACGACTCCGACGAATGAGCCGGCCGTCAACCTGATCGAGCACTTCCTCGACCTTGAGCGCGACGGGCCACACGGTGCCCGCATGGCCGACATCGTTCGTCGCGCGGCCGGGGCTGGGCATCTCCTGGAGCAAGTTCGGTGACAGCCAGATCGAGGACCGCCCACACAGCGCGCAGCTCGGAACGTGGCCGACGGTCGCCGGCGGGGCCCGCCCCGTGCGGTACGAGCGACCGCGCGGATTCTCCGTGGTCGCCCCGCGAATCCGAAATCCTCGTGATCACACTGGAATTGCTCGAAGAACACGGATACGACCGGCTGTCGGTGGACTCGGTGGCGACCACGGCACGAGCCAGCAAAGCCACGTTGTACCGCCGCTGGCCGACCAAGGCCGAACTAGTAGCGGCCGCCTTCGTCGAAGGCACGCGTCAGTCTGTCGTCGACCCCGACACCGGAACGCTGCGTGGTGACCTGCGGCAGATCGGCGAAACCATTCGGATACACATCGGCGCCCATGCCGGGGCCCTGCGCGCCATCCTCGTCAAGCTCCCACGCAGCGCCAGCCTCGCCGACCTCGTGCGGCAGCAATTCCTCGATCAGCCAAGGGAATCGATCCAACGAGCGCACGCCCGTGCCGCCGATCGCGGCGAGGTAACGGATAACGTCAGCGAAGAGCTCTGGGACCTGCTCCCCGGCTACCTCATCTACAAGACGATCCTCACGGGCCGAGCGCCGTCGCGGCGCGCGGTGCGGCACCTTGTCGATACCGTACTGATGCCCAGTCTCACCCGAGTCGACGCCCCGATGACCTAATGGGTCTGCCATCGCCTGGCGGTCTGGGTTGCCAATACCCGCACCTACTCCGATTGATCACGGCTGAGCGCATCGACGGGCGTTTGGCCGTTCAGCTGACAAGCCGGCTGCCTCAACCCTCGTGGTTCAATTCTTCGCCTGGAACTGGAACAACGGTTGGTCCTTGACGATCACCATTCCATGAGCCACCCATAGAAAGGGTTGATGATCAAGGGTTTAGCAGGCACCTTCAGTATCGACGCTGATCACTAGCGGCAATCGAATGACGAGGCGCTAGCCCCGGGCGGACACGTCCGGAGACTATGGCTACCCGCGGTCCTAGGCTAGTTGGATTGCACCTTGTTCAAAACTAACTAGTCGGCACAGTCGGCGTTATAACGCGGCCGCCATCGACCTGCGGTTCGGATCGCCAAGAGCCGCACGACCTGGGTCTCTTGGCGCTTGAGCGCGTCGACCGGCGTTCGGCCATGCAGCTGGGTGCTCGGCGTCGTCATCCACAGGGCTACTTGCCAGCGGTTATCAGTAGCACGCGAAAGGATAGCCAGGATGTCGGCTAGGCCGGGCAGCACGGTGCCGTCTTGATCAATTTGGAAGGTGGGGAACACCAGTGTGCCGTCGCTGGTCATACATCCGAGCAGTTGACGGCGACGGGCTCGATGCTGGACGGCATCGGTCGAGATGTCCAATCGGCGGGCAACTCCGGCCACGTCGTAGAACGGACCGATCAGCCCGTTCCATTGATCGAGCGACGAAGTCAGGTTGTCTTGCACTTGAGCTGCGACACCGTCCGCCATGCCTGGGCGGTCGCGGTACTGACTGATACGCACGGCGAGTCCGTTGTCGGTGATCTGCCGACTGAGTTGAGCATCGGTGATTTCGCGGTGCACATTGATCGCTTGCACGACTCCCCCGCTTCCGGCTGGCCTGAACTCCACATTCGTGCCGTTGGCTACGACCTCGATTTGAGTAGCCAGCTCCACTAGTCCTGTCAGGGTGAGAATCAGGTCGGTACCGGCCAAACGTATTCCAGACAAGGCGATTTGGTGTGCATTCGCCGACTGCTCTCGCCGCCCAAGAACTACTACGCCGGCGGGAACGGCGTTGGGATTCAGTGCATTCGGGGATTCAGCTGCGCGTTCGGGCTGTTGACGCAGGACGTCGGCGATCTGCTCCGCTCCGAGCTTAAGCAGCCCTTCTGCCAGCGCCACGACATCGGCGCGTGCGGTTCCCCTGGCCACAATGGACCGGGCGATGTCGACTGCGACGCGTGCGGCCTCGTCCGGGTCGCTGTTGTCGACGATGTCGCGGATGCTCACGGCATCACTGACCTAAGCCTAGGCTTTCAAGAATTTCGGCCCGATACTGTTCGCCAGTGATTCTTCCCATTGCCAAGTCGCCCAGCCGTGCAACAGTTTTCGCGTCGGGTACGTACCCCTCAATGAGGCTGTTGGCTACCGCGTCGTGCACCATCCGGCGTTCTCGTGGTGGAAGGGCCGCGAGAATCCGCTGATACGCAGAGGGGGAAACTGCGCCGTCCGGAGCGACAAACACTGCCGGATCGTCGCGGCGCCGGGTGCGCGCGACAGCGCAAACGCGTTTGGGCCGGCTACCGTCATGTGCCGACGGTGGATCGCCGAGGACGTCGCGGTCGTCGGGTTCGAAAGGATCGGCCATGGTCTCAGCGTGCCACGTCGGTCCCGATAAGTCGCGTGTTTGCAGGACTCCATTTACACCACTAGTAGTGCATAATGATTAGTGGTGGATCCAGGCTGTGGCTGGTCCGAAGAGCCAGTGTGCGGGGCGCGAGCTGGCCGCTCAGGAGAATGTAGTAGAAGCCCTCGAGTGCCCAGCCGGGTCCACCCCAAAGCGCTTGGCGCAGATGCGGGATTGCGCCATGGACACCCGGATCGGGTTCGAATCGGCGTGTGCGATTGAGCTTAGCGCTCCTGCTGCCGAGCAGCGCGCGTCGGAACCATTACCGGATGCCCTCAACAAGCTCGGCGGCGGTGACACCGAGCGCCTTGGCAATGTCGAACAGTCGCTCGTGCAAGATTCCGCGCCGACCGTGCTCAACATCCATGAGAACGTTGCGCGAAACGCCAGAGAGCACAGCGAGTTGTTCGAGAGTGAACCCGCGGTCGATCCGGTGTTTGTGAATCTTGAGGCCGACCTGCCGACGGCGACGTTCCCATGCAGCGACCCGTTTCGGGTCGTTCTGACTAGGACGCGTCGGCACGCCCTCTAGTAGCTAACGCCGACGGCCCAATGTCAGCCCTACTAGTAGGTCTTTCTTTTTCAGCGGACGATAGAGCAAGGCCCGTGTGCCGACGAGTCGTGATTCCGGGTGCCGATCTCGATCCTTGCCGTGTCAGCGGCCCACGAGGGAGGGGCGAGGCGCCGCAGGTTGTCGGCTCTCGTTGCTACTGTGACGGATATGCAGGTAATGCGCGTCTGCGAAGTGTGCGATGCCGAGGTGGTTCTCACGCCAGACGAAGGGCACGAAGCGGGTTGGCACTACCCGCCGAAAATGGGAGTGCTCGGTGCCATCAGCCCGCGCACATGCCCCACTCGCCGGATCATGCATGCTCACATCCCTAGACAAATCGCGAAGATCGAACGGATCCGTAGGGGAACCCGACGACGCTGTGGTCCTAACAGTGGCGACGCACCACCACAGCGAAGGCGCGGCGACTCGCTGTGACCAGTTCGAGTCGAGCATTACCGTTCTGAAATGGCATTCGACCAAGATTGCACCACTGATAGCCTCGTGACCAGATGCGACCCTCAGCGCCTTCTAAAGAGCGTCAACTTGACCGGTTACGCGAAGTGGCGGCTGGTAGCGGGACCAGCGATCGGTAGCTGCCACTGCCCCAAAAGCTGTCTCCGCAAAATTGCCGATGTAACCATGCGGTCCCACCCCCAAGCCTGCCCATGCGCGCGCCTTCGAGGACAAGAACAACGCGCCTTCGAGGACAAGAACATTGAGTGTCAGAGTTCTCACGCCTGGAAGCACTACTAGTACAGCCTCAGGACCATTTTGACAGCTATTCGACAGCCCGACCTCTTGCGGACAATCGGCGCGCGACGGGATGACAGGACGGGTGGGCCTGCCATCTTTTGATCAGCGCTTCACGGCCGCGATATCTTGCGCGGACGGCTAGTTGGGATGTGTGGCGCCGCCCGCTCGTGTCACCTTGCGCAACGAGGAAGCGCCCGACGGCTTCCCGGAACGCCCCGCAGAATAGCAACCTTCACATTCTAAAATAGGGCACTACTAGTAGGGCACAATATCAGAATGGCAGGGCATGCATTTGCCGCCGACGATCCACCCTCGCACGGCAGTTCCGAGCTGGGTGCCGCCCAGTTGCGCACCATTGCAATCCGTACGCTGCCACTTCGACTACCGCCGGTCGCCGGCGAGAGCATCGAGTCTTGGCTGGAGGCCTTGGCCAGTCGCTGCGGCGCGACGTGGGGTGAGCTCCTCGCGGCAGTTGGGCTGCACGGCGAGAGCAATCGGGTTCGGGTCGCGCATTTCACGGTTTCACCGACAGGCGAGCAGCTGGCTGCAATCAGCTATGCGACAGGCGTCGCGGCCGCGGCAATCACAGCGATGACCACCTCATCGCTGTTCGAGACGGCCACCGCCGGTGCGGCGACTGCAGGCCCTTTCGCGCTACCCCGTTCGCGATTCTGTCCAAAATGTCTCGAGGACAACGGCGGGCGGTGGCAGCTGTGGTGGAAACTGCGGTGGGCGTTTGTTTGCCCAATACATCGTTGCCTGCTGCTCGATGCCTGCCCCCGCTGCTCCGGTGACCAGCGCCGACGGCCGCTGCCGAAAAGTCTTATCCCGCGCCCTGGGCGCTGCACGTGCCGAGCCCCAAACAGCTGGGGTCGTAGTCTGCGACGCTGCGAGGCGCTGCTGTCAACCGCTCCTTCGCTGGAGTTGACTGAGAACCATCCAGCTGTGGTAGCGCAGGACTACATGCTGGCAGTCATAGCGGCAGGGTTAGCTTCGGCGGGAATGTACGCGGAGTCTCCGGTTTCGTCGCTGCAGTTCGCCACCGACATCACGGTGCTGGGCCAGCAGATCATGCGCTATGCGCACGCCGACGACATCCGACGACGAGTACCCGCAGATATATGGAACATCCACGAGCACAACACCGTCCGGCCGAAACAGGCCGATCAGATCGGAGCGCTATGGCTAGCTCACGATTGTTCTGCCACGATGGCGGTAGCGGCATGTGCGGCACTGCCAGTTCTCCAAGCTTCCGATGCGACCGTCGGTGGCCAGCGTCTGCGGTGGCTGATTGGCTCGATGCGCACCAAAGGGACGTGGGTGCACACGACGGCTATCGCCTGGGATCGCGAGGTAAGCACGCCGCTGCGCGAAGTCCAATTACGTTCTGTGAGATCGTTTCTCGGACCGACGGATCAGCTGCGGAACCGGGCTTGGGCTCGGCACCCGCAGCGACCCGACCGCAACCGTTCGATCCTTCGATCGGTTCCGGCATCGCTGTGGCCATGGTGGGCCGTCCCGATCAGCGGACCGGGGGTGGGGTTGGCCCATGTGCGAATGGCGTTAAGTGTGGCGCTCCTGCTAGTCGGCTCGCGCATCGGCATCCCGTTGGCTTGCGCACAGTTGGGGCCAGTGACCACTGCCCGCGAAGTAGGTCGGGTCCTCGGGGTTCTGTCGTCCAAAGATGATTGGGAGACAACGGCATCAATGCTGACCAGCCTGGTGTTGACCGTCTCTCTGGATGGCTATCACGGGGTGGCCATTCGTCATTGATCTTGCCGATGTGATCGGTGGCGTGGC
>NZ_JBJIAI010000044.1:0-23782 GCF_045311035.1 Mycobacterium sp. SMC-13
GATCGAAATTCTCATCCAATCTGGGGCAATGCAGGTCAGACTAGTAAATGTGCCCCAGATTCAATGAGAACGGACATGTACGCCCTGCGCGCGATCGACATGATCGCCCACGGCGAGACCATCCCGCCGTGGCGCGACCAGGGATACCTCGACGAACACACCGTCGCGGTGATCGCCGTGCACGCAAAGCCGTGGCAGCAAGTCGTTTTCACCAAAGCGAACCGCCGAGCGATGACAGCTATCCACCGCCGCGGAAAACTCGTCTCAACTGTGGTGGTGCCGAATCGATTTCACGCCATCGCGGTGACGAATTTCGTCATGGTGCGCCAACAAGAATGGCGCGTCTACCCCGCTGAGAATCAACTGGAGATCGGGCGCACACAAGTGTGGATGGCCGACGCGCCAGCAGTGGATTTGGATGCCCTTGCCGCGAAGGTCGCCGGTGTCGCAGCCGCCGTGGCCGGTTGATCTGCACCGCTTGCGGGGTTGGTCACCGTGTCGGTGCCGGCTGCCATACTGCGCGCATGGGCACATGGGATGTCGACCAGCTCCACGCCGAGATAACAGCGGTGTACGCGGCACAATTGCCGATCCCGCCCTGGTGGCCGGCCGAGCAGCGCACCATGTTCATCGACCAGCACGCCGGCGCGGCGGCGAACTCGCTGCTCACCCAACTCGATGACATCGCCGACCGGGCAACCGATTCGGCGTACGACACCACCGACGGGCGACGCATGTGGTCCGACGAGATCGCAGCGGCCGTCACCGCCGAACAAGAGGCCCTGCTCGAGGAAGCACGCAGCAGCGTGATGTGGGACTTGACCGACGCGATCGCCGAGCACAGCGCATTCCTGACCGCCGAAGCCACCTTCGGCCCGGGCCGGGGGCAGTCGCGCGACGTTCGGCACCAGGCGGTGAGCCTGTGCACAGCCGCAGCTCGGCTGCGGCCACCTGGGGGAGCGAACTAACCATCCGACGGGGGACGGAAGACACATGAACGCTGGCCGCAGCGGGCGCTGCACCATTCGGATCGGCGGTCTCCTCGACGGGACGCCAACGGTTTTCGATGGCCAGTACGTCATCGAATACGACCCGAGCCGGATAGGCACCAACCCCGAGACAGGTGCACCCGTGCCGTTGTTCCATCTGGTCACGACACCGGACATCGACCGTGCCACACGCTTCGCTCTGGCCGAGGCGGTGCACCTATACCGCGCCGTCGATCAACGCGACCCCGTTCGGGACGACGGCGAGCCGAATCGTCCACTCACCGCGTTCACCGTCGAATTCGAGCCAGCCAACGACGTCCCTGCGCTGCTGCCCACTGAGCGTGCCCCAGCGGCGTGGTACGTCGACCCCAACAACCCGCAGTACTGGCGCTGGTGGGACGGCACGACCTGGACCAACCACACCGCGCCTCGGTAACCCGCCGCTACCGCGCGGGCTGAAAGGCCTCGGCGCGAGTCTCCGAATGCAGATACGGCGGCCGCAGGGCACCGGTACCCAAGGGGCCGGTATCGATGTCGGCGTGCTCGACGCAGCGCGGCGGCGCGGTCCGTCCGAGAACACCAGATTCGTGTTCGTGGCCGGCCGACCATTCCTCGACGTCCGGGGTCTCGGTGACCTCCCACCGAGTCACCACACCTTCACCGATGCCCCTGTTCTTGCCGATCGAATGAAGGCCGGCGAGTAGATCCCGTATCGCCTCCGGATCACCGACCGCACGCCAGGTCAGATGGGTCGCGGGCCGCGCGGGGACGGGCACGACGCGCTGCTGATAGCGGCCGGCGGTATCGGAGACCTGGCGGCTGATGACGGGGGCGAGCTGCTGGAGCCGGTGGTGATCGGTGCGCGATGTCCGCCAGCGGATATCAGGCTCGGTGACCGCCTGGATGCGCGGATGCAGGTCCGCGAACGTGGCCATCCAGTGCCAGTCTGTGTCGCGGTCGGGGTCACCGCAGCGCGCCAGCGGCAACGGCATGGTTTCCTGGGGGCCGTCAGGCTGGTAAGCGAAGTACTCGCCGGCCTCGCGGGCAGCCAGTTTCCGCCGCTCCCACACCACCGAGGCCAGCAGTCCATCCAAAGCCACACCCCAGGGGCGCGACAACACGATGCCGTGCGGGGTGGTGGCGGTGATCTGCAGCGCAATCATGGTGCAGCTCAAGTGATCTTGGACAGCGCCTCGATAGCCTCAGCGCGGCGTGTTTTGAGTTCGGCCCGCCAGTCCACGGTCTCACCGGGAAGCTGCCCCCGCTCGACGACCACGTCGCTGAACCCGGCGTCGATGGCGCCGTGGCCGGCGGCGACGCGCCCGCCGAGGTGGCCGCGGCTAGTGAAATCGGTGAGAACACTTCGCATGAACGCGACCTGCAGATCGGTGGCGTTGGCCAGACGCACCCAGGTCTGCAGACGGGTGCCAGCGGGAAGGGTTTCGACCTCGAATCGGCCCAGGGGACTGGTGTCGTCGTCGCTATCGCCCCGGGCGGGCGCCTCGGCGGCACTTGTGCGGTGATCGGCCAGGTGGCTGAACGATTCATCGGCGATGGCGTAGACAGCCGGAAGTGCCTTCGTGCGGGGTGGGCGGGGCAGGATGTGGGCAAGTTCGGCCACCTCGGGCAGGACCTTGCCGACGGTGAGCAACCCGGACATGATCCGGCCGGAGGCCGCACCACCGAACACGGCGATCTGCGGGAGTAGTGCTTTGAGGTGGCGTTCGTCCTCGTCGGTGAATGGCGTTGCGGACTTGCTGAGCCGGCCGCCGTTGGTCAGCAGATGTGCCGCGGGTACAGGTAGCGCGGCGTCCTCGTAGTCGAGGACCGCCGCGGTGAGCTCCTCGCCGATCCGGCGCAGGACGCCGCGGAAACTGCTGCCGGACACGATCGGCACCTGCAGCAGGTCGCCGTCCGGGGTGATGATCTTCTCGGTGCGGAACGATGCGGTGGTGTCGGTGCCGGCTGAGTCATTGTCAGAGCCGCGGTGCACGATCGAGGACAGCGCCACGATGTCGATATCCCAGCGAATGGTGTTGAGGCTCATGACTTTCGCGCTTTCCTGTCGTCAGCGACGGCCTCGGCGATGATGCGCACCCGCAGCAGCAGAGCCGGGAGGCTGTTTTGGAACATGCGCAAGACCGGTACTGGTGGCTCGCGGAGCAGCTCGGCCAGTTCGAGCCGCCGGTCCGGGTAGCGGGGGTGCTGGACTCCGAGATTCCTCAGCGCCGGCGAGGACCACCACTCGTCGAGCGTGACGGCCCGCCGCGCGGCCCGGAACACCCGGCCGGGAAGGATCTCATCCCAGTAGGTTTTGCGGTACTTCTCCTCGGCGACCCAGCTGTTGTCCCAGTCGATGGAATAGTGCACCAACAGCAGCAGCCGCTCGGCGGTGTCAGCGGCCTTGGCCGCGGCGCGGTCGGTGTCCGTCATCTGCGGCGAGTACTCGGGCGACTGCCCGTCCAGCTCGGAGGGCTGGCCCTGCAAGGTGAAAGACCGCAGCTCCGGGACCAACGCCTGCCACCGTCTGGTGGGCGTGAGCTCGTCGGTCATGGGCGTCAGCGTATCGGCCAGTGGCGCCACCATCGGCGAACCCAGCCGGCGGCCGGCGTTATGTGGCGGTGCTGCTGACCGGGACAGTGAGGACCTTGGCCGCACTCCATAGCGCCGCCACCGTCCGCCACGGCTGCAGCCCCGTCCAGGCGGCAAGAAACCGCTGCCAGTCACGCTTGGGCTGTGTGGCCAGCAGGGGATAGGGCGGCATCTCGCGCAGCAGTACGCGGTCGATCTCCACGGCGATCTGGCGTCCATTGGTGGACTTGCTCGCGCGTGCCCTCACCCAGTCCGTCACCACGGGCCGCAGCATCGCCAGGTCGGCCAGCCTGGCCGCGGCCGCGGCATCCCACGCGGTGACCAGCCCGTCAGTGGCCACATGTCCCCACCGCGCGGTCGCCAGGATGTGCCGGCGGTGCGAGGTGGGCAGCACGACCGCGTGGGTGTGCGGCAGCGGCCCGGCGGCCAGCACCGCGGCAAGGCCGATCCCCTTGGGATGCTCGGTGACGGTGGCCGCGGTGATCATCATCGCCGGCACCGCAGCAGGCGATCGGCTGTAGGCCCAGGCGCACGGCACACACAGCCGGCGCGACCCGAACGGCCAGTCGTCGAAGTTGGTGAACTTCTCACTGATGACGTGGCGGCTGGCAACTGTGGGCACATCTTCACCGCAGCGGCCGCAGCGGCCGGGCACCGGCGTCGGAGCGTCCACGGCGGGTCGACCGGCGACAACCCACGCCGCGGCGGCGGGATCAGAGAGCATGTTGGCGGCCACGATACGGGCCGATCGGGTGCGGTGTTGCTACCGTGGACGGCACGAAACGCGCACAGGGGTTGGGAGATGGTGCAACCCGAGGCGGCTTCGGACCGGCATCGATCCGGTTCCGGGGCCGCCTCCTGCGTTCTCGGGCCGCTGACTGTGGCAATGACCGGCGCGGATGCGTTCACCCATCGTGTCCGGTTCGGCTCCTAGACTGCACCCAAACGCCAGCAACCGGGGAAAACACATCTGATGAGCAGCTCGAAGTCACCACGACCCAACCGGGAACCGGTCGTGTTCGACGTCGAAGGCGGCGTGATCTCCTCCCGGGACCTCAAGGCCGCCCGGGAAGTCGCCGAGAGCGCCATGACCGAGCGCGAGTTCACCCGGCTGGCCAACCGCATCGCCGACGAAGCCCGCGACGAGGACTCCGGGTTGACGCGCGCTACTCGAGATCGCGATCGCGCCACCCCGCGTGATGTCAGCCATGTCGAGTCACCGCGGCTGCGCGCCGAGTTGCCCGCAGAAGGAGAATTCCGCCACGCGCTCAGTGCCCGGCAACGCAAAATCCGTTCGGCCACAAAGAATCAGGTCATAAACCGGGCGCCGGCCACACAACGGGAAGCGGTCCGCACGCTGCTGACCAACGACGATCCCGCCGAGTGGCGACGCATCAACGGGGCACTGCACCACGCGGCCGGCGACGTCCAGAAACTCGATGACAAGGATCGGGCCATGGTGCAGCGCCTGGACCGGGTCATCCAAAGCTACGAGCAGGCCAACGACCGCACCCACACCGTCTATGTCGCCGTGAAACTGCCTGACACCCACAGGGATATCTCCAGCCCGCGTGAGCTGCCACCGAACTTGAGCCCCGGCGCGAAAGTCACGTTCGATCAGTTCACCATCGCCCGCCACAGCCTGCATGAGGTGCCTGGGGCCGACAGCGACCGGTATCTGACATTCGAGCTGACCACCAGCCGCGGCATGTACTTCGGCCATTCCGACAGCGTCGAAGACACCACTCACGTTCTCCCACGGGGCATTTCAGGCGAAATAGCGGCAGCTGAATCGGCGCCCTACGACAACGGCCGCGATGGATGGTCGACCCGACTCGTCCTGCAACTGAGGGAGCAGTAGCGATGAACAACAGGGAATGGGTGGTCCACCCGAACCGATCTGAGATCGGCGACGACGAGCCGGGCCGCAACGGCCATTTCCGGTCAGTGAGCCGGCCCCGACGCCGGGCATTGCCACCCGAGCCATGCCAGGCCCAGGTGGCGTTGCCGCGCAAGTTCTCTCACCTCGCCGGCCCGGACGGATCGAAGACGTTCAGCGCCGACAACTGGCTGTTCGTCGTCGGCGTCGCACACACCTTCGCTCGCCTGCACACCGAGCCGGCGGACTTGCCGGCGCCGTTCGGTTTCAAGGACCGCGGCCGGTGGTGGTGGTGGGACGGCACCACCACCGACGAGTCGATCCTCGACGGGCCTGAGGCCGCCGGCTACGTCGAAGAGTATTTCCGGAAGCTGTTCCCGGGCATGGCGATTACGGTGACCGACAACCGGTGAATACACCCGCAGGGCTGGACATGCAGACGCTTCGGGCGATCGCTGCCCGCCGGCGCGGCACGTCGTATCGGCATCTGCTGGACCGTATCGCCGAGCACCTGGACAACCACGACGGGTTCGTCCCCTGGTCCGGCGGTAAAGACTCCACTGTCGTGGTCGATCTCGCCCGCCAAGTCGACCCGAATGTGCCGGTGGTGTTCTTCGACTCCGGCCTGGAGTTCCCCGAGACGCTGCACTACCTGCAGGACCTGGCGCAGGCGTGGCGACTGAACTTCACAACGATCGCGGCCGAGCCGGATCTGCTGACCGTTCTGATCGCCTGCGGCGGATTCGACCACCAGGCACCCGATCGACGACTGGGCGTCGAGCTGGCCGAGCTCATGATCCGCGGACCGGCGGCCGAGGCACACCGCCGCCACGGCCGCGGCTCCCTGTGGGGCGTACGGGCACAGGAATCAGCTGGCCGACGCATTCTCTACCGCCAGCAGCTGGCGGCAGAAACCCGTGCCCGACAAGAACAATCACGCCGCCAGGTGCGAGACGAGGCAGGCGGCGTTGTGCGACGTACCGACGGCACCGTCACCTACGGGCCCATCTGGGACTGGCCGCACAACCACGTCTTTGAGTACCTCGCCGGCCGCGGAATCGAACCCAACCCGATCTACCGCAAGCTCGCCGAGCTTGGCGTGCCAGAGCAACAAATCCGCGTCGACGCCATCATCGACCCAACCAAACTGTCCAACGGACACCTCACCTGGCTGCAACTTGGCTGGCCTGATCTGTTCGATCGGCTCGCGATCGCGCTGCCACGACTGCGTGAGTGGACGTAAATGACGGTCCGAGTTGATACCCTTGCAGATGTAGGGCTGGCCACGAGGGCAGGCCCGGAAACTCCGGGAGGGAGATCATCATGAGCGTCGGACTGGCAGCGGTGTTACCTGCTGCGTTCCGCGAGGAGGGCACCATCAAAGAACACCCGTTGACCGAATATCTGTGGTCGGACCTGAAAGTCCGCCGCACAGCGCTGAGCTTGTGGGCCGAAGATCTAGCCCCAGTGCTGGGTCTAGATCTCACGCGATACCGCTCCTACGAAAGTGGCGGCCGTGATCTGCGTGGTGCTAACGCCGGCATCGTCGACGAGGTCATCGCGATGGAAGCGTTCGTCGCCGGCGAAGTGGCCAGACTGATCGAGGATCAGCCGGAGGCCGGCACTGTGGTGCTGCACGCAGTTCCCGACCAGAACACCTTCAACGAGCGGTACCCGCACGCGCGCACCCTGCACACAGGCCGCCCCTACCCAGTAACACTGCACCACGTTGCGGTGGGCAGGGCCGCGGCCGAATTGCGGCGCCGCGGCCTCGAGGTCGAGGTGTACCGCGGCGATCGGTACTTCGACCTCGCCGCGGCCAGGCTCGCAGTGGGACTCGGCAAGAAAGAAACCGCAAAGCTGTTGGGCCTCAACGAAAGAACCTACAACACGGCCGAGAAGGGACAGTTGCCAGGAGCTCTCGCGACAATGAAAGACCTGCAGGCGCTCGACGACTTCATCAACACCGCTGCCGCCAGATTCGAGGTCACCGCCGGCGACGGCGGAGTGAGCCTCATCTGGGTTCTCGACGACCAGGACGAGTTCGAGAAGACCTACCCCGAAGCGCGCTTCGAGCGGTCGGGAACGCCGTACCCCGTACGGATGCTGCAGGTTGCGGCAGCTCGCCGCGTCCACGCCCTAGACGCTGCCGGCCAGCCGGCGCGGATCGCCGTCGACGACTAGGAAGGCACGAACGTGATTCACCAGATCGTCCGCACCGACACCGACGGCGGCACCGGCTGGCTACCCGTGCCCAGGCACCTGCTGTTCGATTGGGTGCTGCGCGCCGGCCCCGCGGCCGCCCTGGAATCGGCCGGACTGGCCGATCACGCCGCCCGGGTCCAGAACCTGCCGTGCGTCACCGAATCCATGGTGGCCCGGCCGCGCCGGCTCAGGCCACACGCGCGGCTGCTACGAGAGACCGGCCGCGCCATGAGCGCTCTGCTCATCGAGGTCGTCAGCCACCAGTCACAAGCGGGGGACCTCCAGCAGATCGACCTCGAAATGCCGGCATGGAAGCTGTTCATGGTCGGCGCCAGGGAAATTCACCGCGACTACTCCGACGCTGGCCGGCACGCTCTATCCACCGCCGTGTGGGGCAAAGAACGTGCTGCATTCACCGGTGAGTTGTCCACGTTTGCCGACCGGTTTCAGCGTTCATACGACGACATGCTGTATGCCGCGCAGGTGTGGGGTTACAACGACTTCCTCGCTGGAATCTCATGGGAGCCAAAGAGCGCCGATATCCAAGCCTCTCTCGATCACGTCGGCCTGACGACTGTTCCTGACGGGCAGCGGCGCCGCACCACGGCGCGCATGCACTGAAACAACGATCTGATCTGATCCGGGGGATTACAGACCGCTGTCTGTGATTGCGTCGGCGGCTGCTTGTGCTAACGCTGCGGCGGAGTTGCCGCCGGTGATGAATTCGATGGGCTGGACGAGGAATCCGGGGTCGGTGCGTTTGCGCCAGCGGTCTCCCTCCGTCGCCCAGGAGCCGGCGGGTTGTTGGATGTCGATGACCGCTGATCCGTTGGGGTCGAGACCGTTTCCGCCTTCTTCGACGTCGCTTTGCAGCCGGGTACCGATCGTGCGGGATTGGTCGCCGATCTTGCTTTCTGGGCCGTCGTAGCCGCCGGGTGCCGGTTGGATCGGTCCGTTGACGGTGAGTGGGCTGCCGAAGTTGGTGTCGAGGGTGTTGCCGCCGATGCCGAAGTTGAAGGGCGGTGGGCCGCCGTCGATTCCGGTGCTGGTGGGGTGGGCTCCTGGGTCGTCGCCGTCGCCGACGGGCATCCCGTCGTCGCCGCCGTCACCACCGCCGTCGGGGTGGCCTTCATCGCCGCCTTTGCCCTCGCCGTCGTCACCGCCTTTGCCCTCTCCGTCGTCACCGCCTTTACCTTGCCCCTCGTCGCCACCTTTCCCTTCGCCGTTATTGCCGCCCTTTTCCTGGCCGCCATTGTCTTGCTTGGGATTGCCGTCCTTGTCGTAGTCGGCAGAGTCGATGGTCACGTTGCCGTTGGAGTCTTTGGTGACAGTGGTGATGGTGAAACCGCCGTCGGCGTGAGTGGTCTCGGTGGTCGTTGAGGAGTTGCCTTCGGCGTCGGTGAAACTTCCCGACTTGTAGCCCTCGCCGGAGGCGTTGACACCGAAATGGCGTTCGTCGCTGGAGCCGTCCTTGTAGTTGTTCACAACGCCGATATCTGCGGTGTGGCCGCCGCCGTCCAGTCGGCCTGTCCACGAGG
The DNA here is from genome assembly GCF_045311035.1 of Mycobacterium sp. SMC-13. NCBI lineage: Bacteria > Bacillati > Actinomycetota > Actinomycetes > Mycobacteriales > Mycobacteriaceae > Mycobacterium > Mycobacterium sp. SMC-13. Next base: position 9,204 of record NZ_JBJIAI010000044.1, read on the forward strand.
AGGATTGAACGTCCATTCCGGGGATGGGGGTGGAGCCTGAGGGCCCGCTGATCTGTACGACGGTTGTGCCGTCGGATGGATTGCCTGTTTCTGTGAAGCTCTCGTGGTGGAGGCTTCCTCCACTCTTAGCGTCGATGATGTCGTGGACCCAGTTCATCGAGCTGCCTTTGGTGTCGACGATGTAGGTTTCGACGCCGTCGGCTAGGGCCTGGACTGACACCATGCGGAATGCGCCGTTGCCGAGGTCTTGCCGGGTGATGTGGGTGGTCGAGTCCTTGTAAAGAGTGAATTCGGGTCCGTCGGCTGACGCGGCGGTGGACGTGACGGCCTCCAGCAGGGATCCGGGGCTGACGCGGAGTTGGGTCTGACCGATCACTTCGCCGAAGGCGTCGGCGAATTCGGATGTGGCGTAGCCGGTCTCAGGGTCGAACCGTGCGCGGACTCTGTGAGTGACCTCGCCGGCCGAGTCGCGTATGACGAGCTCGCCGTCAGTGGTGGTCCATTCTGATTGCGCGGTGATGCCGGTTGGCAGGGCCCACTTGGTGGTGCGGCGAAGTGGCTGGTCTTGGTTGGCGCTGAACCAGTCCTCGCGGGTGGCGCCGTCGCGGAAGAGTGTGCGTGAGGTGGCTGTGATCTTGTCTGGGGTGCCCTTGTATACGGCGATGCGCATGCCGACACCGGCTCGGGAGATGAAGGGGGCGATCAGGGCTTCGGCCCATTCGTCGCCGTCTACCGAAATCGCCCGCGCGCGATTGGAATCGCCTTCGATCATCGTGTAGCGACCTGCGTCCGGGTCGCTGGTACTGACCGCGTAGCGGGCAGGCGAGTGGAAGTGTTTGATGCGCAGTTCATCGGGTCGCATGGGGTGCCTCCATCGCGTCGAGGGGAATGCGGCCAGCGTATGGCGATGATGTGGTTTCGCCTCGAGTAGTGGACTACTCGAGTTTGCAATGCGGAACGGGTGCGCATCATCAAATGCCCGAAATTGTCGCGAGTGACGGATAGTTGCGGGGCGTGCAACCGCGCGAAACACTCCGAACAACCGGAGCTGGCGGGTTGCCGGCGACCGGCGAGAACCTGCAACGCTGATACACCTTGCCCAGCCGGCCACCAAACCGGCCGGCATTTCAAGGGAATCAACCGCCGCCATGCAGCCGCGTTCGCCTCGGCGTCGTCGGCCGTCAGCGGGTCCACTGGGGTGCTGGCGCGGCCCAGTTGTTGGTCTGCGGCGTGTTCCATGCCGGCACTGGAGCGGCAGCGGATGCGATGGGTGCTGGCGTGTAGGGCTGCGGGCTGTAGGACTGCACGGCGGCGGAGCTGGCCATGCCGGATTGCCAGGGCGCGGCCGGCGGGGTGGTGGTGTCGGCTTGCCACGGCGCGACGCTGATTGGTCGGTAGGTGGGTGAGGCCTGCGCTGATCCTCGCTGGGTGCGGCGGTAGATGATTCCGGCCAGCGCGATGATGAACGGGAGGCAGATGATCAGCAGAAAGATGATTGTGGTGAGCCAGCCACCGTGGGCGCCGTGCCGGAGCAGATGGGTCGTGTGGCGCAGGCGCGTGGGTGCATCGCCCCCGATGGTGGCGGCGACGTGCTGCGCGATCCCGGGATTGTTGACCAGGTGCTGCGCGACAGATCGGATCATGATGGGCCTTTCCAGTAACAACCGCTATGCCTTAACCGTAGCATAGCAACGGTTCGGGTCTCAACACGTGTAGAGATGCAACGGTTACCGGGGGTTCGGTGTAGACGAGACCACTCGTACTGAAAACCTGCCGTCACGAGATGCAGCGAAGATTGACAAACTGCCCAAGTAGTTAAACAACGGATCGCCGAGGCCGGTGTACCCCTCTAATTTGCTTGCGGCGGTATGCGATTCGACGGCAACCTAGTTTGACAGCCGCACGCGACACGCCGGACCCCGTCAAAGTAGCCCGGCGTGTCTTGTCAATCTTCGGTGCCTCTCGTCAGCCGCTGACTGCATGGCGGGAATAGTGCTCCAAGCGGGAATCCGGCCGGGACTCCCCACCCCCTGGGCGCGACCGGCATTGCCGTACTGCTGCGTCGCTACCCGTACGGCACCTCGCCGGCGAAGATGGCCCCAACGCAAACATGGCCGCGACGATCGCGGCCATGTTCACGGGCTTGAACTCCACTCCAGCTGCGCTGGCGCGCAACCGATTTCGGATCAGAACGGGTTGGTCGTGAGACGCTTGATTTCCTTGTTGACCAGGTATCCGGCCAGACCCAAGACCGCGGCCACAATGACCGAGATGGCGATGTTGACCCCGAGTCGCAGGCCGAGGCTGGTGGGGGCGTAGTCCGAGAAGTCGATCAAGGCGGTGATCGGGTCGATGGTGCCGACCAGCGCGATGGCCGCGCCGCCATAACCGATACCGTTCGCCACCCACTTATGAGCTTTCAGAGTGCCGATGGCGAAGAACGTGTAGGCCAGAGCCGCCCAGAACGCCAGCGATAGAACGCTGCCGATCAGGCCGCCGCCGTAGGACAGCAGCAGCACCAGCAGGGCCACCACGATGTAGCTGATCAGCATGAACTGGTCGGGGGACTGCCGGAAGGCCTGGAACCAGGGGGCCTTGATCAGCTCACCCTGCATGCCACGCTGCATCAGCCGGGTCAGGAAGGAGTTGCCTTTGCCGATCAGATTGCTGGCCAGTTCGCCGGGGCTCTGCGGCGCGGCGTGGCCTGGATTAGGTTGCCCGAAGCCAGGATTGGGCTGAGCGGCGCCAGGGTAGGGGCCCAACGGGTATAGGGGGCCAGACTGCGGCGGGGGGCCACCGAATCCGCCAGCGGGGTGCTGCGGTCCGGGGGCGCCCGGCCACTGCTGCTGCACTCCGGGACCGTATGGAGGCTGGGGTGCTCCATATTGCGGAGCACCGTACGGCGGGGCGGCGCTAGTCGGAGGTGCGGGCGGAGGCGTGGGGGCTGCCGGCGGCGGTGTCCACTGCGGCGGCGCTGCATTCCAGGTGGGCTGCGGGCTCGGCGGGACCGGCGCGGACTGAGGATTCGGAGACGCGGGGGCCTGCCACTGGGGAGTCGGGGGCGGTCCCGCGTGCGGGTTGACCTGCGACGTTGGGGACTCTGGTGAGCCGGTACTGAACGGGGTCACCAGGGACGTCTTGTCGGGATCGGCATGCACGGCCGGGGTCACCATGGACGTTTCGTCGGGGTCTGCGGCCATGTTGTTGTCGCTCATAGGCCTCACGTTAGTGGCTCCGGCAAGAGGTTACCGACACCTCTTTGGTGGGCGGTGGGCGGTGGGCGGAGCGGCGAAGAATTCAAAAGTGAAGCACCCCCCGCTACGGAATAGGTGCAGCCATCCTAGGTGTAGCGATGCTACTGTTTTCGTATGTCGTCACCCGCCACTGGACTCACCAGCTCAAGCCCGGTCGACGATAGTGCGCCGACACTGACGGTACTGATCGGTTCTTCTGCCGCGCACGCGATCGACCCTGAACAGGCGCCCGTGGTGATCGGTCGATGGGTCGATCCGGCAGCTGCCCAAGAATCGTCACCCGATACGCCTCCGGCCGACATTCCCGTTGTGGACTACCGGATTTCGCGCCAACACCTGGTGCTGTCCCTGCGTAACGGCCGCTGGATCGCGACCGACCCGGGCAGCAGGAACGGCACGTTCATCAACGGGGAGAAGGTCGACGAGTTCGAGATTCCCGAGGATGACGCGATCGTCGTATACCTGGGCAATCCGGCCGCAGGCATCGCAGTCACTTTCAGTCCCCACGATGCCGGCACCGTGTACGCCGGAGCTCAGTTCGCCGCCGCGCGCCGGCAGCTCGGGCTCTCCCAACGTGCCCTAGCCAGTGACGGAGTCATCAACGCCGGTGCGCTGATCAGCTTTGAAAAAGGGCGGTCGTGGCCACGTAAGGGCACCCGCGAAAAGCTCGAGCATGTCGTGCACTGGAAAAAGGGCACGATCGATAAGCTGCGCCGCGAATACGCCAGTGGCGGGCAGACCACCGCGGCGGTGAGCGCACCGGTGCTTGCTGCTGTGCCGGACCCGGAAAAGACGGTGGTGGTGCCCCCGTCGCCGTCTCCGGCGCCCTCGCCGCCGCCGGCGCGAGAGGAGACCGGCACATCGGCGATCGATCCGGGATTCTTGGCCCAGTGGGCTCGTCAGAATCTCGCGCTGGCCCGCGCCCACCGCGCTGAACTGCCCCCGGCATCGAAACCCACCTACCAGGCCGCGGTGGCCCGACTGATTAGCGAGCTGGCATCGCTGGAATTGTTGGTGCACAACGCATCTGCCACTCCAGAGCTGCGCCCGGTGTTCCTGCAGGTCCGCAACGAACTACGCGAGGTGATGCTGGCCGCGGCCGAATCACCCGCGGCGACCTCCGGTCAGCGGCTGTTCGCCATACGCGACCGGGATCGGCTCAGCGTGGAGGACGCGGCGATGCTCGCGGGGGTGCCTGCGGAGAGCGTGCGGGCGTTCGAGACCGGTGGCGAGGTGCCCGCCACCGACAAGGCTGTTCTGGAGAATTTTCTGGCTTCGCTGCAATAGTTCGCAGCGCCCCGTCCGCGCAGCCCGCGCGACGGCGTCCAAGGGGGAAAGGGATTTCATGCGTAATCGGGGGACCGGCCTCGCGATGGGTTCGATCGCCGCAGCGCTGGCCGTGGCGGTCACCGCTGGCTGTGGCTCGACGATGGACGGGACAGCGACGAAGCCGACGTCGACGTCCGCAGCTGCTGGCGCGGTCGACGCCTCGCAGCTCGATCACGGCAACTATGCGATCGAGCCGCGCAAGGCGCTGGGTGAGGCAGGCAAGCCCGAGGTCGGCGCGCTGCTGGAGGCGCAGCGGCTGGCCAACTACGTGACCGGCCCATGGGAGGTCGATCCGGCGCTCACAGCGCCGCTGGCCTTCGGCATCGGGCCGGGCTCGCTGGCCCTGCCGGGCGGGGTCAAAGCGCTGGCGACGTTCTTCTCCCCGGATCAGAACCAGGCCATGGCCCTCAACGGGTACGTCAACGGATTCGCCACCGCCCGGGCGGTCAAGGACCAGAAGCAGCTGATGAACGTCGTGCTGCGGTTCACCGATCCGGCGGCGGCCTCGGCCGCGGCGAACAGCATCGCCCAGGCGCAGATCGCGCATCCGATCCCGCTGCCCCCGCCGATCCCGACCACCTCGATCGCCATCCCGGGGCACCCGGAGGCGGTCGCCACCACGCACATGTTCGAAGACAAGAACATCGGCCAGACCTGGACGGTGGTGGATTCGTTCACCCCGCGCGGGCCGTTCGTGCTGATGCAGCGCGCCCAGTTGATCGGTCCTGTGGACGGTGTGACGACGCTGGTGGCCAAGACGCTGGACCTGCAGGGCCCGGCGATCGACCAGTACAAACCTGTTGATCCCGCGCAGTTCGCGTCGGTGCCACGTGACCCCAGCGGTCTGCTGGCCCGGGCAATTCCCGTCCCCAAGGGCCGCAGCACGCCCAACAGCAACATGACCCTGGACGCGCACGGACTGCTCAATTTCGACGGCGACCCGGTGGCGGCGGCCAAGATGTACGCCGATGCCGGGGTGGACCTCGGGGTCAGTGCCGGAGATTTCGTGTATCGGGCCAAGGATGCGGCCGCGGCGACGGGCCTGGTGAATGCCATGGTCGCCAAGATGCAGGCCGACGGACCGGTCAACGAGACGGTACCGAACCTGCCTGGCAGCCATTGCCAGAAAGCCACCGACGGCAAGAGCGTGACCTGCGTGGCGTCGGCGGACCGGTACGCCTACCAAATCGACGCCAACACCCTCAAGGACGCCCAACAGCAAGCCGCAGCGCAGTACCTGCTGCTGACCGCGAAATGACCATCGGCTGCCGGTGGGCATGGGGGCTGCTCGCCGGTGCCATCGCGCTCACCGTCACCGGATGCACCACCGTGATGAGCGGCGCCGCGGTGCGTGATCGCGGGTTCTCGCCGAGCGCAGTCGACCCGTCGTTGCTCAACGCGGGCAACTACCCGGTCAAGCCCCGGCCGCCGCTGGGGAATGCCGGCGCGGCCGACGTCGGTGCGCTTCTGGACGCCCAGCACCTGGCGGACTACGTCACCGGCCCGTGGGAAGTCGACCCCGACCTCATCACACCGATCCATTTCGGTGCCTACCCGGCGGCGGTGGCGATGCTGCCGGGCAATATCACCAGAGTGTTCGTGCCCAATTCGGACGTGAACGCCGCGGTGGCCCGGCACGGGCTGATCAACGGTTTCGCCGCCGGGCGCCAAGTCAAAGGCCAGCGCACGTTGACCAATGTGGTGCTGCGGTACCCCGACCCAGCCGCGGCTGCCGCCGTGGTCGCCGAGGCCGGACACGCCAATTCGGGCATGCCTGACCTGCCCGCCAAGACGCTCACGGACGTGCCGATCCCCGGCCATGCCGACGCGGTCGGCACCTTCTACACCTGGGATGACCCGGATCTGCATGCGACATGGACGACGGTGCAAGCGTTCACCGCGCACGGGCCGTTTGTGCTGTTCCAGCGCTCGGAAGTGGTGGGACCCGCCGAGGTCGGAGCCGCACTGATCGGCAAGACCTTGGATGTGCAGGCACCGGCCATCGACACCTACACGCCGGTTGATCCGGCGCAGTTCCCTTCACTGCCCAAGGACCCCAGCGGGATGCTGGCCTTGGCGCTGCCGGTCAACAAGGACAACTCCAACTTGGTCAACAACGCCACATACGGTGTGCACGGAACACTTCATTTCCAGTACAACCCCGTCGCTCAAGCCAAGGTCCTGGGCGATGTCGGGTTGGATGTCGCGGTACAGACCGCCGGCTGGGTGAATCGAAGCCGTGACGCCGCCAGCGCCGCGGTGCTACTGGACAGCGAGGTGAAGACCATGCAGGGCCCCGGGGCCAACACTGACGATGCCATCCCGAACTTTCCTGGGAGCCATTGCCAACCCGACGACGACGCACACACAACATTCAGTTGCGCCGCGGCGGTGGGGCGGTACATGTTCTCGGTCTGGGGCCACACACTCAAAGATGCGCAGCAGCAGGCCGCCGCCCAATACCTGATCTTGGCGGCCGCATGAGGGCACCATTGACTCATCGCCGACTGCTGGCCCGCACCACCGCCATCGGTGCGTCGGCGGTTCTGCTGGCTGCCTGCACGACCGTGATGGACGGCTCCGCGGCGCGTGACCCGGGCTTCAAACCGGGAGACGTCACCCAAAGTTTGATGGAGACCGGCAACTATCCCACCGGTGTCAAAAAGGCGCTGGCTCCCAGCATGGAATTGTCTCGGGTGATCGAGGCACAGCGGATGGCCGAGTACGTCATCTACCCGTGGGAGGCCTACCCGACGGCGACCGCGTTGGACCAGTTGGGCACCCGCGCGATCATCTCGCCGGCCGCGCTGGGTGTGCAGGTGCCCGGCGGGATCATGCCCGATATCGCGCAGGCCAACGGGTTCCTCCATGGCTTCACAACCTCGCGGGGCACACCGAAAGACGCACCCGGACCGCACATGGCCGTCAACGTCATCGTGATGCGCTTCCCGGGGCCGGATCAGGCGAACGCCGCGTTGGCGGCGTTGGTGGCCAAGCAGCCCCCGCCGGAGGGCAGCACCGGGGCACACCCCATCGCGATTCCCGGGCACCCGGAGGCCTCGGCCACCGCCGTGGTCTTAGACAGCGGGCGGCCGTCGGTGAGCTCGTTCAGCGCGCACGGCCCGTACATCTTCGACGTGTTCACCCAGACCGACGACACCGCCGAGGCTGCGGCCGCCACGATTGGCAAGGCGCTGGACCTGCAAGGCCCCAAGATCGACCAATTCCAGCCCACCGACCCCGCCCAGTGGCCGACGATGAACCCCGACCCCACCGGGCTGCTGGCGCGGTCGCTGCCGAAAAAGGACGCCACGGTCAACGACGGGGTGTGGACCACCGCGGGGTTCCTGCATTTTTCGGCCGGCAGTTCGCTTGACGGGCCGCAGGGGGCCACCGACCGGTTCGCCAAGTTCGGCATCGACCGCATCGTGCAAGGCAAGAGCATCTTCTATCAGGCCAAAGATGCCTCTGCGGCAACCGGTTTCGCCGACACAGTCGCCAAGGACTTCGCCGACGGCAACGAGCAGAAGCCGACTGTCCCGGGGTTCCCGGGGGCCAAATGCTTCACCATCAAAGATCCCGGCGAGTTCTCGGATCGATTTGAGTGCGTGGCGACCGCGGATCGGTACGTGGTGACGGTGTTCGCCAAGCAGAGCGCGGATGCGATTCAACAAATTTCTGCCCAGTACCTGATGCTGGTCGCGAAATAGTAAAGGGCGGCAATGACTTCCAGCGGTTTAAAGCCAGGTGATGTGGTCAGCGGCTACCGGATCGAAGGTGTGCTCGGTCACGGCGGCATGGGCGTCGTGTACAAGGCCGCCAACCCGACACTGCCGCGCAGCGATGCGTTGAAGATTCTCGATGCCGGCCTGTCCCGGGACAGCACTTTCCAAGCCCGCTTCGAGCGCGAGGCCGCGGTGGCCGCCCAACTCAGCCACGCCAACATCGTGGCCGTGTACGCCCAGGGCAAGACCGAGGGCGGCCAGCTGTGGATCGCGATGCAGCTCGTGGCCGGCACCGACGCCGGCGAAGTGCTTGCCTCGGGCGGGATGACAGCCGGCCGTGCCGTGCACATCGTCAGCGAGGTCGCCAAGGCCCTGGACTACGCCCACCGCAACGGCATCGTGCACCGCGACGTCAAGCCGGCCAACTTCCTGCTCGCCCCCGACAAGCACGGCGCCGACGAGGAACGAGTGTTCCTCGCCGACTTCGGTATCGCCCGCGCCCTCGACGACGCAGTGCAACTGACCACCGACGGCACGTTCATGGCGTCGGTGGCCTACGCCTCCCCGGAAGCCTTGGCCGGGGGCGTCGTCGACTACCGCTCCGACATCTACTCCCTGGGCTGCTCGCTGTACACCCTGTTGACCCGCAAGTCCCCGTTTGCGGGACTGCCCGGTGGGGTGTCGGCGATCATGGCGGCGCACTTGCAGGCCCCGCCGCCGCGCGCCACCGATGTGGTGCCAGAGCTGCCGCGGGCCATCGATGCGGTGATCGCCAAAGCGATGGCCAAGAATCCGGCCGAGCGCTACCAGTCGGCGAAAGAGTTGGCGGCCGCGGCCGCAGCCGCGATCAACGATCCCACGATGGCCATCCCGCGGTCGACGGCGACCCAAGAGTGGTCGCCCCGACCCCAGACGGGACCGGGTGGGCCGTCCGGGCCGATTCCGCCGGCGTATTCCAGTGGGCCGCGGCCACTTCCATTCCCGCCGACCGATGGATACAACATTGGCCAGGGCCCGACCCAGCCACGCGGACTGGTCGGTCCCCCCGGACCGGGAAGCCCCTATGGCCCGGGCGCTCCCGCTGGGCAGGGGAACTTACCGGCCCCATCAACGGCTCAGCCGCGCAAGAAGCGGCTGATCATCGCCGGGGCGGTGCTCGCGGTCATCGCGCTGGTGGTGGGCGTGGGGATGGTGTTCTATGCCGCCGGGCCGACGAAGGCGCCCTACACGGCGCAGACGTTCAACCACGTGCACGGCAGTACTGAAATCAAGGAGGCCCCAACGGCTATCGCGGCCATCGGCCCGGGTGACGCTGACGCCGTCCTGTCGCTGGGGGTACAACCGGTGGCGATCGGCGGAGTGAAAGCCGATCCGCCGTCGTGGATGCAGGACAAGATCACCGGCAAACCGGCGATCATGAATTTCGTTGACACCAACACGATTAAGGGCGCTCACCCCGATGTCATCATCGCCACCGGCGACATCGACGACGCGACCTACCAGCGCCTGTCGGCGATCGCCCCGACGATCACCCGCCCTTCGGACACCAGCGCGGTATGGAACTGGCAGACCCAGCTGCAGTGGATCGGCAAGATCGTCGGCCGCGACCACGACGCCACCGCGCTGATCACCCAGGTTGGGGCCCAGCAGACCGACCTGAGGAATCAGAACGCCAAGCTGGTCGGCAAAACCGTCTCGGTGGTGAACTACTCCGACGACGGCGTCACCCAGACACTGACGCCATCCTTTGCCGCGGATTTCCTGACTGGTCTGGGCCTGAACTACGACAACAAGCTGCAACGCCAACCCGACGACAAGGGGCCGACCCGGGTGATGGCCGATCAGGCCAAGCTGTACCTGATCCAGACCAACCTGGTGATCGTGGTACGTACCGACAAGGCCGCCGGCGGTGGCGGGCAAGCAGGCCTGCCGGGGGCGTTGACCGCCAACCCAGGGTTGATCGTCGTCGACGACCCAGGCACAGTTGCGGCGCTGGCCGACCCCGGCGGCTACCTGGCGCTCCAGTACCTCGATCGCCGGCTCGTCCCCGAATTGTCGAGCAGTAGTTAGCCTAGCTAGCGGCCCGTGGCGGTTGTCCGTTCTCAAACGTGATGTCACATTCTCAAAATCGGTGTCACACCCATGTCACGAATGACACGAAAATGAGAATGCGTAGCACTACTAAGTAAATACAGCTTTTGGTGGTGCAGATCCTTCGCGCTGCCGGGCAGGCTCGGGGCAGGACGCGATGCGTGGAATCCTGGGATGGGAGGTGGCGGCGGTGTCGGATAAGTCGGGATTTCGTAGCGCGGAGTCACGGCAGCGCTATCTCGCGGTATACGACCATGTGCGTGCGCTGAGTCCAAGACCGGATGCCGTACGTGATGTGCCAACCGAGTTCGGCGTCGCGCGCGTGTATCAGCACGGGCCTGAGGGCGGCATTCCTGTGGTGTTGCTGCACTGCTTCTGGGCGACCTCGGCAATGTGGGCCGAGCACGTATCCGCTCTCACAAGCGATTTCACTGCTTACACCGTCGATCTGCTCGGCCAACCCGGCGCCAGTGTGCAGTCGAAGTCTATGAAATCGGGGCAGGACTGCGCCCACTGTCTTGACCAGGTATTGGAGGGAATCGGCCTGGCAGCCGTGCATCTCGTCGGACACTCCTATGGCGGATGGACGGCCGCGCAAACCGCGGCACGAGTTCCAGATCGACTCGCCTCAGTGACGCTCATCGAGCCCGTCAACACAGTCGCCCGATTGTCGACGCGGTTCTGGCGAACGGGAGCCTTGCTGCTGCTTCCGGGTGCTGAGCGTAAGCGGCGCATCGTGGCCGAGATTCTCGGTCACCCAGCGCCGGGCAGCATGCTCGATAGCGTGATGGAGCTGGTGATGGCTGCCGGTACCGCTTTCGCGTCCTTCGGCACCCCATTTCCCCGGTACATGCCCGATGCTCTGTTGCGCTCAGTCGAGGTGCCCGTACAAGTTCTGTTGGCAGGCAACACCATTCACGACTCCGAACGGGGACTCGACCGGATACGTCGCGTCGTGCCCTCGTGGGGGCACCGCTTATGGCCGGAAACGACGCATATGTTGCCGTGCGAGGCCGTAAGCGACGTCGTCGCCTGTATCCGCAGCTTCGCACACGCGCACACTCCGGACTGAGCGAGTACCGCAACTCCACGTGAGACGGTCAGTCAACGAGTAGCCGTGCTCCGGTGGCGAGTGCGGCCGTGGTGGAGACGCCGAGAAGCGCGCGGGCGGTGTCGCTGAGATGTGACGGCGATGCGAATCCCGCGTCGGCCGAGGCCTGAGTCAACGATTTTCCCTCGGCGACTGCCGTTGCTGCGTGGATCAGGCGGACCCACAGCCGGTATCGGCGAAACGTTGTTCCGGTCTCGGCGGCGAACAACGTAAGGAAGTAGGACGGCGAAAGACCCACTGTCGCAGCAGCTTCCGCTGCACTGAGCGTCGTCTGCGGATCTGTGCGGATCTGCTCGCCAAGCAGGGTGATCCGTGGGTCGACCGGTCGGCGGGTACTGGGCGAGGGCACCCCGAGTTGTTGAAGAATCCCGTCAGGGTTGAAGACGTCCTGAGTGAACATCTCGATGAGGATGCGCTCATTGCGGTGACCGGTGTAAACACCCTTGCCGGTGTCGCGCATCCCGTCGGTGCAGTTCGCCACTCGTGTGGCCGTGGGATCGAACGTGCACACTGCTACCCGCTCCGGCACCTGCACAATTTGCGTCACTGCTTGCGCTGGGATGAACACCGAACGGGCATGCGCCGACTGGCCGTCGGTTGTCATTGTCAGCGGTCCCGATATGCCAAGGATGAGGGCGCCCACCATGCGGGCGTGCCCGCTGAGGTCAAGCGGCGGACCGAGATAGATGGTGGCGCCCAACGAGAGCCAACATACGGGCCGGCCATCGAGGGCGAACGTTTCTGGAAGCGCACTGACGACCATGCCCGCATCGTAATGACCCAGAACTGCGGCAGCCGGTCTGCTGTACGAGAGGGGCGAATGGTGAGTGGTGCCTGGGCAAATCGGTGGTTCGCCGCGACGGTGGGGGCGTTCTATGACTGGGCCATGCAACGGCAACCGGTGGCGGATGCGTACCTGCGCCTGATCGTCGGGGACGATGCCCGGGGCCTGCTGGGCGCCATGGATGCCGTGACTGCTGTGCCTGATGGCTCGTCGATCCTGGATGTGCCGTGCGGCGGTGGCATCACCCTGCGCAGGCTGCGTCCGGGTCAGAGGGTGCGCTACGTCGCGGCGGACATCTCACCGGCGATGCTGGCCCGCGCCCGCCGCCATGTCGGTGCGGGCGGCAACCCGACGGTGGAGTTCGTCGAGTGCGACATCACCGGCATGCCGTTCGGTGACGGCGAGTTCGATCTGGTCGTGTGCTTCAGCGGGCTGCATTGTCTGCCCGACCCGGCGGCAGCGGTACGGGAAATGGCGCGGTGTGTGCGGCCCGGTGGCCGCGTGATCGCTGACGTTGCGCTTCACGGTCAGCTGCGGCGCTGCGACGCCTTCATGACGTTCGGTCGACGGTTCGGGGTGTTCGGCCCGCCGGCGACAGTGTCCGAGGCCAGCGGCTGGTTCACCGACGCTGGACTGACCATCAATACGCAGGACCGAGCCGGTGCGCTGGTCTACATCGACGCCATACGTCCTGTTCAGACGTCCAACGGATGAAACCCTGGACGGCAGGGACCGACCCTTATCCTTTGCTTGCTTTTCGGTCTGATCTCCGCGTCAACTCACCCATGGTGATGATGCCGCGCAAGACCTGCGCACCTAGTGTGGCCTGGTCGGCCGCGAGGTGCTCGGAGAGGTTGGCGGTAAGCGCCAGCGTCGCGAAGCCATGCGATGCCGACCAACCCGCCAAGACCAGGCCTTCGACGTCCTCATCGGTGACTGTTCCACGGCGATGCGCCTCGAGGCTGGCCCGGGCACTGCCATACATCACCTCGAAGGCTGCGGCCTTCGCCGCGACTAGATCCGGGTCGTCCGCGCGGTAGAGGTTGGGGCGGAACATCACCTCGAAGTAGCCGCGGTGGGTGAGCGCGAACGCGATGTAGCCTTCGCCCCCGCGTACAAAGCCATCGGGTCCTTCCGCGACGGCTCCGATCATCTGGGCGGCGAGGCGAAATCCCTCGGCGGCCACGGCAGTGAATATCCCTGCCTTGTCGCCGAACTTGTACGCCAAGGCAGCATGCGACACCCCGGCGCGGCGCGCGATGCGACGCATGCTCACCGCGGCGACCCCGACAGTTTCCACTTCCTCCACGGCGCCGTCGATGCCCGCACGGTCGAGCTGCCCGTGGTGGTACGGCTTCGCGGGGTCAGTTGCCACGAGGACGCAGTCTACGCCCAATCTGACCATTGATAAGTTCGGCGCCGTATCGCAGAATGAGGGGCAGCTGGCAACTAACCAACGGTAAGAATGCAGGCCAGGGGGCTCTCATGGACGACGACCGCGCAATCACCGCCACGGACAGACGAAACTCGGCGTACGTCGCGCGGTGGGCCGGAACCCTGGGCGTGCTCATCCCAGCCGCTGCAATTCCGGTCTATCCGATCTGGTTCTTCCCGTCGACTCAGACATCTGGCGCCGAGATTGCGCGCTGGGCTTCGGCGCACCATGACCGGTTGGTCGCCTCGCAACTGCTGTACACCGTAGGCGTCGGGCTGTGGCTCGTATTCGCCGGCGCGGTATGGACGCACCTTCGAGACAGACTGCCGGCAGGGTCACCGCTGGCCACTGGATTCGGCGTCGGTTTCGCCAGCGTCGTCACCCTGGTCCTCGCCGGATTCACAGTGTTCAATGTGCAGATATACCGACCCCGCAGCCCCGAATTGTCGACGCTTCTTTACGATCTCGCGTTCGGGACGTTGGCGATGTCCGGGATTCCTGCCGCCGTTGCGCTGGGGTGCTTCGCCATTGCCGTGTATCGCCACCACGTGATGCGCCGATCCACCGCACATGTCGCGGCCATCGCCGCCGTCGCGCACGTTCTTCTACTCGTCGCCTTCATCGCACCTAGCGGCCCGCTGTCTCTTCAGGGTTTCCTTGTCATCTGGGGGATACCGCTCCTGCTGTTTGCATGGATCGGTTATACCGCCAGCTCGATCACGGCCGAAGCAGCGATCGAAATTTGAGACGAGAGATTCGGCATCTCTGAGGGCGTGTCGTCGGTCACGTAATTCCCCAGGGGTTGCTGTCACGTAATTCCCCAGGTGTGGGCCTCGTGTTGGTCTTACCG